>JAFDAS010000075.1 GCA_019313695.1 Deltaproteobacteria bacterium
TCTGGTTATAAAAAGTTAGAAAAAGTGGTTGAAGGAGTAAAATTTATCAATGGTATTGAAGAAACCAGGATCGCTGCCTAATGATCCCATACACAACATTTGACAATAACTCTAGATTTCCTGACCGAGGTCACGGGACATAAGATGGATTATGACAGGTTGAAGCATGTTGTTGAATTGTCTGACCGTGCCTGTGCCCTGTGGGATGAAATTATGACCTACAGAGAATGTATTCCCACTCCATTTTCCGCGGCGGAAATGGGTGTAATGTTTGTTATGGTTACACGGCAGGGTACTCAGGAAGCCGTAGACTTTCTTACCCTGGTGCGTGATGAGGTTAAAGAAAGGGCAAGGACGGGAATAGGAGTTGTCGAGAAGGAGAAGGTCAGGCTTTTCTGGGACAATATTCCCCTCTGGTACAATATGGGGCTGTTTAACTATTTTGAGAAGATGGGGGGTGTTGTTGTGGCAGAGACCTATTCGGCAGCCTGGTCTTTGAGACTCGATACGGAGCATCCGCTTGAGGCGCTGGCGATGAAGAGTCTTATGTCCTATCCCATGGTTTCCTGCGTTTCCGTGAACAAGCGCAAAGAGATGGTGCTCAAGGCCTGCAGAGATTATTCCATTGACGGGGCTATCCTGCATCGGAATAAATCCTGCGTTCCCATAACGCTGGGGCAAATGGACATAAAGAGGGCCCTGGAAGAAGAACTGGGGGTTCCTTCTGTTATTATCGACGCGGATCATATGGATGATCAGAATTTTTCAGTTGCTCAGTTTGAGACGCGGGCGGATGCCTTTATGGAAATGCTTCTCGAAAAGAAGGGATTGGGATTGTAATGAACAAGGAGCATGGTCAGTCATCAGTAAATGCCCCCGGCAAGAGGAGGACTCAGGAAGAAAGAAGCAGAGAGATGAGGGCTCGACTTATTGAGGCGGCACTGGATTGTCTGCATGATTACGGATACCATGGGACATCTCTTTCACGAATTCTGGAACGGGCAGGCGTGTCCCGGGGGGCGTGGGGGCATCACTACAGCAGCAAAAAGGAACTTATTGCGGCGGCATCAGAAGCTTTTTTCGGAGACGCGATTCAGAAGGCCCGGGGCGCCGTTCCGGATCTGGGAAAGGGGGATGATCCGATAGCAGTGCTTCTCGATTTTATCTGGGATAATTTTTATCAGGGCAGAAACAGGAATGTCTGGGTGGAATTAACGGTTGCCGGCCGCACGGATGCGGAGCTTCGTGAATTGCTGGTACCGGCTTTTGAACATTTTGTGAGCATATTAGACGAAAACTGGAGAGAGTACATGCAGGCTACCGATGCGGCAGATGTCCCGGTTGAAACGATAATGAACCTGTCTCTTTATATCATCGGAGGGATGGGACTTCAATCCATAGTGCATGACAAACCGCAGTACTACAAAACTCTCAGGGAACAATGGACAAAAATTATATCTCCACTGGTGCAGATGAAAAAACAGGAATGTTGATGGATGCCGTTGCGATCATAAGAGACACAGCTGTCAGAAGTCCCCGCCCCCACCCTCTGAAAGTCAGCGCCCATCCCTTACGAACGGACACTATAATTATAAACACACTACTTAAATACGCAATGAATTTACTTGTCTGTTAAGGTGAAACGGGTGCCTGGCCACTTTTTGTTCTTTGGCTGTCTCACCCCCTTCACAGGAAAAACAGATTAATTTTTTCGAAACTGATTTTTCTCTTGACTTTCGGAATCTGCGTGATTTATGCTGCTTTTGGTAATGGGGGTGGGTTAAAAAAGAAGGAGAATTTTTTTTGTCACTTCGTCCATCAATCGATGGAATGTCATGATGGAATTTTCCTCAGATTTTTCTTGCAACGTATTCGCTTCTCGGTAACAGATACCGTGCAAAGGATTACAGAGTGTCCGGGGCGGGTCTGTTCCTCTTCAAGAGGCAGGGATGTGTTATGAAGAGTGTTCATCCAGGAATGGATTTTTCAAAAAATGGAAACTAAACAACAGGAAAGGAGGATTTAGTATGGTAGGTATTACATCCTACGGGGGGTATATCCCTCGCTACAGGCTCAGCAGGATGGTTATCGTCCAGAACATGGCATGGTATTTCCCCGTCATTATGGCAGTCGCAGGCGGGGAAAAATCGGTGGCCAACTGGGACGAAGACGCCGTCAGTATGGCGGTTGCTGCGGCCTATGACTGCATGAATGGTAAAGATAGGAAGGCTCTGGATGGTGTCAGTCTCGCATCCACGACACTTCCCTTTGCCGACAGACTCAATGCGGGAATCGTTGCGACAGCGCTTAATATGAAGGAAGAAGGTGTTTCGAACGCCGACTTTAGCGCATGCATGAAGGCTGGAACAACGGCGGCAATCTCGGCACTGGAAGCTGTCGAAGCAGGTAAGAAGGACAGCGTCCTCGTGGTTGCGTCCGATCAGCGCAGGACAAAGATGGCGACCATGCTCGAGATGTTCTATGGGGACGGGGCGGCGGCGTTATTGTTCGGAAAAGATGATGTCATAGCGGAATTTAAGGGCAGTTATTCCGTGAGCTGTGACTTTATCGACCATTACAGAGGCGCCGGCAAAGAATTCGATTATGGCTGGGAAGAGAGATGGCAGAGGGATGAAGGTTACGGCAAGATCATACCCGAAGCGATAACAGGCTTTCTGAACAAGTCGGGGATGAAGATAGAGGAATTCGACAAGGTGATATATCCCTGTTATTTCGGCGGCACTCATAAGGGAATCGCAAGAAAACTCGGTATCGATAAAGAGAAAGCTCAGAACAATATGCATGCCGTATGCGGTGATACCGGAACGGCGCACCCATTTGTCATGTTTGTCGCGGCGCTGGAAGAGGCGAAGCCCGGAGATAAGCTTCTGCTGGCAAGCTTTGGCCAGGGATGCGATGTCATGGCCTTCGAGGTAACTGATAAGATTAAAGATTTCAAGGGTCCGAAGGGTATAAAAGGGTCTCTTGCGAACAGGGTCGAGCTGGCAAGTTATCAGAAATTTGCAAAGTTCAGAGACCTCATCGTTGCCGACCTGGGAATCAGGGGCGAGGCGAATCCAAATACCGCGCTTACAGTTCTGTGGAGAAAACGGAAGATGTTGCTTGGTTTGGTGGGCGTAAAGTGCAAAAAGTGCGGGACACCGCAGTTCCCTCCGATGCCGGTCTGTGTTAATCCCGATTGCTGGGCTGTAAATGACTTCGAAGATTATGAATTTGCCGACAAGGATGCAAAAATCCTGATGTTTACCGGGGATATGCTCTCGGCGTCTGTTGATCCCCCTGCTGTATATGGTTTGATAGGATATGACGGAGGCGGAAGAACCATGCTCGATTTCACCGACTGTGACCTCAATCAGGTAAAGGTGGGCATGAATGCGAAGATGTCTTTCAGAAAGAGATATTCCGACGGTATGCGGGGCTTTACCGGGTATTTCTGGAAAGCCGTACCACAGGTAGAAGGAGGTGATGCGTAATGGCAACAGGAATAAGAGATAAAGTCGCAATACTCGGTATGGGGTGCACGAGATTCGGTGAAAGGTGGAATGACGGTGCTGAAGAACTGATGGTTGAGGCATTCCAGGAATGTCTGGGTGATGCGGGAATCGAAAGAAAAGATATTCAGGCGGCGTGGCTGGGTTCCTGTTTTGATGAGGTCAACATAGGGAAAAGCGCGCTTCCGGCATCTATGGCACTGCGTCTTCCCAACATATCGGTAACCCGTGTGGAAAACTATTGCGCAAGCGGTACCGAGGCGTTCAGGGGCGCGGTTTACGCGGTGGCGTCCGGCGCCTGCGATATAGCGCTGGCAATCGGTGTTGAAAAATTGAAGGACATCGGATATGGCGGTCTGCCGGACTTCAGTTCTGCCATGGGAACACTGAATCAGCTATGGATGGCCAATATGACCGCACCGGGTGGCTTCGCGATGCTGGCTACCGGCTATGCGGCAAAATATGGTCTTGATATCAATGATGTCAAGAAGGCAATGGCCCATGTATCGGTAAAGAGCCACGCGAATGGTGTTCTGAACCCGAAGGCGCATCTGAGAAGAGCCGTGACTGAGGAACAGGTTTTGAATTCACCTCAGATTGCCTATCCGCTGGGCCTGTTTGACTGTTGCGGCGTGAGTGACGGTTCTGCCTGCGCCATAGTGACGACGCCGGAGATTGCGAAATCTCTTGGTAAGAGGGATCTTGTTTCGGTTAAGGCCCTGCAGCTCTCGCTGAGCAACGGAACGGAGTTGGCCTATGACTGGGATGGAGCGCATTTCCTGACGACAACGAAGGCGAGTACAGCAGCCTACAAAGAGGCAGGGATAAAGAATCCGAGAGAAGAGATAAGCATGATGGAGGTACATGACTGTTTCTCCATTACGGAACTGGTCACCATGGAGGACCTGCATATATCTGAAAGGGGTCAGGCGCCCAAAGATATTATGGATGGATTCTATGATATCGACGGTAAGGTTCCCTGCCAGGTTGACGGTGGTCTGAAGTGCTTCGGTCATCCCATTGGTGCATCGGGCCTGCGTATGCTGTATGAGATGTATCTGCAGCTGCACGGCAGAGCAGGAGACAGGCAACTCAAGGACCCGAAATTTGGCCTGACGCACAATCTTGGAGGATTTCCCTTTATGAATGTCTGCAGTATAGGCATTGTCGGAAAATATGATGGGTAGGGTGTAGAAACCTTTAAAAAAGGAGGTAACCTATGGCTGATTTATCAAAAGCCGGTACAGAGTATGCTCCCATGACCTGGGAGGTGGAACGAGGCAAGATAAAGGAATTAGCGAAGGCGATCGGTGATCCTAACCCGGTATATCTCGACAGGGATGCCGCGATACAGGCGGGCTACAAAGATACCCCGGCGACGCCGACGTTTTTAACCGTTCCCATGATGTGGTGCGGTCAAATGCCCGATATCATTAACGATCTGAAGATCAATTTTATGATGGTGCTCCACGGTGAGGAAGAGTACGAATACTATCAGCTGATTTATCCCGGGGACGTGATTACCGGCACCCCGAAGATAACAAAGATGGAGGAGAAGACGAGCAAATCCGGCTCCAAGATGGATATGATTTCCGTGGAAGTACTCTATACAAATCAGAGAGGCGAAAAGGTTGCGAAAGCCAGATCGCTGCTCATTGAAAGAAAATAGGGGGTTGATGATGGCAGAGCAAATCTATTTTGAAGACGTCAATGTGGGCGACGCCATGCCCGGGCTGGTAAAGGGTCCTCTCCAGAAACTTCAATTCGTCATGTATGCGGGAGCATCCGGTGACTTTAACCCTCTTCATAACGACGATGAGTTTGCCATGGCGGTGGGTATGAAAAATGGTGTTATATCGCAAGGCATGCTGGTCATGGGTATTGTCGGCCAGGCCATCACGGCATGGATTCCTCAGAAGTATCTGAAAAAATTCGGTGTTCGGTTCGCCGGCATGACTCAGAAAAACAGCACAATTACCGTCAGCGGAACCGTGACGGATAAACGTGTTGAAGACGGTGATAACCTGATCACATGCGATGTTATTGCCCAGGATGAAAATGGTGATGTCAAGATAACAGGGAATTTTGAGGCAGCGTTGCCAGCCAAAGCCAAAGGTTAAGCAAAAGACTAACTACGATAAAGGAGGAGCTGAGTATGTCAAAGATTGATTTTACAGGCAGAGTAGCTATTGTAACCGGCGCCGGCGCCGGTCTGGGAAGATGCCACGCCCTTGAATTCGCGAAGAGAGGGGCGAAGGTGGTGATAAACGATCTTGGCGGCACAAGGGACGGAGTCGGGTCGAGTGACGCGGCGGCGAACAAAGTTGTTGAAGAGATAAAGGCCCTCGGCGGTGAAGCGGTGCCGAACTATGACAATGTGGCGACTGTTGAAGGGGGAAAGGGTATAGTCCAGACAGCCATCGACGCGTTCGGCAAGGTTGATATCCTTGTGAATAACGCCGGCATTCTCCGGGACAGTGCCTTTCACAAGTTGGAAGAGGAAAACTGGGATGCCGTTGTGGGGGTTCATTTGAGGGGGGCTTACTGTGTTACGAAACCGGCCTTTATTAACATGCGTGAAAACGGATATGGAAGAATCGTTATGACGACTTCGGGAGCCGGCCTGTTCGGTAACTTCGGTCAGGCCAATTATTCTTCGGCAAAGGCGGGTGTTGCCGGGCTTGCCAATGTGCTGAAGCTCGAGGGAGCCAAGTACAACATCAAAACCAATGTCCTGATTCCCGTTGCCGCTTCACGGCTTACGGAAGATGTTCTGCCGCCCGACCTTTTTGCCAAATTGAAACCGGATTTAATCACTCCCCTGGTACTCTACATGTGTTCCGAACAGTGTGAGGACTCCGGAGTTATGATCAATGCGGCTCTCGGTTATTTCAGCAGGAGCGCGATCATGACCGGTCCGGGCGCGATACTTTCGGATGGTGAGAAAATCCCCACTCCCGAGGAGATTATGGAGAGTTGGGACAAGATTATGAGCCTCGAAAATCCGAAATTCTTTAATCAGGTTTTTGATATGTTCGGTGAGTTGGGTCCGCTGCTGAGCTGAAGAGTTGTTTATGGGTTAACCGGGCCGGGCGAAAACGCCCGGCCCGTTATTAGAGGCATAATAAACCATGGAGACCCCGCTGGATAAGGCCCGCAGAGCCCCCGAGTCCATGAAGGCAAGGATTTTAACTGCGGCACGCAGGATGTTTGGTGAATATGGCTTTCACGGCACAACCACAAGAATGATTGCCGCAAAGGTTGGAATTGATGTTTCCACGCTTCACTATCACTGGGGGGGTAAGAAGGACCTTTATGAGGCCGTTATACTGGATATCAACCACGATCTCAGGCAGAAACTCAGACGGGTGGAGAGAGTAATACGTGGCCGTCCTCTGGAGGAGCGGATCGCGATATCCATCGACCAGTTGACCGACTATCTGTTCGGCCATTCCGAGATACCAAATCTTATCCTGTTTCGCTATTTCGGTCGTACGCGAGACAAGGAAGGCCTCGATTTTATAGTTCCGGAATTCATTTCTGATATCGTTCGCTCGATGGGGCTTAACAGAGACGGAAAGCCGGCCTCGTCCCGGTCCATGCTGGAGATCTTGACTATTATGAATTCGATATATGGCTTTATATCCGGAGCGAACTTCTTTATGCCGATGGTCAAACTCCGGAAGAAAGAATATATCGCCATGGTTAAAGAGACATTGAAGTTTATTTATATCCCTCCCTTCGCCCAAAATGAGGGGAAGGCCAGATAGCGGAATGAAAAGAGGGGAAGACAATTAATGGAAATCATCCAATATTCTGAAGAACACAGGATGTTCAGAGAGAGTGTAAGGAAATATTTCGAAAAAGAAGTTATTCCATATGTGGAAGAATGGGAAGAAGCTGGTATTGTGCCCAGGAGTGCCTGGAAGAAACTGGGTGGTCAGGGTTTCCTGTGTATGGATGTGTCGGAGGAATATGGTGGATTAGGGGCGGATTTTCTTTATTCTGTTATTATGACTGAAGAAATGATGAGGACGAATCATGGGGGATTCTGTACTTTCCTCCATAGTGACATTGTAGTTCCCTATATTACCGCTTACGGGTCGGAAGAACTGCAAAAGAAGTATCTTCCAGGGTGTATATCAGGCGACATTATCGCTGCCGTTGCCATGACCGAACCGAATACAGGAAGCGACCTGGCCGCGATAAAGGCCACAGCGGTGGAAGACGGGGATAACGTCATTATAAACGGACAGAAGACATTCATCAGTAACGGTATCAACTGTGGAATCGTTATTGTGGCCGCCAGAGATCCCAGGATTGAGAGTCCCTATGCAGCCATGGATCTTTACATCGTTGAAGAAGGCACTCCCGGTTTTGAAAAGGGAAAACAGATCAAAAAGGTAGGATTGCACAGTCAGGACACTGCGGAACTCTATTTTACCGACTGCCGCGTTCCTAAGAAAAACCGTCTCGGCGAGAAGGGCACGGGTTTCCTGCATCTCATGGAAAAGCTGCAGCAGGAACGCCTTATGGTGGCTATCTGCGCTGTTGCCGCGGCGGAGTACATGCTCGATATCACCATCGATTACTGTAAGGAGCGCAGCGTTTTTGGCAAGCCTGTTTCAAAGTTTCAACACAGCCAGTTCGAGATTGTGGAGATGGCAACG
>JAFDAS010000076.1 GCA_019313695.1 Deltaproteobacteria bacterium
GTTTTTTCCGGTATTATTTCTTTTTTCTACTTCTCTTTATTCTCTTGCCACCCGTCAAAACCTTTTGTTAACTTGCCAGAATCGAAACTCAGCTTTGTTGCAAATATATTTTGATATCCGAATGAAATCAATGCTACTTTTTCTTGGCCAGCCCAATCGTGTTAATCAGCCGCGACGATTAGCCGTCGGCTGCATCCGATTGTGTACCGCCCGGCATGGGCGTGAACTTATCTGCCTGTGCGTGTTCGCACGCAGACAGGTGGGGTGTAAGTCCCTTATACGTGAACCCTGTTAATATTTTGATATATTAGCAAAAGTATTAGCCGAAGGCAAGCATCTTCGCCGGAAGCTTCGACGGCTCAAGAGGGCGGAATCGTGAGTTTTACATACCGTGTTTTATTTTTGACCTATTTGGTGTTAAAGTTTAACGGGTTGTTGTCCTAATCGAATTTCTAAAACCGGCTTAAAAAATGCTGTTGTTTTTGGTGTCTCTGACTGACCATATTTACGAATTAGAGTACTAAGTGGTATGCAAGGATAGAAGCGTGGTGGGGAATGCGCTCGCTATTGCGGTTCAAAAGATTTCTATATGATAATAAAAGAAAATATCAGTGATAATCAGCGTAGATCCGTGGCTGAGTGATTACCAGTGGGATTGCAAAAGGAACCCTATTATCAGCATTTATCGTCGGAAATTACTTGATCAATAAGACCGGGCATGGCTTCAATGGCATAAAGTGGTATCGATAATATTGATGAACTCGTAAAAAGTCGATTTTGTTCACTTCATGACCATTTTGGGCGCAACTGGCATATTCATCAATATAAGCTCGGCCTAACGGTCTCAAGCAGCTTGCATTTCTTAACGATGAACATCTCAATTGCTTTTTTCCCAAAATGCTCAAAGCCGTTCACAAAAGACTTTTTACGAGACCATCACAGTTGATCAAAACATAAAAAAAGAGGCTGACGGATTCAGTTGTTGAAACAGTTGAACCGTGAACCTGTTTTACAATGAGCCTTTGGTTGAGTGAACATTTGTTATACGTTCATCAAAAGAGGTAGCCTGATCCAACGACCTTCCAAAAGCCTTGAAAATCGATTCAATAACATGATGCTCATTTTCACCATAAAACACATTTATATGCAGATTCATTCCGCTTTTATTTGCAAATGCCCTGAAAAACTCCTTTGCAAGATAAATATCAAAAGAGCCTCCCTTGATGTCTGTAATATCCGGAATATTGTAAACCAGAAAGGGGCGATTTGACAGATCGATTGTAACAAAGGTCAGGGCATCATCCATTGGTATAACAGCGTGGCCGTATCGAATTATACCCTTTCTGTCACCAAGAGCTTTATTGAATGCTTCACCTAATACAAGGCCGATATCTTCAACCGTATGATGAAAATCGACATCCAGATCTCCATTAGCGGATAAAGACAGGTCAAAAAAACCGTGAACAGCAAAAAGCGTGAGCATATGATCAAGAAATGGGATGCCTGAAGATATTTTATGCTTGCCTTTACCGTTTATATTCAACTCAATACATATATTTGTTTCTTTTGTCTTTCGCTCAACTTCAGCTATACGTTTCATATCTGCCCTCATATTGATACCTTTGAAAATCTCCGGTTGTGAAATATTTTGACGGGATGGAAATAGAGAATATGGTGGAGATGAGGGGGATCGAACCCCTGACCTCGGCATTGCGAACGCCGCGCTCTCCCAGCTGAGCTACATCCCCACAAACCTGTATTGTTTCTATATCAAAATATTAGAACATGGTCAATTTAAAACAGGTTTTAAATTTTATTATTATATGATATAATTTTATTAAATTAGGCAATTTTACTATTAATCACCACGAAGAGCACGAAAGACGCGAAGATAAAGAAAAATCCTTCGTGATCTTCGTGGTAAAAAATATCACTGTGAGCACCTCTGGATTTTCTTAAGTAATTAACAGCAGAAGTGTTTATACCAAGAAAGCACGCAACATCCGCACAAGAATAACCCATTATTTTTACCAGCATCCCCATTTTTCCCCAGTTTCTTAACTGATTCCAGATCCTGCGTTGCCACATCTGAGATACTATTCTATGGACCCTGACCTTAAGTCCCGCCAACGCCCCCTTACGGCGCCACAGCCCCTCTAACCGCCTGTTCACCCGTCGCGCTTTCGCTTTTTTATAGAATATCCAGATTCTCCAATTTTTGCTTGACAATATGAACATTCCGTCGCATAAAGACGATTGGTTCATATATTGACGTATGGCTCACAAGCCATGGAGGTTTAAGATGGAAAAAACCAGGCTTTCAAGAAAGGAACGGGAATATTTACGCCATCGCCAGGAAATTCTTCAGGTGGCTTTGAAACTCTTCTCAGAAAAAGGTTTTCACAATGTTTCAATGCATGAAATAGCAACGACCTCCGAATTTGCCGTTGGTACGCTTTATAAGTTTTTTTCAAATAAAGAAGCCCTTTACAGAGCCCTTATTATAGATTCGTCGCAAGTGTTTCATTCGTCATTGATGGCATCGCTCACAACATCCGGGAACGAACTGGAAAAAATCAGGGCTTGTGTAGAAGCTAAGATAAAAGTTTTTATGGAAAATTTAGATTATGTCCGTCTTTATCTGGCTGAAACACGTGGGGCTAGTTTTAATATCAAGGCTAGCCTTGATGCCGACATAAAATTGATGCTTGAAGAGTTTCTTGAAAAACTGGCAAGTGTCTTTGAAAGCGGAATTAAAAAAGGACTTTTTAAAGCATTCGATCCCTACCTTCTTGCGGTTGCCCTTGACGGTCTCTCGAACGCCTTTTTGTTTGTGCACCTCGATCACCCTGACAAAAAGGCATTTGATGCAAACCTGATCTTAGATATATTTTCTCAGCAGCTTTATAAAAAGGAAGAACTATAAAAATGCAACACAAAGCCGGTTTGAATTATCCCCGATTGATATCCCCTGAAGTGTCTCTTGGCTGTAAGTATAGGCGGTTGCGGCAGGTCAAAGGCACAGTCTTTATGGACAACGTCTCCTTTACTCAACTGCTTTGACATTAATAGGAATTAAGGGCGCGAAACTTGAGTCCTTTATTTGCCTCTATTTTGCTGAAACCCGGGGGCTCTAAAAACCCAAATCCGCTTGTTATTATCAATATCACTATTAATATTTGGAGAATTTCTGATGCAACTCAATGAAACGGTACATGAACCCATTAACTGGAATGTGGTGCTGGCGGCTCTGCTGGTTGTTTTTTTGCTGACTGGTTGCGACCGCGAGCAGCAAGCCCAGTCGTCGCGTCCTGTTCCGGAAGTAGCCACGGTGACAGTCAAACCGCAGAAGGTTGTCCTGACCACCGAATTGCCGGGACGCACGTCCGCTTTTCGTGTCGCGGAAATCAGGCCCCAGGTTAGCGGCCTGATACAGAAACGCCTGTTTACGGAAGGTTCCGATGTCAAGGCCAGCCAAGCGCTCTACCAGATCGATCCCGCTCCTTTTCAGGCGGCGCTCGACAATGCCAGGGCCGCCCTCTGCCGGTCTGAGGCCAATCTGCCTTCGATCAGATCGAGGGCCGAGCGCTACAAAGAATTAGTGGCGGACAAGGCGGTTAGCCGGCAGGATTACGATGACGCTGCTGCCGCTTTAAAGCAGGCCGAAGCCGATACCCACTCCTGGGAAGCAATAGTAAAATCGGCTCGCATCAACCTGGGCTACACCCGGATCACCGCCCCCATCTCCGGCCGCATCGGCATATCCAGCGTGACCGACGGCGCCATAATTACGGCCTATCAGCCCGTGCCTCTTGCAACGATCCAGCAACTCGATCCCATTTACGTGGATGTCCCTCAATCCACCACCGAACTCCTGCGTCTAAAGCGGCGCCTGGAGGACGGCCGTCTCAAGAACCATGGAACAGACCAGAACAAGGTCAAGCTCATTCTGGAAGACGGCACTTCCTATCCCCTGGAAGGGATGCTGCAATTCAGCGATGTTACGGTGGACCCGACGACCGGATCTGTGCTCCTGCGGGTTGTCTTTCCAAATCCAAAAGGTGTTCTCCTGCCGGGCATGTTCGTCCGGGCAGTGATTAAAGAAGGCATTAATGAACAAGCCATCCTTGTCCCTCAGCAGGGTGTGTCCCGCGATCACAAGGGGAATCCCGTCGCGCTGATCGTGGATGCTGAAAACAAGGTCGGACAGCGGATGCTCACCCTTGACCGTGCCATCAACGACAAATGGCTCGTTTCCGCAGGTCTTGATCCCGGTGATCGGGTGATCGTTGAGGGATTGCAGATGTTGCGGCCGGGTACGGTTGTGAAGGTGGTCCCCTTTAATGAGACTCAAGCCGAGCGTGAAGCTGTAGCCGGTCCCGACGCACAGCCACAAAAGCGTAAGGACGGAGGTGCCTGATGTTATCGAGATTTTTTCTGGACCGCCCGGTCTTTGCCTGGGTCATCGCCATCATCATCATGACGGTCGGCGGGCTGGCCATCTACAATCTGCCCATATCGCAGAATCCGCCCATTGCGCCGCCTTCCATCGCCATTGACTCGTTTTATCCCGGAGCCTCGGCCGAGACCGTTGAAAACACTGTCACGCAGATCATCGAGCAAAAGATGACCGGCTTAGACGATATGCTCTATCTCTCCGGCACCAGTTCTTCATCCGGAGCGTCCCGGCTTGAACTGACATTTGCCCCGGGGACCGATCCGGATCTCGCCTGGTCCAAGGTGCAGAACAAGCTGCAGCTCGCCATGGCCAGCCTTCCAGACGTGGTGCAGCGTCAGGGGGTCAAGGTCAGTAAATCGACCAAGAACTACCTGATGATCGTGGGGCTGATCTCCGAAGACAACAGCATGGACGGCTATGACTTGAGAGACTACGCCCAGTCCAACCTGGAAAAGATACTGTCACGGGTACCGGGTGTGGGCGAGGTTGAAAATTTCGGCACCCAGTATGCCATACGGGTCTGGGTTAACCCCGACAAACTCACTAATTACAACCTGACCATGGAGGATGTCATCATGGCCTTGCGGGCCTACAACGTCGAGGTCTCCGCCGGTCAGTTCGGCGGGGCGCCGGCGGAGAAGGGGCAGCGCCTGAACGCCGCCATCATTGTTCAGCATCTGCTTCAGACCCCGGAGGAGTTCGCCGCCATTCCAATCCGCACCAATCCGGACGGCTCTATCGTGCGGGTCAAGGACGTGGGGCGAACGGAATTAGGGACCGAGAGATACGATGTTATAGCCAATTACAATGGTAAACCCTCCGCCGCTATGGCCATCCGGCAGGCTGCCGGCGCCAATGCGCTGGATACAGCCAATGCCGTCAAGAAGAAACTGGAAGAGATGAGCCGGTATTTTCCCCCCGGCATGAAGGTGATCTATCCTTACGACACTACCCCCTTTACCGTCGTGGCCATAGACGAGGTGGTCAAGACCCTGTTCGAGGCGATCCTGCTGGTCTTTGTGATCATGTATCTTTTCATGGGCAACATCCGGGCTACCCTGATCCCAACCATAGCGGTGCCGGTGGTGCTCCTGGGAACCTTCGCGGTTCTGGGGTTTTTCGGGCTCTCCATCAACATGCTGACCATGTTCGCCATGGTGCTGGCCATCGGTCTGCTGGTCGATGACGCCATCGTGGTGGTGGAGAACGTGGAGAGGATCATGGCCGAGGAGGGCCTCTCTCCCAGGGAGGCCACGGCCAAGTCCATGGACGAGATTACCAGCGCCCTGATCGGTATCGGGTTGGTGCTCTCGGCGGTCTTCGGCCCCATGGCCTTCTTTCAGGGCTCCACCGGGGTTCTCTACCGCCAGTTTTCCGTGACCATCATCGCTTCCATGCTGCTGTCGGTTTTTGTGGCCCTGATCCTCACCCCGGTCCTCTGCGCATCTCTCCTCAAACCGATACCAGCCGGACATCACCCTTCAGATAATGCGGTCTTTTTCCTGCGCCCCTTTTTCAGGTGGTTTGATCGGAGCTTTGTGCGGGTCAGAGGCCTCTATGTGGGCATCGTCGGTCGCTCCTTTTCAAGGAGATTGCGCTACATGGTGATCTACCTCTTGATCGTGACGGCGGTAGGCATCCTCTTTCACCGGATGCCCACCGCCTATCTGCCGGATGAAGATCAGGGGATCCTGTTGGTACAGGCCATGCTTCCGTCGGGTTCAACTCTGGAGCAGACCCGAAAGGTCATGGATAGGGTCAGGGACCATTTTTTAGTGAACGAGAAAGACGGCGTGGAATCCTTCATGTCCGTCTCAGGTATCAGCTTTTCCGGTCAAGCGCAGAACGTGGGCCTGGGATTTGCCAAACTCAAGGACTGGCATCTGCGCGAGCGGCCGGACCTGAAGGTTGGGGCCATCGCCGGCAGGGCCATGGGATCCTTTTCACAGATAAAAGAAGCCATGGTGTTCGCTTTTCCTCCTCCGGCGGTCATCGAACTGGGTAATGCCACCGGGTTTGATTTTCAGTTGCAGGACCGTGGCGGACTGGGCCACGAAAAACTGATGTCTGCCCGCAGCCAGCTACTCGGCATGGCCATGCAGGATCCGCGACTGATCAGGGTCCGGCCCAACGGCATGGAAGATGTGTCCGAATACCGGGTTGACGTGGATTGGGACAAGGCCGGGGCTTTAGGCGTTCCCATCACCTCCATCCACAACACCATCGCGGCGGCCTTCGGCAGCGCTTATGTCAACGACTTTATCCAGGCCGGACGGGTCAAACGGGTCTTTGTCCAGGCGGACGCTCCTTATCGCATGCTGCCGAACGACTTGAAAAAACTCTATGTGCGTAATAGCATGGGCAAGATGGTCCCTTTTTCTTCCTTTGCCTCCGGGCGATGGACCCTGGGGTCTCCCAAGCTGGAACGCTATAACGCCTTTCCGTCCGTCAACATCTGGGGCGAGCCGGCGCCGGGGAGGAGTTCCGGCGAGGCCATGGCTGCCATGGAAGAGCTTGTTGCGAAGCTGCCCCAGGGGATCGGCTTTGACTGGACCGGGCTCTCCTACCAGGAGCGGATGGCAACGGTTCAGGGGCCTATCCTGTACACATTTTCCATTTTCGTGATCTTCCTGTGTGTGGCTGCTTTGTATGAAAGCTGGACCATCCCTTTTGTCAATCTGTTGATGCTGCCACTGGGTGTATTAGGCGCGATACTGGCCACTTCACTGCGGGGGCTGCCCAACGATGTCTACTTTCAGATCGGATTTCTTACCACCCTTGGCCTTTCGACAAAAAACGCCATCCTGATCATTCAGTTCATAAAGGAACGGATGGGACATGGAGACAACCTTATTGACGCAACTCTTGGAGCCGTCAAAACACGATTCCGGCCTGTTATCATGACCTCACTGGCCTTCTTCTTCGGGGTCCTGCCGCTTGCCATCGCCACCGGCGCCGGTGCCGGCGCAATGAACGCCATCGGCACCGCCGTTTGCGGTGGAATGCTCTCCGCCACATTCATCGATCTCATTTTTATCCCGCTGTTTTTTGTCCTTGTTTCCCGCCTATTCAAAAGGAAACAAAGTGAGCAAACCCCTGAACACTCAATTGAATCCACCGGCCACCAGGAGGTGCGTTAACATGAGAAGACAAATAGTATTTTTGGGAGTGTTGGTTTTCATGGGCGGCTGTTCCCTGGCCCCGAAATACACCCAGCCATTGGCGCCGATCCCGGCTGAATGGCCACAGGGTGCGGCCTACAAAGACACGCGGGTTATGCCCGGAGCATCGACCGTCCCGGAGCTTAAGTGGGAGGATTTTTTCGCCGACAAACAGCTTCAAAAGATTATTGAGACGGCTTTGAGCAACAACCGTGATCTGCGGCTTGCCGCCTTGAATGTGGAAAGGGCGCGCGCGCTGTATGGCATTCAACGGGCTGAACTGTTCCCGTCTGTCAATGCGGCCGGTGCGGGAGGCAAACAACGCCTTTCCTCTGATCTTATCAAACCCGGGGATCCCAGAACAATAGAACAATACAGCATGAATCTGGGTATTGCTTCCTGGGAGATCGATTTTTTTGGTCGCATTCGCAGTCTGAAAGATCAGACACTGGAAAAGTACCTGGCCACGGAGCAGGTCGCATTCGCAGTCTGAAAGATCAGACACTGGAAAAGTACCTGGCCACGGAGCAGGCCCGCCGCAGCGCGCAGATTGCGCTGGTGTCCGAGGTTGCCAGGGTGTACCTGACCCTTGCTGCGGATCGGGAAAATCTTAAGCTGGCCCAGTCCACCCTTGAAACCCAGCAGGCCGCATACAGTTTAGTTCAAAAGCGTTATGACGTTGGACTCGCGACCGGGCTGGATCTGCGTCGAGCGCAAACCCCGCTGGATGCGACCCGAGTAGATATCGGCCGCTACAGGCAAATGGTGGCGCAGGATCAAAATGCTCTCAACCTTCTGGCCGGTTCTCCGACGCCGGAGGAGTTTTTACCGGTTGACCTGAGCAGTGTAACCCCGCCCAAGGAAATTTCTCCGGGTCTGTCCTCCGAGGCACTTTTGCGACGGCCGGACATTGTGGCGGCGGAACATCGGCTCAAGGGAGCCTACGCCTTTATCGGCGCGGCCAGAGCCGCCTTTTTTCCCCGCATTTCGTTGACCACCTCGATCGGAACCGCAAGTGATGATCTGTCCGGTCTCTTCAAATCCGGCTCAGGCACCTGGAACTTTGCACCTCAGATCGCTATACCGATTTTTGATGCCCGCACCTGGGCCGCGCTGCGGGTCAGCAAAGCCGATCGGGAAATTGTCCTGACCCAGTATGAGAAGGCAATCCAGACGGCTTTCAGGGATATAGCCGATGCCCTTGCCGTGCAGGGCACGGTGGACCAGCGGGTCTCTGCGCAACAATCTCTGGTCAATGCAGTTGCAGAAACATATCGCCTCTCAAATAAACGCTATACAAAGGGGATTGACAGCTACCTAAGCGTCCTTGATGCGCAGCGATCCCTCTATGCGCAGCAGCAGGTGCTTATCGCGCTCCGCCTGGCCAAACTCTCTAACCAAGTGAGACTTTACGCGGTATTGGGCGGAGGTGCTGAGTAACACTAACGTTGGAAGCAACCAGTCAATGCTGGTCCGATAGAAAGGAGGTGGCAACACCTCTGGAATTTCAGTAAGTCCTCCGGTGGGCCGAACTGCTGATCCGAGACCAGTGCCAGGTCGGCTTGGAGGGTTTCAATAATGTACTGATAGCTCAACGCTCGCTGCTGTCCTTCCAGAATGAACTGGCACAGAGCGAGGGAGCTGTCGTCTCCAACCTGGTGCGTCTCTACAAGGCCCTCGGTGGCGGCTGGAAATATATGGAA
>JAFDAS010000077.1 GCA_019313695.1 Deltaproteobacteria bacterium
CTGAGGGCCATGCACTTTAATATTCACAAGGCAATCGCCACATCACTATTTGTGACAATTTTTACAGCTTCCGCCGCTATGGTTATCTACTGGCACCGCGGCAATATAATATGGTTGCCCGCTTTATGTGTGCTTATAGGATCAATGATCGGCGCGAGAGCAGGAAGTAAGGTTTCACTAAAGGCAAAGCCTTTCTGGCTGGAAATCGGCCTTTCTGTACTGACCGTGGCCCTGGCTCTCCTCACGGTCTATAAGGCGGTGCAGTGGTAGGTTAGAAACATGGCCACATTTCTTCCGTTTCCTTTTATTCATAATGCTCATAGAATAGATTTGAAAGGAGATTTTGCGAGAAAGATCTATACAAATAATTGACGCAAACCTGCTTCTTTGGTATTGCTTTCTACAAGGGAACTGGATGATTGAAAAATGGTAAAGTTATTTCAGGATTAGATGGCAGTTTTCACGGAAATATACATATACGATTAAAATCAAGAAGTAACATATTGATATCCAATATTATTGATTTATTTCTTAACACCTACGCTATATGGACACGGAAGTTCCAGAGCTTTACTAAAAACAAAGATCCTGAAGCATTATCTCCTTCAGACGTAAAGGATTTTCTGACCTTTTTAGCGGTCAAGCAGAAAGTCTCTGCTTCGTCTCAGAATCAGGCTTTTAACGCGCTTTTGTTCTTTTTCCGAAATATCCTGAAAAAGGACTTTGGAAAAATCGACGGTGTTGTCTGTGCCAAAAGAAAGCCCTATATCCCCGTTGTCTTATCCCGGGAAGAAATTGACGACATCATCAATAAGTTGCCATATCCTTATAGCCTTATGGCAAAGCTGCTCTATGGTTGCGGCCTCCGTTTATCTGAGTGCCTGAATCTTCGGGTTAATAATTTCAATTTTGATGCAGGCGTTTTAACGGTCCATGACGGGAAAGGGAAGAAAGACAGAACCGTGCCTCTACCTGAAACGCTGCGTCCGGAATTACAAGCCCATCTTGAACGGATAAAAAAGTTGCACCAAAAAGATCTGAAGGATGGATATTCCGGTGTTTTTATGATGAACCAGTTGGAAAAAAATATAAAAATGCAGGTAAAGAGCTTGTCTGGCAGTGGTTTTTCCCTGCGAAGGCATTGACCTACATTTCAGATACAGACGAATTCAGGCGGTACTATCATCACGAGACACATGTTCAAAGAGCAATTAAAAAGGCGGTCACAAAAGCCCAACTCACTAAAAGAGCTTCCGCCCATACCCTTCGCCATAGTTTTGCGACGCACCTTCTTCAGGCAAATTATGATATACGCACTATTCAGGAGTTGCTTGGTCACAGCGATGTGCGGACAACAATGATCTATACGCACTGTGTGCCGAGCCGGACGGTTAAGGCGGCCAGGAGCCCGCTTGATTTTTGACGAGAACCGCAAAAAATGGGGGATAGCGGTGGTGTGTTTCAGAATACCCTCACCAGGATAATCAAGATTGCGTCGGGAATGGCGGACAGGGGAAAGGTAACGCAGGGACAGGTAAAGGACGCATTGATGAAAATAAAGACAACAACCGATTCCGAGATAAATAGAAGCGAGGGGAAATTATATTACACTCAAAGGAGAAGGATTTATGAACAAGCAGGAAATGATTGAAAAGGCACACGCGCGGGCCCGGGAAAACCATGCAAACGGCCTCAACTGCGGCGAAAGCACCTTTCGGGCTATTCTTGAAACACTTCGTGAAGCAGAAATGACCGATTGTCCCATGGAGGCGCTATCGCTTGCGACGGGATTCGGAGGCGGAATCGGAAGTACAGGAAACACTTGCTGTGCCTTCATCGGAGGTAGCATGGGAATCAGCGCCGTTCACGGAAGAAAGGACCCTTACGAACTTCCGACACCGGAAGAGCGCAAAAGCCAGCTGGGTGGTGATAACGGACGCTATCGTCTTTACAACAATTTTGTATTCGCCCTTAAGGAAAAAACAGGTTCGACGAATTGTGCTGAGCTTACCTGCCCACATGACTACTATAGTGACGAGAGAATACTTTCCTGCCGGAATATAATAGGGGAAGCAGCCGCTATTGCTATGGAGTGGATTTTTACGGGTCTCGAAAAAGGCTATGCCCATCCCTTTAATTACAACATCATGGGGAAAAAGTAGGAAATCCATACCATTTGATAAAGGAGCAGCTTAATGAAGATTGAAGATGTGAAGAAGGTTCTCATTCTCGGTGCGGGCACAATGGGACAGCAGATCGGGTTCCAGTGCGCCCTTCACGGCTATGACGTAGTTCTCTATGACATAACGGAGGATGTGTTTGAGAATGCCCTCACCAGAATAAGAAAGATGGCGTCGGGAATGGCGGGCAGGGGAAAAATAACGCGGGAACAGGCCAAAGGCGCGTTGATGAGAATAACGACAACGACCGATCCCGAAGAGGCGGCCCGGGAGGCCGATATTATAAGCGAATCGGTGCCCGAAGATCCTCAGCTGAAAGGCAGGGTTTTCGCCGGGTTCAACAAGCTCTGCCCTTCGCGCACGATATTTACAACGAATACGTCAACTCTTGTGCCTTCCATGTTCGCGAAGGAAACGGGACGGCCCGCCCGGTTCGCGGCGTTCCATTTTCATGATATCAGGACGAATAATGTTGTCGACATCATGCCGCACCCCGGAACTTCACCGGAAACGGTTGCCCTGATAAAGGACTTCGCGGAGAGTATCGGGCAGATTGCCATAGTTCTCCATAAAGAGCAGAACGGTTATGTCTTCAATACCATGCTGACGAAGTGGTTTGAGGCGGCGCTGACTCTGGCGGCGAATGGCGTCACGTCGGTGGAGGATATCGACCGCTCCTGGATGGGTGTAATGAACGCGCCGGCAGGTCCCTTCGGCATCATGGATCAGGTCGGTCTGAGTACAGTATGGATCATCTCCGAGTACTGGGCGAACGAGAATGATGATCCTCAGGCGAAGAAAAACGCCGATTTCGTCAAGCGGTATGTGGATAAAGGATTACTGGGGACGAAATCGGGACAGGGGTTTTACACCTATCCAGATGCTTCGTATCGGCAGCCGGGGTTTCTGAAGTAGTAGTGATCAGTAGCTGAGTATCGATTTAACGATTTTGGATGAACTCGTAAAAAGTCAAAATACACACAATCTTGTCATTCCCGTGAAAACGGGAATCCAGTGTTTTTAAGTAGTTATGCGTTTCTGGATTCCCGCCTGCGCGGGAATGACAGACTTTTTACGAAAGCATAAAATAAAGGTGTCAGGTATAATGGGTTCATACACACATCAACAATTGGAGGAATTTTTATCACCACGTAATATAGCCGTTATCGGGGCGTCACCCAACAATCAGTGGTTCGGAAACATACTGGAAAATGCCCTGAAATCGGGCTTCGATGGGCAGTTTTATCCGGTTAACCCCAGGACGGATGAAGTACGCGGCATCAGAGCATACAGGAGCATTTCCGATCTTCCCGATGGAAAGATCGATCTTGCCATCCTCCTTGTGAAGAGTTCTATCGTTCTGGAAACCCTCGAAAAGCTGAGAAAAAAGGGAATCACGAATGTGCTTCTTGTTTCATCCGGGTTTGCGGAGACAGGGGAAGAAGGGCGGCGCATGCAGGATCGGCTCAGGCAGTACTGCACGGAACACGGCATAGTTCTGATGGGTCCGAATTGCCTGGGATTTATGAATCTGCAGGAGAGGGTGAGCGCGTTTTGCGGCGGGGCGGTAGAAGGAGAACTGATTCCGGGAGCGGTCGGTGTGGTCGGCCAGAGTGGCGCAACCTCCGAGGCGATTATCACCAAAATACTGAAGAAGTCTGTCGGAGCTTCTCTATACTTGACAACCGGCAATGAGGCAATGCTTACGGTGGAAGATTGGATGGAGTATCTTGTTTATGATGAATCCACCAGAGTAATCACCTGTTTTGTCGAAGAATTCAGGGACATTGAAAAGCTGAGGCAGGTGGCATTTGAGGCCGCCCGCAGGAAGATACCTATTATAATTCTGAAGATCGGACGCTCGGCGAAGGGCAGAAAGGTGGCAATCTCCCATACCGGAGCCCTTGCCGGTAACGACAATATCGTTGACGGGCTTTTCAAACAGCTTGGAATCGTACGGGTTGAAACTATAGAAGAACTCGCGGAGACGGCCGTCATCTTTTCCCGGTGCGGGCTTCCGAAAGGAAAAGGCCTGGGAATCTGCACATTCTCCGGGGGATTGAGCGGCCTTTATGCCGATTTGTGCGAGAAGTATGGCATCGAACTGCCGTCGCTGCAGGAAAAGACCATACAACGTTTGGAGGCACTTCTTCCTGAATTTGCCCGTCCGGATAATCCACTTGATGTAACAGGATCAGGATTTCTTCAGGGATTGAATGAGATTGTCCGGTCAATGCTGGAAGATGAAAACCTCGATATCGTTGCCCCGATGTTCATTCCGCCGCAGGATAAGGATGATCCCGTTGGGTTTCTCAATGAATCATACATGTCCCTTATCGATACAGCGGAGAAACCTGTTGTTCCGATTGTCTTCAGGGAAATGACGGACTATGCCGGAGAATATCTGCGCGACAGGGGATTGTATTTTATGGAGGATCCGGATACCGGGTTCAAAGCCGTGTCTCATTTGATAGAGTATGCCGGGTTTATACGGCGATTCCGGGAAGGGTCGAGCTCCGCATCCTGCTGCTGATTATGGTCGACATAAAGATAAAAGTCGGCCACCTGCAGCCGTTTATTATTATTCCAGGATCGCCACAACCCCGGCAGGCCCGGCGCTTCTCCCTTTGATCTTCAGAGGAAAGCAGGCCCATAGATGTACCCGAATGGCGTTTGCACGAAGAGGATGTCAGTTCCCGGCAGAATGGTGCCGATCTTCTCTTATTACAGGGCAGCATGCGGTGCAGGAACCACATGACGAACAAGAACAACCCTCGTCCACCTTCTTCCATTTTGCATAAAAGGTTCTGATCAGGTACCAGGTAGCAAATCCCACAATAACGGCAACAATTAATACATCCATAAATTAACCTCCTAATATACCCATGGCCGAACCAACCTGAAAAACAAGCGCAGCCAATACAAGAGCCAGGGCAGTGTTAAACACCATTGAAAAAATCCCCCATTTCCACGAACCGGATTCTTTCACGATCATAACCACCGTAACAAAACAGGGTGCGTAGAAAATAGTAAAAATGATCAGGCTCAATGCGACCAGGGGACTCCAGCCCGGGGTTTGAGCCAGTGTTTCAGAAAGAGATTCGCTCTCCTCCGGATCAACCTCACCGAGAGAATAAGCAGTACCCAGGGCCGAAATGACCACTTCCTTGGCGGCAAAACCACCGACGAGGGCAATATTGGTACGCCAGTCAAAACCGGCCCACTTCGATACGCTCTCCAGGGCGATTCCCATCCGGCCAGCCACGGAATTCCTTAAACCCTCTTCCGCTTCCACTGAATTAATATCAGCCAGCCGACTTTTCAGATCCTGTGCTTCTTGCGAGAATTCTGTGTCCTCACCGGATGCCTCCAATTCCTGGATAACTGCCGTACCGGCTGCCACCTTTACCGTCTCACGCATATTCTCAAATTCCTGGAACCTGGAGTCCGGCAGGCCGGGAAAGGTCATCATGGCCCACAGAATAATTGAAATTCCCAAAATAACCGTTCCCGCCTTCTTGATATACTGCCACGTCCTTTCCCATGTGTGTATGGCCAGCCCTTTAAAAGTGGGAAGGCGGTACGGTGGAAGTTCCATGACAAAGGGGGAGGACTCCCCTTTAATAATTGTAAGTCTCAGAAATTTTGCGACAAAGAGAGCGCCTAACCAGGCAATAAGTGTAATGATCAGCATTATCTCTGCTTCATTTTCCGCAAAGAACGCCGCTATCAAGAGTGCAAAAACAGGCAATTTTGCCCCACAATTCATAAATGGAACAGTAAGCAGTGTTGCCAGTCGCTCCCTGGGTGATTTGAGGGTTCGGGTTGCCATAACGCCTGGCACAGCACAGCCCCCGGCGATACCACCGGACACGATATAGGCCATGACAGAGCTGCCGTGAAGCCCGAAGATTCTGAATACCCTGTCCAGCATGAAGGCAACTCTTGCCAGGTACCCGGAATCTTCCAGGAGGGCAATCCCGAAAAACATGAACATGATCAGCGGCACAAAACCGAGAACACCCCCGACACCATCAATAACACCGGATACAACAAGAGATTTCAGAAGACCGTCAGGCAGGTGCGTAGAGGCCGCATCTCCGAGCCATCCGAAGAAACTCTCGAACCAGCCGACGGGAGCTTCGCTGTAGGTAAAAGTAAACTGATAAAGGGCCATTAATATCGCTATCATAATAATAGGACCAAGGAACCGGTTGGTCACAACTTTGTCTATCTTATCAGACATATAAAGTCTGCTTTGACCATGCTCTTGTTGTATAACCCCCTGTTTTATAATAGAGTTGATGTAGCCGTAGCGTTGATCTGCAATCATGGCTTCAGGATAGGTGTTCAGAGTTTTTTCCAGATGCAGTGATACCTTCTCCACCATTTTTTCAAGCCTTGCAGACAGAGACGGATTGCTTTCCTGTCCCTTTAGCAGGATCTGTTTATCATTTTCCAGGTATTTCAAGGCAATCCAGCGGGCATGATATGTATCGGTTAAAAAATCATTGGCCCTGATCTCCTTTTCCATTTCAAGAATCGCTTTGTCCAGATCATCTCCGTAGGATATTTCAAGGAACCCCTTTCGCTTTCCTCCCTGAACCATCTTTGCGGCCGCGCTTATGAGATCCTTCTTGCCCTCACCGGTTCTTGCAATTGTGGGAACTACAGGAACTCCAAGGAGAATGGAGAGTTTTTCCGCATCAATCTCTATTCCCCGGTTTTTGGCCACATCTATCATGTTCAGGGCGATACACATGGAAACGCCCATTTCAAGAAACTGAACCGCCAGGTAGAGATTCCGTTCCAGGTTGGACGCGTCAACTATGTCAATAACAACGTCCGGTTTTTCATTGACCAGAAAATCCCTGGCAACCACTTCCTCCTCGGAATACGCTGTGAGGGAATAGGTTCCAGGAAGATCAACAATATGCATTTTATGTCCATTATAGACACAGGTGCCCTCTTTCTTTTCCACTGTAACTCCCGGATAATTACCAACGTGCTGCCTGGCGCCGGTCAGTTCATTAAAAAGACTCGTTTTGCCTGAGTTCGGATTTCCTGCAAGTGCTATTTTTGCCTCCATTTTTATTCAACCTCCACTTCTATATGGTCTGCTTCGTTATTCCGAAGTGTCAGGGTAAACCCCTTCACCCTGAGAGCAACAGGATCATTGAGGGGCGCCCGCCCCTGAATTTTAATGGTTGTTCCGGGAACAAGTCCCATGTCACGGATACGTCTTCCCAGTTCACCTCCGACCCTGACGGCTGTAACGATACCTGATTGATTTTCCTGCATTTCTCGCATATTTAATCGAGTCATCTTATAAATATCCTCCTATCTTGATCTAACCATAATTTTCGCAGCCATCCCTGTTCCGATGGCCAGACGACAATTCCCGGCAGTAACAATAAAGGGCCCGGGATCTCCGCTTTTCACTATTTCAATTTCTGAGCCCGGAACCAGCCCCATGCTTGTCAGGCGTGCACACATGCCCCGGCCTCCGGCAAGAGACACAATCCGTACCTTTTTACCGGCCGGGACAGCAGTTAAGGGTGTTGAATGCGTTTTCATATTTCAATCCTCACAAGATGCTGGGGCAGGAAATTAGATGTCCGGCATATTATTAGACGTATCTAACTTATTTCTCAAAAAAATTTAGCCTATTTCGTCTTCCAGTTTCTTGATTTCTGATTTATATCGACCGGCAAACCCCTTCATCTTTTTCAGGCATTCGGCATCATCACGCCCGCGTTGCATATAATTGTCAAAATGCAACAGCCAGTCAGCGCCACCCTGGCTATTCCGACGCATTCCGCCACCAGAATATGATGGAAAGCGCCACCCGAATATGATTCATTCCGCCACCCGATTCCGACGGATTCCGCCACTGGGATATGATCATTCCGC
>JAFDAS010000078.1 GCA_019313695.1 Deltaproteobacteria bacterium
TATAATCCGGTAGTTGTCGTTAGAATATTTTGGTTTTTAGATCTCAACTTGTAATAAACTCTTTGAAAACTGGGGGCTTTTACTGGATAAAACAAGGTGTTATATAGGAGTATCTCCTATAGCATATCCTGTTCTCAAAAAAAACTGAAATGAAAATTCCGTATTTTTTTATTCGGCAGTAAATAATTCCGCTCACTCACTAGTTCGGCTTGACAAAGGCAATATAAACATGTACAATTGTACGTATGAAAATCATTGCAGATACAAATACGTTTCTTGCTGTTGCTCTAAATGAGCCGGAAAAAGATTTAATTATACGACTTACTGGAAGCTGTGAATTAGTTTCTCCGGAAGTTTTGCCTTTTGAGATTGGCAATGCATTAACGGCTATGTTGAAAAAAGGCTCTTTACAGGCAGATGAGGTGGCTTCGTCGTGGGAAATCGTGCAACATATACCTGTTGATTTGAGGAGTATCAACATAAAATCTGCCTTAAAAATCGCCACAGAATTTAACATATACGCCTATGATGCCTATTTTTTAGAATGTGCTGATAAACTTCGAAGTCCATTACTTACCCTCGACCGTGGCATGAAACGGATTGCCAAGGAAATGGGGATTGCAATTTTGGAGTAAATATCATGAAAGTATATACTTATTCTGAAGCAAGACAGCGTCTTTCCAATATACTTAATATCGCCCGAACTGAAGAAGTTGTTATAAAAAGGAGAGGCGGGGAAACCTTCTCAATCATTTTTAGAAAAAGTGCAAAATCACCATTTGATGTTCCAGGTATTAAAACCAAAGCAACCACAAACGACATTCTTGATGCAGTTAAAGAATCAAGGGAACGATTTTCCAAACAAGACGTTCAAGATTGACGTGCAGGGACGAGCGGTTTTGCTTTAAACAACATTTTGGTTTTTCCAATTGTCTTCCCTTTATCACTGGCATGCCCCCTGCCCGCAACTTAACTCAGCGAAGCTGACCGTCATATAGGGATGTCTTCTTCAGAAATTGCCAAATCTTTTTATCGGATAGATGCGTCCCCGAGCATCATGTAAACACAAGTACAATTAGCGAATAACGTTCTCAAAATCAGGAAGTACGAGATGAATTACAAGATCATCTTTGCCTTCCAGTGTAACAGACCAGACCATAGGCTCCGGCCAACCCCTAGTACGATCTTCCGGACCTACCCCAGTACCATCTGCCAGAGCTACGGGGCCCCGATAGCGGGATCTACGCTTCGCTTCGACAGGCGGGGCAGGCATGTTTTTCAGCAACCTGAGGGACAGTGAGGCCTCTCGATAAATCGGTATTTACAAGTTTTGCCAATTCTGGCATTTTTGGTAAATGATTAGAAATGGTCTGTTGGAGGAAAATCTAAAGTGATGCCTATTAAATTATAAGTTTCCTTTTTTGGTGTATGATATGTTCATGACATGCCACGTAAAGCCTGTATTGATGCCCGCCCAGCCTGTCCCGACTTGGCGGGCGGGGCCTCGAGAAAAATCTTTAAAGATGATACCGACAGGAAGGAATGGCTTAAAAAATACAGCTTGGTTTGCCCTAAGCTAATTTAACTAAACGGATCCGGGGTTTACCTAGTCTATCTCACTGCTTAAGTAAGCAGCGAGTAAGCATCAAGTACCAACCGCAACTCCGATGCCGTACGAAAGTGGTGGTTGAGTAGCCCGGCCTTGGTAGCACCCGTTATGTAGGCCTCGGTGTCATCGATGAACAGTGTTTCCTGGGGCCTCACCTGCAACTGTTCTAGCAGGCGCACGAATACACGGGGGTCGGGTTTGGCGGTTCCGAACTGACAGGAAAAATAGGCTCGCTTGCCGAAGATCTCCACGATCTCGGGAAACACATCGCCGATGGATTCCTTCAACAACGGTCCGTTGTTGGTTAGCAGGACGAGTGTGGCGCGTTCCTTGACCTGCTGTGCCATGATCAGCACCTGTTTGTCGGGCTCTATGGAAATGGTTCTCGCTTCCAGCCATTGTTGCTTAGACAGCGATACCCCAAGTTTTTTGCAGAAGAGCCGGTGATACTCCTCGGCGGTGTAACGCCCGCCGTCGGCATCTTCATCGAATCCCCGCTCCCAGATGACCTCGTTGATGATCTCCGGTGCGACACCGGTCATCTCGGACAAGCACGCAAGGCGCTTGTGGAAGTGATAGCGACACAGGACGTCATCCATGTCGAACACGACCGTTGTGGGACGTTTGCTCATTTTTTGATAAGAATTCCCTACATTGTTCGCATCTTAGCCACGGACTCCATCGCGTGATGAAGGGCATGGGTTAGTTGAGTGCAATCGTATGATCGGCAGCGTTGAAATAAATCCTTAGCCGCTTCGATCGACTTGTGCTTAGCCCCTTCAGGTAGGGGTCCATCCAGTGCCAGGGCTTTGCGGATAGCGACCGGAAACTTGGCTGGATGTGCCGTTGCAAGACACACCACCTTCGTATCCGGGCTAAACTCGCTTGAGAGCTTGCCGACTGCCGCCACCGCCACAGCCGCGTGAGGATCTAAAAGATATCCACCGTAATTTTTATAGACGGTGGCCATTGTGGAAATCGTCTGCTCGTCGTTGATCGAAGCCGAAGTGAAACCTTTTTTGACCTCGCCAGCCGTATGGGGGTCTAATTGCACTCCCCCGTGGTCCTGAAAATCACTCATCCATTGCCGAATTTTGTTATGATCGCACCCGGAGGCAAAGTACAAATACCGCCAGAAGTTGTAAGGAATGACAATGTCAATAGCGGAAGATACGGTCTGCTTGAGGTCTTTTTTTGTAAATTTTCCGCTGGAAAAAACTCTGTGAAGCGTTGCATTGTCGTTGTTGGCACAAACAAAAGTCTCTACGGGCAGCCCCATCATGCGCGCCAGGTAACCGCCAAACAGATTGCCAAAGGCACCGGAAGGCACTGAAAAGACAATCCTCTCGCCTACTGTATCAACAACCCGGAAGTAGCCAAAAAAGTAGTGCACAGTTTGCACCATCACGCGACACCAGTTGATGGAGTTCACACTTGAAAGTTGCAGCCGTTTTTTTAAACCCTCGTCGGCAAACATTTGTGTAATCACCAAATCAAGGTCATCTCCGCCGTTCGGACAGCCGTTCACCCGGACTGCATGAACGTTGGGCGCTTCAAGGGTTGTCATTTGGCGCTCTTGTTCTTCTGAAATCATCCCGCGCGGATAGAGGACCCAACAGTCGATGGTTTGCTTGCCCGCAGACGCATGCGCCGCCGCAGGGCCGGTATCTCCGGTGGTGGCCACCAAAAGCGATACCTGCGAGTCTTTCTTTTGGAGGAAAAAATCTACGCAGTTGACCAGAAACCCCATGGCCATATCTTTAAAAGATAGGGTCGGCCCGTGGAACAGCTCCATGACATGCAGCCCGCGCCGGATACCCAGTGGCACCACCGGGACGACTTGTGGATGCTCAAACGTCTTGAAGCTGTTGTGCAGGAGCAGTTTCAATTCATCGGCCGAAATAATCGATCTATCGATAAACAGAGACAGAATCTCAAACGCCAGATCCTCAAAATTTAAGCCGGACCATTGCTGCAGTTTCTCCGGAGCAACCCGGGGTATGGCCTCCGGCACAAACAGCCCTCCGTCCGCCGCGTAACCTTGCAACACGGCAGTTTCAAAATCTACAGGGGCAACGCCGCCTTTTGTGCTTAAAAAACGTAACATAAGATATGCCGATTCTTCCTTAAAATTTAGCTTATAAGAAGCTAAAGTGATCGGTTCAAGGTTCTGGGTTCAAGGTTCAAAGGTTGTAATCTGGCGGCATCCCTCTTTTTATAACCCAATACTCAGTTTGACCTTTTTCACCCATTGGGTGAAACATACGCGTTGTCCCTATTGAAGCGTCATTCTTTTTGATATGAGCCCGTTAGCGCTCTTCAACCCGGAACCCTGAACGTTGAACCCTGAACCCTGGTCGCCTACGGCGCCGCCAAAGGCGGGTAAACCTGTGAACGGTTACGAATATTCTCTTTGGCCATCTTTTGTCTCTGCGCATCAATGCTAAAGGATCTGCTCCAGGAAAAGTTTCGTCCGCTCACTTTCCGGATTTTCGAAAAACTCATCCGTCGGCTTCATTTCTACAATTTGACCGCAATCCATGAAAACGATGTTGTCGGCGACATTCCGAGCGAAACCCATTTCGTGGGTAATGACGATCATTGTCATACCTTCATTCGCAAGATCGGTCATCACGTCAAGAACTTCGCTGATCATTTCCGGATCCAAGGCAGATGTTGGTTCGTCGAAGAGCATCACTTCTGGGTTCATACAAAGAGCGCGGGCTATGGCAACGCGCTGCTGCTGTCCGCCGGAAAGCTGGCTCGGATATTTATCGGCTTGCTCGGGGATATGGACGCGTTCCAGGAAACGCATAGCGATTTCCCGTGCTTCTGACTTTTTGGTCTTTCGCACCAGCTTGAGTGCCAGCATCAGATTGTTGATTGCCGTCAAATGCGGAAATAAGTTGAAACTTTGAAAGACCATCCCGACTTCGCGGCGAACGGCGTCAATGTCTTTAACCGCGCTTGTCAGTTCGCGACCATCAACAAATATTTTTCCACTGTCGTGTTCCTCAAGCCGGTTGATACAGCGGATCATGGTCGATTTGCCGGACCCTGAAGGCCCGCACACCACAACCCTTTCGCCTTTTTTTACCTGGAGGTTGATGTTCCGCAACGCCTGGAAGTCGCCGAAAAACTTGCATACATCTTCCAGTATAATAATTGGCTTTTGGTCGCTTTCATTCATATCACGCCTCGCTGAGTTTTATATATCGGCTCATACGCTTCTCGAACAAGCCGAAGCCGCGTTGTAAAAACCATGTCATCACCAAGTAAATAATCGCAGCCGCGATAAAGATCTCGTATGGTGCAAATGTCTGGGCGACAATGGTACGTGCCACACCGGTCATTTCGAGCAAGGTGATCGTACTTGCCAACGAAGTTGCCTTGAGCATACTGATGAAGTCGTTGCTATAGGCTGGTATGGCGAGCCTAACGGCGATGGGCGTCGTGACGTAAATGAATCGGTGAGGCGTCGACAGGCCGAGCGCCTTGCCCGCTTCATGCAGCCCTTTATCGACACCGAGATAACCACCGCGAAGGATTTCCGAAACATAGGCGCCGGAATTCAGAGTAAGCGCGAGAATTGCGCAGCCGAATGGCTCCCTGAGGATCGGCCAGAACACGCTGTCTCGAATGGCCTCGAACTGGGGGAGGCCATGGTAGATGACAAAAATTTGAACCAGGATCGGCGTGCCACGAAAGAAGTAGATATAGGCAAAGGTCGGAAAAGAGAGGTACCACCGGCCGCTAATGCGCATCAGAAGAATAATGATGCCAAGAATCAGGCCCAGAAAGGATGATAGGAACAAAAGATGTAGTGTCATCCCAATGCCTGCCAACATCTTGGGGATGCTGTCGAAGATAAGGTAAATGTCAAATGTCATAGAGCACCCTCCAGATGCCGATTTGAGTGTTTCTCCAGGGCCATCATCACGAGTGTAATTACGGTCGTAATGCTGAGGTAGATTAAGGCCACGATCATGTACATCGTAAACGGCTTGAGGGTCACTGCTGTCGCCATTTCGGCCACATAAACGATTTCTTCAAGTCCGATGATGGAAATCAATGCCGTATCCTTCATGAGTGAAAGCATGTGATTGCCAAAGCTCGGCAGGGCCAGGCGCCACATTTGGGGTACCCGAACATAGAAGAATGTATGCAGATTCGAGAGTCCGAGTGCTCGGGCCGCCTCGACAATCCCCGGATCAACGCCAAGAAAGGCCCCCCGAAAAGTCTCTGTTGCGTAAGAGCCCACAATCAAAGCGATGGCAAAGGCGCCGGCCCAGAAAGGCGCGATATCGATAAACTGGGTTTGGGGATAAAAGACACGCCCGATGCTGGTCAGCGTGATTGCCGACCCGTAATAAAAAATCAGTATAACTAGAAGTTCCGGCACTCCGCGGAAGACAATCGTATAGGCGCTGGCTATTTTATTTGCGATGCTGCTTTTCGATAGCTTGGCGGTAGCTCCGATCAATCCGAATGCCACGGCCATTACCAAGGATACAGCAAAAATCTTGAGCACAACCATTGCACCCCAGAAGTAGTCGTCGCTCCATGCGATTAGATCTGACACAGAAGCTTCCTCCTATGAGAACTTTGCAAAACGCCCCCTTTTGCCTCCCGCCACCAGCGGGACGTTAGGCTAAAATTTTAATCCTCAAAATACTCAATGTATGGATGCCTGTCCCGATTTCAGCGGGGTGGTTAATCCGCCTCAGGCGGATCGCCTGCCTTGAACTTGAATCCCGCTACAGCGGGAAGCATTTTTCAAAGGTCTCATAACCAACCGCAGGAATATTTTATGAATTTAGACAGACGCAAATTTGAATACCGTGAAGAAATCGCGGTGGAGTCGGCCGCCGCTAACGCCACCGCGCAACTTATGGTTTCTTATTCGACACCTTCCCACTTTTCACTGTGGATAGCGAACGGGAAGTATTTCAGGGAGTATTTTTCCATTGAGCCGTTCTTAATTAGCGTCTTTAAAGCGCTATTGATGCGATTGAGGAGATCCTCTCTGCCCTTGGCTATGCCAATCCCGACACCGGTTCCGAATATTTTTGGGTTGTCAAGCGGCGGGCTGACGAATCCAAACCCCTTACCCGCGTCCTTGCTGAGGAATCTGAGAAAGGCCTTCATGGGATTGGTCATGATTGCATCAGTCCGGCCGTTCCGGAGATCGAGATACAAGGCTTCGCTGGTATCATACAGCAGCACCGTGGCATTCGGTACATTCGCCTCAATCCAGTTCGCGTAGGTCGTTGCACGTTCCAGACCTACTTTGACGCCCTTGAAATTGGCCTCATTGACCGAACCGTCAGCATTAAAAAGATTGAGGTTAGCGCCGTCCTTACCGACAAACCGGCCCACCGAAATCCGATATGGAATGGAGAAATCTATTTTTATCTTCCGTTTGTCGGTAATCGACATGGATGCTACGATCAAATCGAACTTATTGGCAAGAAGTGCCGGGATCATACCGCTCCACTTCTGGCAAACGAACTCGAAGTCGGCACCGATTATGTCAAGGACACCCTTGGCAATGTCAACGTCGTAGCCGGTGAGTACACCTTCCGCCGTGCGGTAGTTAAACGGGAAATATGTACATTCGCATCCAACTCTAAGCTTCTCTGCCGCCGAGGCATAGCTTCCGAACATGAGTACCAAAGCACCGACCAATAAAAGCAAAAGCAACATTTTTTTCATGACGTTTCCTCCTTTTTTAAAAGTTTCTGTTTCATCGCCAGCACACGCGCCATGGTGCAACGCCGCTGGTGATCACTCTTGATAATTGGCGTGATCCGGTTGCGATTTTTACACCCCAATGATCGGCTATCTGATTAACGTAGCGCCTCATAAACCGCTTTGGCGATTTGAGCATCCTGGACTGCTACGCCTGTTAAATCTGCGACGGTTATCTGGTCAGCGGAGGTTCTCTGAAGTTTTTTATCGTTAATGACATTGCCCAATTCAAAGATGTCCTCTTTGTTCAGTAATCCGGCTTCTAGGGCCTTATGAATCTCTCCTCGCAACATGCATTGTTCGATACTGTCAGCAACAACGATATCGGCCATCTGCAAGATTTCTGAGTCTAATTCCTGTTTTTCGAGGGTATCAGAACCCATGGCGGTAATGTGGGTTCCTTTCCGGATTTGACCCGCATGTAATAGCGGGCCTTTTGCCGGAGTCGCTGTCACAATCATGTTGCAACTATCTGCAACTTCCTTGGCATTCTGAGTGGTTTGAACGGCATATCCGATCTCTTGCATATCTCTTTTGTAGGCGTCTAATCCGCTCCTGTTACGGCCCCATACGACGATATCCTTGCAATCGGTAACCGATTTCAGGTATTCGACCTGCATTCTTGCTTGGACACCTGTCCCAAAAACGCCGATTCGATGAATATCCATGGGCGCCAGATATTTTGCACAAATTTCACCCGCCACCGCTGTCCTCACGTC
>JAFDAS010000079.1 GCA_019313695.1 Deltaproteobacteria bacterium
TTCTGCTTTCTGTATTTGTCTACCAACTTCTGCTCCTTTTCAATTTTGTGAACGGAAGACCTGTATCTCATGTAAAATACATAATAGATGGAGTATAATAATGACCACCCCTCAGTTAATTGGTTAATTGGGTTAATTGGGGACGGGTTCCTATTTATTCTCTATCGGCTTTCTCCCCCGTTTTTTTGCCTTAAATGTACGTCCTGAAACAGCTTCTATTTCTTTCGTAAACAGGGCGTTGCCGTAGGGCCAATTCCGCATAAGCGATTCCCTGATATTTTTCCATTCATCTTGAGATATGCTTTCCGAAAACCACGTCCGATAGCCGATTTGCCTTTCCTCTCCAGTCTTTCCAAACGATTCATAGAGAAAATCTCTGTCGAGCCAATCGATGTTACTGATCCCTGTTTTCGCGCCATAACTGCTGTACTCATAGTCTTCCGGTTTTTCCACTATACCGGCCCTCACGGGATTCATTTCTATATACCGACTACACGCCAGCAAATAATGATCTGTTGAGATGGGACTGCTCTTAAAGCGTCCTTCCCAAAGTGTACCCGTTCTTTGATATTTTTTATTAACGTATTGTCCATAGCGCTGAGTAATCTGTTTTATAAACAGGGCAAGGAGTTGGTCTTCTTTTATCGGCTCAAGGAGAAGATGAATGTGGTTGGTCATCAGGACGAAGCTGTAAATCTTACACGGATGTTGTTCCTTTGCCAGTTTCAGGGCATGTAAAAAGAACTGGTAATCGTCATCATCGAAAAAGATCTGCTGGTGATTATTACCGCGGTTCATCACATGGTAAGGAATATCAGCTATTATCTGTCGTGCTTGCCGTGACATGTAAGACAAATATCAAAAATGGCGCACATCCGCAATAAAAATGGGAACCCGTCCCCAATTACTCTTGAAAATTGGCGCGGAATCAAGTAAGTAATTGGGGGTGGGTTTCTATTTATTTTGTTCCTCGTTTATATTGTCCGCAAGTAATAAAGAATAAATAGGAACCCGTCCCCAATTAACCAATTAAAAGGAGCTGATATATAAAATGGGTGATAACAACGAACGATTAGCGGAACTTTCCATCAACACGATGCGCTTCCTTGCGGTTGACGCGATACAGAAGGCGAAATCGGGGCATCCGGGGCTGCCTATGGGTGGCGCGGCGATGGCCTATACCCTGTGGACGAGGCACCTGAGACATAATCCCTCAGATCCGGGCTGGGCGGACAGAGACCGGTTTGTCCTTTCCGCGGGACATGGTTCCATGCTGATATATTCGCTCCTTTATCTGACAGGTTATGATTTTTCGTTAGATGATATCAAGGCGTTTCGCGTGTGGGGCAGTAAGGCGCCGGGACATCCGGAATTTAGTGAGACGCCGGGTGTGGAGGTAACAACGGGACCGCTGGGCCAGGGCATAGGCGACGTGGTGGGTATGGCTGCCGCGGAGGCCCATCTCGCCGCCAGATATAACCGCGACGATCTGAAGATTGTGGATCATTATACCTACGTCATCGCGGGCGACGGCGACCTGATGGAAGGAATATCCTACGAGGCCTGTTCGCTGGCGGGCCACCTTCAGTTAGGCAGGCTTATCGTTCTGTATGATGACAATCGTATATCACTTGCCGGTTCAACAAAGCTTTCGTTTACCGAAGACGTTGAAAAACGGTTTGAATCCGCCGGGTGGCATGTGCAGCATGTCGAAGACGGCAACGACGTGAACTCCATAGACCGGGCGATAAGTCTCGCAAAGGAAGAACTGTCACGGCCCTCTATAATTCGCGTAAGCACGATAATAGGCTACGGGTCTCCCTGCAAGCAGGACAGCGCGTCCTGTCACGGATCGCCGCTCGGAGTGGAGGAGGTTGCCGCCGCCAAGGAAAATCTTGGCTGGCCGGTGGAGCCGGAACTTTTTGTGCCGGAGGATGTCCTGGAACACATGCGCGGTGCTGTGAAAAGAGGTCGAGGACAGGAGTCTGAGTGGAGATCCGCCCTTGAACGTTACAGGGAGACCTGTCCGGAAGGTGCCGCCGAGTTTGAGCGTGTGATGGAGGGAAAGTTGCCCGCGGACTGGGAATCGGCTCTCCCTGAATTCGGCGCTGACCTGAAGGCTGTCTCCACCAGGAAGGTGTCAGAGGCGGTTTTGCAGGCACTTGCGCCCGGCATGCCGGAGCTTATGGGGGGAACAGCCGACCTGAATCCTTCCACGCTCGCATGGCTTAAGGGGTTCGGAGATTTTCAGCCTGCCGGAACAGGATCGGAAGATGTCCCCGGCGCGGTAGGAGGTGAATGGAGTTACAGAGGACAGAATGTGCACTTCGGTGTCCGGGAACACGCGATGGGTGCAATCGCGAACGGCATGGCCCTTCATGGCGGAGTGATTCCCTTTGTCGGCACATTCTTTGTCTTTTCCGATTATATGAGGCCTTCGATGCGCATCGCCGCCCTTATGGGCGCCCGTGTCATTTACGTGTTTTCCCACGACAGCATCGGTGTGGGTGAAGATGGCCCAACACACCAGCCCGTGGAGCACCTGATGAGCCTGCGCAGTATGCCCGGGTTGACGGTTATCCGGCCGGCCGACGCGGCAGAAGCGGTGGAGGCGTGGCGCTCTGCCCTGCTCAACGACAGAGGTCCCACCGCGCTGGTCTTTTCCCGTCAGGATATTCCGATACTGGATCGTTCAAAGTTTGCCCCGGCAGATGGTCTGCAACGGGGAGGATATACAGTGTGGGAATCATCGGCTAATACGCCGGATGTGATCCTGATAGGCACCGGGTCGGAACTGCAGATCGCGCTTGATGCCGGCAAAAGCCTGAGCGAAAAAGATGGTATCGCGGTCCGAGTGGTTTCACTTCCATGCTGGGAAATCTTTGACGGGCAGCCGGAAGATTACAGAGAAAAGGTTCTTCCATCATCCGTGAAAACGCGCGTGGCGGTAGAGGCCGGAATCAAACTGGGGTGGGAGCACTATGTGGGTCTGGATGGCGCGGTCATCGGTATGGATGGATTCGGAGCCAGCGCGCCCGCGTCGATCCTTTACGAAAAATTCGGCATAACCGTACAGGACACCATCGAGACGGTCAAAAGCTTAATGGGAATATGATGGCTTCGTAAAAAGCTTCAAATGCAAGGCGCGCAAATCCTGAGGACTGAGGCGTACATTACGGTACGTCCCAGTAAGCCTGCCCCGGCGCAGGCCGGGGAAGGATGCAGCGCAACGCAGTCCTGATGAGTCGGGATTTACGAAGCCATCGAAGGGTTGATCAGATATGGCTCTCAAGATCAACATTGGCGATTATCGGCATTTGCTGGATGCCGTTCTTGTTGAATTAGAGAAGGACCGGATAGTGGATCGCATCTGGTCCGGTGACTATACGGTCTGGGGGTCTGAACCTGCCGAAATCAGCAACCGTCTCGGCTGGCTGAACAGTCCGCAGGCGATGAGCGGCAGAATTGATGGCCTGCGGCAACTGGCCTTCGAGCTGCGTGAAGAAAACTACACCCATGCCCTCCTTCTTGGCATGGGGGGTTCCAGTCTGGCTCCCGAGGTTCTGAGAAAAACCTTTGGTTTTAGTGAAGGGTATCTGGATCTGGCCGTTCTTGACAGCACCGATCCGGGCGCCTTGCTGTACCATGCGGATCGACTCGATCCCGCCAGGACACTCTTTATCGTTGCCACCAAGTCCGGCGCTACCACAGAGACCATCTCATTTCTGAAATATTTCTACAAATGGATGTCCGATAAATTGGCGGCAGAGGCGGTCGGGGATCATTTTATCGCCATTACTGATCCGGGCTCACCGCTTGCCGAACTGGCCGATCAATATTCTTTCAGGGCCTCATATCTGAATGATCCCGACATCGGTGGACGCTACTCGGCTTTGTCTTACTTCGGATTACTGCCAGCGGTTCTCATGGGTGTGGATGCAGGATCTTTACTTAACCATTCTTTTGATATGGTTGAGAGCTGCAGGAAGACAGGCCTTTCGGTCGAAGACGGCAATCCCGGTGTTATATTAGGCGCTGTCATGGGTATGCTGGCAGAAGCCGACCTTGACAAACTGACCATCGTTACATCTCCCCGGATTGCGAGTTTCGGCAACTGGGTGGAACAGCTCGTTGCTGAAAGTACCGGAAAAAATGGAAAGGGAATTCTGCCGGTGCTGGAGGAATTGCCGGGAGCACCTTCTGCTTATGGTGATGACCGTGCCTTTGTCTATTTGAAGACAAAAGGGGACAACGCACATGATACGGCGATGGAGGCAATAGAGCGTGCCGGTCATCCTGTTGTAAAATTGTACCTTGATGATCTCTACGACCTCGGCGGGCAGTTTTTTCTCTGGGAGATGGCAACCGCTGTCGCATGCCACCTGTTGAAGGTAAATCCCTTTGATCAGCCCGATGTTGAGTCGGCCAAGTCGCTGACTCGCAAGACGATGGTGGAATATACAGAAATTGGTGTCCTGCCGCACGAAGTTCCGGCATTAACTTCCGGTGAAACCGCGGTTTATGGCAATGTGAAAGCCGACAGTCCGGAAGAAACCCTGGCCGTATTTCTCAGCCAGGCCAGACCGGGTGACTATGTGGCCATCCAGGCATATCTGCAGCCGACAGAGGAGACCGACCGCGCTCTGAGTGAGTTGAGAACGAAGATTCGCGACAGATACGGGTTTGCCACGACCGCCGGTTACGGCCCCCGCTATCTCCACTCAACCGGCCAGCTGCACAAGGGAGACACGGGCAGGGGCCTGTTTATCCAGCTTACCGCCGATGATGCTCGGGATGCACTCATTCCCGATGAGATAGGATCCGGAACATCCTCCGTTACCTTCTCCGTGCTTAAAAGGGCTCAGGCCATGGGTGACAGGAAAGCCCTGCTGGATGCGGGACGCCGTGTAATACGCTTTCACCTTGGCGCTGGTGCACCCAAACTTCCCTTTCAGACATAAATCTTGACTTTTCACATTTTACGCATATAGTGTACGTAAGATGGTGGAGGTATTGTCATGAAAACGGCAACCGTAGGAGAAGTTCAAAAGAATTTTTCCGGAGTTCTCCGGAGCATAAAAGCCGGCGAAGAAATTACCGTTACAAAAAGGGGCAAACCCGTGGCAAAGATAACGGCGCTTGGCCCCAGAAGCAAAATCGAATGGCCTGATTTTTCCAGTGAAGCGGTTGAGCTTAAAGGCAAATCTCTAAGCGACATAGTTGTTGAAGACAGGGAGGAAAGGTTTTAAATGCTTTACGTTGATACAAGCATAATCGTAAAGCTCTATGTCAAAGAAGAGCATTCACTGGATGCCTCAAACAGGATAATAGAGAATAACGAAGCTATTCCTCTGACAGGTCTTCATGACCTGGAATTCACCAATGCAATCAACCTGAAACTTTTCAGGAAAGAAATAACAGAGGACGAGGCTAATTGTATAATATCAAGATTTCATGAACACGAAAGCAAAGGCGTTTACTATCGTCCGCAATTAAGCTGGGCCGAAGCATTCAGATATGCCGTCGATCTGTCAGGAAATCATACCGGAAATACAGGATCACGATCCCTGGATATTTTGCATGTCGCCTCGGCTTTATCAATAAAAGCAGACAGGTTTTTTACTATCGATACACGCCAGTCAAAACTGGCTTCTCTCGCCGGATTAAAAGTAGTAAAAGTGAAAGGATCTTATGTTTGAACTGAACAGGACGAAGGGGGTCAAGTCTGCTCTTGACTCTTGCAGAGTAAAATATTTAAATTTCCGTATGATACGTCCATTCAGGCAATAGGGGGCAATAGGGGGACACTTCCCTTATTTTGATGATCGAATTAAATAATTTCTTGATGAACTCGTAAAAAGTCAAAAACAGCGAATCTGTCATTTCGACCGTAGGGAGAAATCTTATACTTACAAGGTGTTGCGCCGTAAAGATTTCTCGTTTTACTCGGAATGACAACTTGAGAAGACTTTTCACGAAGTCGTCATTTCTTGAATGATGGCCGGAGAACCGGGACAACCAGGATGGCCGAAAAGAAGAAGGTGAATTAATATGGGGAGTGTCCCTAATTTAGTGCAGATTTTTCCATCGATAAATATCCCGTTGCCCATGGATGCTATTTACAGGCGTCTCGGTTACAAGAGGGGTATAACAAAGGTTGACGAGCGCAAAGGGGAAGAGATAGAACGGCATATAGAATACGCGGTCTCTCTTGTCTGCCTGAATGGGGCCGGTCTGCGGGTCCCCCTGGAACGTGTGGACCCGCAGCTGGTTGTCCTCGGAACTGGCGCTGATATCAGAAGCGCGAAACTCGCCGGATTCCTGAATGGGTGCAAAGAGGCCCTCTTTATCGGTTCAACCGCCGGGGGTGCGGTAATGGACGCCATACGGGAAGATATCGAAGGTGGCGACATGACTCGCGGAGTGGTCATCGATGCGGTGGCGAGCGAGATGACGGACGCGGCGCTTGACTGGATTACGGGGTTTTTTAATCGCCTGCTTGCCAGGGAAAACGCCCGTCTCACCAGGGGACGTTTTTCTGCCGGGTATGGTGATTTTCTGCTTGAAAATCAGAAGATGATGTATGATATGCTGGAGCTCGACCGTATAGGAGTCACAATAAACGAAAACTTTATTCTCATACCGGAAAAGTCTGTTACAGCCGTAGTGGGGATTCACGCGTAAAGGAGACACGGAGAAAAAAGATGCCACTGAAAGACAGGATCAGAGAGAGGATAATCATACTGGATGGCGCAACGGGCACCGAACTGCATAAAAGGGGAATGCCCCCGGGTGTGTGCCCGGAGATCTGGTGCCTGGAGAATCCCGACATAATCAGCGATGTGCATGCCGGCTATCGGGACGCAGGCGCGGATATAGTTTACACGGCCACCTTCGGGGCGAACCGCATCAAGATGAGCCAGTACGGCGCTTACGATGTGGTTGAAATCAACAGGGAGCTTACACTGCTGGCAAGGCGCGCGGTGGGCGTGGATGTCCTCCTCGCGGGTGATATATGTTCCACGGGACGCTTCGTCAGACCCTTCGGCGATCTGGATTTTGAGGAGGCAATCGAGGCCTACAAAGAGCAGGTAGGAGGGCTTCTGGATGGGGGAGTCGATCTCTTTGTCATAGAGACCATGATGGACATCCAGGAGACCAGAGCAGCCCTTATCGCTGTAAAGGAGCTGACCGACAAGTTTACCATCGTGACTATGACATATGAAGAAAACGGCAGGACACTGAACGGCACTGATCCCGTGACCGCCCTGATCACGCTGCAGAGTCTCGGCGCGGATGCCGTCGGCTGCAACTGCTCCACCGGGCCGGAAGAAATGATAAAACTGATAGAGGCGATGAAGCCCTGGGCCACAATTCCATTGGTGGCAAAACCGAACGCGGGGATGCCCGAACTTGTCGACGGCAAAACCATGTTCAATATGAGTGAGGATAGATTTGCCTCATTCGGCGCGGAGTTTGTCTCGAAGGGGGTAAATCTCCTGGGCGGGTGTTGCGGAACAACCCCTGAGCATATCCGGAGATTGAAGGAGACAGTTGCCGGCAGAAGGCCCGTTTTGCCGGTGAGAGATTCAATCAGCGCCCTGAGCTCCGCGAGGGCTTCTGTTATTCTCGAAGGAGAGAGAACACTCTCAATCGTCGGAGAGCGCATTAATCCGACGGGGAAGAAGGCCCTTCAGCAGGAACTCCGTGAAGGCAGGATGTCTCTTGTCCGTACAATGGCAAAAGAACAGGAAAATCGGGGCGCATCACTTCTGGACGTCAATGCGGGCATGCCGGGCATTGATGAAAAAGAGACAATGCTGGACGCGATCGGGAACCTTTCTGTGGCCTCCGAGCTGCCCCTGGTTATCGATTCCTCGAATATCGATGTGATAGAAGCGGCGCTGCGGTTATATCCGGGTCGCGCGCTTATCAACTCTATTTCCGGGGAAAGTGAGAAGACAGCCAGGCTCCTTCCCGTGGCGGCAAAATATGGGGCCATGTTCATACTCCTTCCCCTGGCGGATGGTAATGTTCCTGAAACGGCGGAGGAGAGAAAAAAGATTATAGAAGATGTGT
>JAFDAS010000277.1 GCA_019313695.1 Deltaproteobacteria bacterium
CTGAAGTTTCACCGTTTTTTGAAGTTTTTCGAACCGGGTCAACCGATTTTTTCTCGTTCAAGATGCAAATCACAAGTAGTTGGCATGTAATTTGAATTTCAATTATTATGCCAAGTATTTCAATGGGTTACGGTAATTTAGGGCTTGCAATCCACTCCTTTTCATGGTATAGGATACACAGATAACTTGTTGATATCCAACCAGAAAGGAGTAATTTGATATGTTTATTCTTCGCGATATCCTTCGACCCCTTCAGAACGACTTCTCGTCCACCCGCCTTGGCAGGCAACGCAGTCGATGGTTTGTTTACACCATCCTGGCTTTCATCGTTCCTTTTACCAGTTCCATCTCTTCGAACATTCTTCGGTGCATGAATACTCTCTTCGGCATTAGCGTGAACCGACGCCGATTCTATACCTTCATGGCATCAAACAAACTCCCGTGGCCCAAATTGTGGCGCAGTTTGTGGAGCACGATTCCAAGTCCACTAACGGATGGCCGTTTGTTGGTGGCCCTGGATGATTTTATCAATCCAAAGACGGGCAGAAAGATTTTCGGCTGTTCACACACCTTCGATCATGCCGCCAAGGTCAACCAGAGCAAATATCCCTGGGCGCAGAATGTGGTTCTCCTTGGTTTGCTGAAGCGCATCAAAGGTCGCTGGGCGTGTCTGCCTCTTGCCCATAGATTCTATCTGCCGAAAAAAGCGATTGAGTCAAAATCAGATAACATGAATATCCCCGATAAAGCTACCTTGTTCCAGACAAAGCTGGAACAGGCTGCCGAGATGTTGGTTCAATTGGCCCATCACTTTTACAGTGTACGTGTGACGGTTGTTTGCGATAGTTGGTTCGGAAACGACGGTTTGTTCAAACCCGTACGCAAGCATCTCGGAGACGCATTTCATTTGCTCTCCCGGTTACGGTCCAATACCGTCCTCTATGCTATGGCGCCAAAACGCGCAAAGGGAAAACGTGGCAGATCACGCAAGTATGGGGACCGACTTGGCACATGTGCTGAAATAGCGGCCAGGATCAAAACAAAGGCATCAACCCATCGTGTATTTCTCTATGGACATTACCGCGACGTAATGGTTGCTACAAAGCTGGTCATGCTCAAGACACTCAAATGCCCTGTCCGGGTTGTCTGGGTCTTTCGTAAAACACAATGGATTGCCCTATTTTCTACTGACCTAAATCTGTCCATTGAACAGATCATCGAGTACTATGGTGCAAGGTGGAAAATCGAATCCGGTTTCAAAGAGATCAAACAGGACATTGGCAGCAGCAAAAGCCAAACCCGTAATGCCCATGCCGTGATCAACCATATCAACTTCTCTATGATGGCGGCTACTGTTACCTGGATCTATGGGGCACGGCTCGAAAACATCCCCGAACGTCGGCATAAAGTCAGAGGCCGCAACAGTTTTGCCTTCTCGGATTTGAGACACATCATCGCTAAGGCCGCACTGAGTGAGGATTTTGATACCGTTTGCCGTAATCACCCCAAATCCATCTTTCATCAACACCCTGTTGCGCATGGTTGCTTAAATGTACGATGTATAATTTCGGTGAAACTTCAATTTGTTGTTATAATCAGCGTCGGCCAGATTGGAGTCCCGGTTCTCAATGCCTCCTACCAATGTTAGTTCCAACCGTTCCGTGAAGAGGTAACCAACGCTGCCGGAGATATTGTAGGTATCATCCGACCGTTTCTTGAGAACCCCTCCCGGGGTAAGTCCGTAGGTTCTCACATAATCGCTCATCTGGTAATAGCCCTTGACCCTGACATGTATCTTTTCAAGAAAGATATGCCCGGCATCCGCGGTAAAACGGTGGGCAGTGTAAAGGGAACCCAGGTTATTGAAATTCCGTTCAGCAGACAGGTAGAACTCGCTCCTGGGCCTCAGAAATATATTGCCCAGAAAGCGCCTCCCTTCTGGGGGAGCAGGGTTTTGTCCGAGTATGGACACCTTGTAGGCAAATGTATCCTCATCCGACCAGCCGGACTGATCGTAATTGCGCATATGGTAGCCGAGCCCTGCGTCAAAGGCAAAATACTTGTAACGCTTCTGGACTATGAGCTTGAACTGATCCGATGTATAGTCTGAATCGCCGAAATCATAGTCCATGGTCCAGAGCTGACATTCCAGGTCAAGGGTGGTGGTGCGGTTTGGATCGTAAATCAGGTTATAGATCAACCTGTGTTCGGTAGAATCACTCATTGATTTCTCATCATAGTCTATGTCCGTCCAGCGATACCGCAACCCTGTGGAGAACCTGTTCTCAAAATCATAAAAGATCATTGGGGTCAGGCGATTGATGTCGTATCTATACAAGTCCGTGCTGTCACTAAGCCTGTCGTAGGCAGTCTGATACCGGGTCCGGTAAAAGGAGTCATCCACTCCCAGGGTAAGCCGTCTGAACGGGCGGTACCTGGTATTCAGGGACAATAAGTGACCTACGTAATCCAGATCATCAGCGGGTTCCTCACCGGCAGGCACGGAACTCTTGTCATCGTAGAAATATGCCTCTAAAGTGTAGTTAAAAAGCACTTTCAGCTTGGTCGTTTCCACACCGAGCTGGATTCCGGGTGCAAAAAGATATGTGTAAACCTCCCTTTCACCCCGTTCTGTTTTAAAAAAATTTGTATCCAGCCGGCCACTCACATTGGCCATGGGTTTTATAATAAATTTTACGGCCAACCCGGACACTGGAAGGCATGGTACGGAGAGGACAATTATGAGGAAGATTAGAAGGTATTTTACAAATAGAGCAGGTCTTATTTGGGAGTGTATCATGGAGAGCCCTCTATTTCTG
>JAFDAS010000080.1 GCA_019313695.1 Deltaproteobacteria bacterium
CATGAAGCACCTCCTTCTCCTCTTGAGATGCTTCTTTCTCTACCTTATTCAAACAATAGGTGACATAATCATATTGCAGCTTAGGGGTGACATAATCATATTGCAATAACAAATTATAGAATTTTCTTGACATTAGAGCAAATTTGTAATTATGTTTCATTCTTTTTTTAGACATATCTTTAACAGGACAGGTTTTGCAGATCAACATCTCAAATATTCCGGAAGAGGGGTTGAATCTCCGGTTCTCTAAAAGTGGAGAATGGTTCCACCGGTCCCTGCCGATGGGCGATGATTGTGGTTTTTGCGTGCAGAAGATTGACGTGCGATGCTTTGTTGAAAAGGTCTTGAAGAATGTGTCAATCAAAGGCGGAATCAAGGTCGGGGTTGAGCTTGAGTGTTGCAGATGTCTGAAAAAATTTGACTTTCCCGCAGAGATTGAATTCAAATACATTCTCACGCCCGCTGACGATCTGAAAAAAGACGATCTGGAACTGACATATGACGATCTGGAATATAGTTATTATGAAGGGGATATCATAGATCTGGGTCAGATTGTAGCCGAACAGATCGTGCTGCAGGTCCCGATTAAACCCCTTTGCAATGATTCCTGCAAGGGGCTTTGTTCCGTCTGCGGGATAAAGCTTAATATAGAGAAGTGTGATCATGAAACGCAGCAGATAATTGGCCCATTTGCTGCGTTAAAAAATTTTAATACAAAGAAGGAAGGGTAGTTGTACTATGGCAAATCCAACCAATAGACATTCGAGAACAAGGAGAAACAAGAGAAGGACTCACGATGCTCTTACAGCTGTCGCCACCTCCGTATGCTCACAATGCAGTGAACCGAAGCTGCCCCACCGCGTATGCCCCCATTGTGGTTTTTATAAAGGGCGTGAAGTTATTTCCGTTGAATAGATTTCCCCGGAGTCTGTGCTCTGGGAGCGAATAGTTATGGATAACTTAGGCATAGTCTTTCCCGGTCAGGGTTCACAATACGTAGGAATGGGAAGGGAACTGTACGAAGAGTTTAAAGAAGCAAGGGAAACCTTCGCGGAAGCGGAAGAAGCTCTCAACACCGACCTTGCGAAGCTTTGTTTTGAAGGGCCGCAGGATGTCCTCGATCTGACGCCAAACACTCAAACGGCAGTATTGACAGTGGGCGTCGCCCTCTACAGGATATTTGAAAAGGAAACAGGCATAGAGCCGGCAGCCATGGCGGGACACAGTCTGGGAGAATATGCCGCTCTCTGTGCCTCAGGAGCCATTGATTTTTCCGATGCCGTCAAACTCGTATATGCAAGGGGACGATACCAACAGGAAGCGGTGCCTCCGGGCGAAGGCTGCATGGCGGCCATTATTGGCCTTGACAGGGGATCCGTTGAAGATATATGCCGGAATGCAGACAAAGACTATGGAGTGGTCGCGTTGGTGAATATCAACAGCCCGGGTCAGTTTGTTATCTCCGGTAACACTGTAGCGGTCGAAAAGGCCGTAGTCCTGGCGAAGGAGAAAGGCGCCCGGATGGGCATAAAACTCCCCATAAGTGTTCCCTGTCACTGCAGCCTCCTGGACGAAGCGGCGGAAAAGCTGAAAAAAGATCTTGACAATGTCTTAATAAGGGACTGTAGAGTGAAGGTAATACCGAACTTTGATCCGGAAGCGCTGCATTCAATAGACACCACCAGAAAGCTCCTGGCAAGGCAGTTGAACTCCCCCGTAAGATGGCAGGAAACGGTAGAACGGATGTACGGAATGGGGATAACGACTGTGGTCGAGATAGGGCCAAAGAGAACTTTGTCAAGTCTCATAAAGAGGATAGACAGGCGTATCAAGACCCTTAACATAGAGGATATGGCTTCTCTGGAAGCAACAGTCGAGTTCTTTAACGGTGACGAGGCGGCATAGGCTCATTATGAAAACGCCAGGCGAAAAACCTCTGGATGGAAAAATAGCGCTGGTAACGGGAGGCTCGAGGGGCATAGGGAGGGCTATCGCGGTGGAGCTTGCCGGCGCGGGGGCCTTTACCTTCGTAAACTATGTCCGCAATAAAGAGGCGGCCCGCGAGACGCTGAGAATTATGGAGAACCGGGGGGGCGAGGGCAGTCTTCTGAGTTTTGATGTATCGGATTCCGATGCCGTCCAGGATGCCATAAGGGGCATAACGGAAGAAAAAGGGAGGATCGACATCCTGATAAATAATGCCGGCATAACCCTGAACGGTATCTTTGTAAGAACGAAGCCTGAGGTATGGGACAGCGTCATGGACATCAACCTTAAAGGGGTATTCAATTGCTGCCGATCCGCGACCAGGTACATGATGAAACAGAGATGGGGGCGCATCGTAAATATGACCTCGGTAGTCGCCCTGTCCGGGAATGCCGGACAGGTGTGTTACTCCGCATCAAAAGCGGGAATCATAGGATTGACAAAATCCCTGGCCAGAGAACTGGGTCCAAGGAATATATGTGTAAATGCCGTCGCGCCGGGATTCATTGAAACCGATATGACCGTTTCAATCGATGATGCAGGCAGGGGAAAGGTAATAGACCAGATACCACTGGGAAAAACGGGGACACCGGATGATGTGGCCGTTGTTGTGGCATTTCTGGTTTCCGGGAAGGCCGATTATATCACCGGACAGGTGATACACGTCAATGGTGGGCTTTATATGTAATCCCGACAAGTCGGGACTGTAAGGACTGTAATATAGTAAGTGCTATGACATGTAATTTGAAATATAATGAGGAGGGAGCTAAATGACGGTTAATGTTGAGGAAAAGGTAAAAGAGGTTATTGTTGAACAGTTGAACATAACAGAGGAAGAATGTGTGCCTGATGCCGCGTTTATAGACGATCTGGGGGCCGACTCCCTTGACATAGTGGAGCTGATCATGGCTATGGAGGATAATTTCGGTATAGATATATCGGATGATGATCTGATGAAAATACGCACAGTCCAGGATATTATTGATTATATAAAGGGAAGAATTCCACAGCCATGATGTCAAAAAGAAGGGTTGTGATAACAGGGCTCGGTATTGTGAGCCCCCTGGGTAATTGCCTGAACGATAGCTGGGAGGGGATATGCTCCGGAAGATCCGGTGTCGCGGAGATTACCAGGTTCGAAACAACCGGATTCAAGACAAGGATAGCTGGTGAATTAAAAGGTTTTGATCCCCTGACTTTTGTAAACGTCAAGGAGCGCCGCAGGCTGGATGATTTCATCATTTATGCCCTGGCAGCCTCGGAGATGGCCTTGAGTGATTCCGGTCTGGTGATAGATGACAGAAATGCAGAGCAGGTGGGTGTTATATTGGGCTCCGCAATAGGGGGTCTGTCCACCATGGAAAAGGAAAAAGAGAACATCCTCAATCTGGGACCGAGAAAGATGTCTCCCTTTGCGGTTCCGGCGGTACTGGCGAACCTGGCTTCGGGACATGTTTCCATACGATTCGGCGCCAGGGGGCCCATAAGCTGTGTCGTGACGGCGTGCGCCGCGGGCAACAGCGCCATTAGCGACGCCTTCCGAACCATAGCCTGTGGTTACGCGGACGCTATGATAACGGGTGGCACGGAGGCGGCCGTCAGCCCTCTTACAATAGCGGGGTTCAATGCCATGAGGGCGTTATCAACCAGAAACGAAGAGCCGGAAAAAGCAAGCAGACCATTCGACAGAGACAGAGATGGATTTATCATAAGCGAGGGATGTGGCATAGTGGTCCTGGAAGAGTTGTCTCATGCCCTTGAAAGGGGCGCCAGGATATATGCCGAGATCGCTGGGACAGGATCAACAAGCGATGCCTTTCACATGGCGGCGCCACCTCCGGGACATGCGGGAGCCGTAAGATGCATGCGGCTTGCCCTGCAGGATGCCGGGATGGAACCTGCAGATATAGATTACGTAAATGCGCACGGCACATCGACGCCTCTTAATGACATGTATGAAACGGACGCGATAAAAGAGGTCTTCGGCGGGTACAGCAGGAAACTTGCCGTCAGTTCGACAAAATCCATGACTGGTCATATGCTGGGCGCCGCGGGTGGCGTTGAGGCCATCTTTTCTGTCAAGGCTATACAAGAGGGGATTGTACCCCCGACGATAAATCTGGACAATCCGGATCCGGAATGTGATCTGAATTATACGCCACACAGAGCGCAACGCAGGGAAATCAGGGCTGCCATGTCGAACACCTTCGGATTTGGCGGCGTAAATTCGGTTGTTGTGTTTAAGAAATTTGAAGGTTGAAAAAGGTCATCGTGAAGATTATCATCGGTTCCGACCATGCCGGGTTTGATTTAAAGGAAGCGCTCAAAGAGTCTTTCGACGGGATGGTGGATGTTGGCACTTACAGTGAGGATTCTGTAGATTATCCCGATTTTGCCGCCAGGGTGGCCCGCGCGGTCTCTTCGGGAGAATTTGAGAGAGGGATTCTGATCTGCGGTTCCGGAGTGGGCATGTCGATAGTGGCAAACAAGTTTTCCGGTATAAGGGCTGCCCTCTGTACGGACACCGATACAGCCCGCATGAGCAGAATGCATAACGATGCTAATATACTCGTCCTCGCCGGAAGGCGCACGGATGTGGAAACGGCGGCAGCCATTGTCAAAGTATGGCTTGACACCCCGTTTGAAGGTGGACGTCACAAGAGGCGGCTCGACAAGATAAAGAATATTGAGGAGGAAAATAAGTAATGTCCGTTTTATGGGATAGGGATCCGGAGATAGCCCGGGCCATACTTGATGAAACCAAAAGGCAGGCCGGCAAACTTGAGCTCATTGCCTCGGAGAATTTCGTGAGCGAGGCGGTGCTTGAGGCCCAGGGCTGCATTATGACGAATAAATATGCGGAAGGGTATCCGGGCAAGAGATATTACGGTGGGTGCGAGTTTGTCGATGTTGCGGAAGACCTTGCCATAGAGCGCGCCAAAAGGCTTTTCGGCGCCGATCATGTAAATGTTCAGCCACACTCCGGAAGCCAGGCGAATATGGCGGTCTATTTTGCCACACTCCAGCCCGGTGACACTGTCCTCGGAATGAATCTCTCCCATGGCGGGCATTTGACGCATGGAAGCCCTGTCAATTTTTCAGGGAGACTTTACAATGTCGTTTCGTATGGTGTGGACAAAGAGACGGAAACCATAGATTTCAACGAGGTCGAAGATCAGGCAAAGAAACATAATCCCAAGATTATTGTCGTTGGCGCAAGCGCCTATCCAAGGACGATTGACTTCGAGGCATTCAGAGAGATAGCTGATAAAACAGGAGCGGTTATCATGGCGGATATCGCTCACATAGCGGGTCTCGTCGCTGCGGATCTGCACCCATCGCCTGTTCCGGTTTGTGAATTTGTCACATCGACAACTCACAAGACACTGCGCGGTCCGAGGGGTGGACTGATCATGTGCAAGGAAGAATTCGCCAAAATATTGAACAGCCGCGTTTTCCCAGGAAGCCAGGGCGGACCCTTGATGCATATCATCGCGGCCAAGGCGGTCGCATTCAAAGAGGCCCTTGAACCGGGGTTCAGAGATTACCAGCTTCAGATTGTGAAAAACGCCAAAGCCCTGGCAGAGGCCATGACAGAAGAAGGGCTTCGCCTCGTCTCCGGAGGCACCGATAATCATCTTATACTGATCGACCTTACCGACAAGGGCGTTACCGGAAAAGACGCTGAAGCCGCACTCGACAGGGCGGGCATAACCACAAACAAAAACGGCATACCATTTGACACAAAAGGCCCCATGATCACCAGCGGCATAAGGGTTGGCACAGCCGCCCTGACGACGAGGGGGATGAAAGAAGAGGAAATGAGGAAGATAGCACACCTTATGGCTCATATTATTGATGATGTCGATAATGAAGACCATATAAAGGAAGTCAGAAAAGAGGTTGACTCCCTGTGCGAAGGCTTTCCACTGTACCGGGACCGGATGGAGGAGCGTATCTGACAATACGGTGAACGGCTAATCTTTTTAAAGCTAAAGATTTGTATCTGTTACGGAAAGAGGGTGGCGGCATATCAACGATACTCTGTCATTTCGAAGGAGTTTTCACGACTGAGAAATCTTAGATTTCTCCCTGCGGTCGAAATGACATTTCTTGATTGACACGACAGTAGCGGGATAAGGAAACGTAGAACATGGAGCACAAGACACAGGTTGAGCGTCCTTCCTGGGATCAATATTTTATGGACATTGTTGAGCTTGTGTCGAGGCGTTCCACATGCCTGAGACGCAAGGTTGGAGCCGTCCTTGTGAGGGACAAGCGAATGCTGGCAACAGGCTACAATGGGCCGCCTGCCGGGATAAGACACTGTCCGGAGGTTGGCTGCCTGAGAGATAATCTGGGTATCCCGTCAGGGGAGCGGCATGAACTGTGCAGAGGGCTTCACGCCGAGCAGAACGCTATCATCCAGGCCGCTCTTCATGGTGTGAGCACAAAAGACGCGACGATTTACTGCACTAACCATCCGTGTATAATATGTTCCAAGATGATCATAAATTCCGGGATAACCTCTGTCATCTACAGGGATGACTACAACGACGATCTTGCCGAAGAGATGCTGAAAGAGGCGGGCATAAAGGTGAGGAAACTATGAATTGTCCCTTCTGCTCCAACGCAGAAAACAAGGTTATTGATTCGCGGGTAAGCAGAGACGGCAACGCGATACGAAGGCGGAGAGAATGCCTGAAATGCAAGAAACGATTCACCACCTACGAATATGTCGAGGATGTCCTTCCCGTGGTGGTGAAGAAGGATGGAAGGAGAGAATCTTTCGACAGGAGCAAGATCTTTTCAGGGATAAAAAAGGCGTGTGAGAAACGCCCGATCAGCATGGAAGCTATAGAGGAAGTGGTTGACAGGATTGAGCGGGAGTGTCAGGAATCCCAGTTGAAGGAGATACCCACTTACGTTATAGGTGAAAAGATTATGGACGAACTTCATACCCTTGATGGGGTAGCCTATGTCAGGTTCGCGTCCGTGTACAGGGAGTTCAGAGATGTGAATGAATTTATAGACGAGCTGAAGGGTTTTCTCAAAAAGGACAGGTAATGTTTACCGGTATTGTTGAGGGCGCAGGCATTGTAAAGGGGACAGCCAGAAGAGGAGAGGATGTCCTCCTTAGTATAAGCACGTCCATGAGTCTTGATGATGTCACGGTAGGTGACAGCGTGGCGGTGAGCGGCGCCTGTCTCACCGTTGTTGAAGTTATGGATGGCGGTTTTTCAGCGGATGTTTCAGCGGAAACCCTGGTAAAGACAACCCTGAAATCGTTGAAGATCGGGGACAGGGTCAATCTTGAAAAGGCCCTTAAATTGAACGCTTTCCTTGGTGGCCATTTTGTGCTTGGTCATGTCGATTGCGTCGGAGATATCCGCGAAAAAAGGGAGAGATCAAATTCCATCATATTTGGGGTGGAGATAGGGGAAGAGTCGGGCAGGTATATCGTACAAAAAGGTTCTGTTGCGGTGGACGGTATCAGTCTTACAGTTAACAAATATGAAAAAAACAGATTTTATGTTAATATTATTCCTCACACCGCCCGGGAGACGACACTCGGGTTAAAGAAGGCAGGCGACCAGGTCAATGTGGAAACAGACATCCTGGGAAAATACGTGGAGAAATTTGTTCGTCCCGACAGGGGTATCGATACAGATTTCCTGTCGGAACATGGATTCTTGAAATAACTCTGTAATGAAGAGAATGTTTTAACTACTAATAAAAGGAACGAAAATGGTTAGCACAATAAATGAAGCCATCGAAGAGATCAAAAATGGCAAGATGGTTATCCTGGTTGACGATGAAGACAGGGAGAATGAGGGTGATTTATGCATGGCCGCACAGCATGCCACACCGAAGGCTATCAACTTCATGGCCAGATATGGCAGGGGTTTGATATGCCTTTCCATGGCGGATGAGCTTGCAGACAGACTGAACCTCCCCCTGATGACCACCAATAATAAATCTCAATTCGGTACGGCCTTTACAGTCTCCATCGAGGCAAGGAAGGGAGTAACTACCGGGATCTC
>JAFDAS010000081.1 GCA_019313695.1 Deltaproteobacteria bacterium
CTCACTGATGGACATAACCGACCGGAAACAGGCCGAAGAGAAGATAAAACACCTCAACCTCGTGCTGAGCGCCATACGAAACGTCAACCAGCTTGTCGTCACGGAAAAGGACAGGGATCGTCTGATTCAGGGCGCCTGTGACAATCTCATCGAAACCCGTGGCTATTACAGCGCCTGGATCGTTCTCCTCGATGATGCCGGCAGATATGTGATGTCCGCGGAGAGTGGACTGGGCAAGGATTTTCTCCCCATGGTTGAAATGTTGAAGGAAGGCGAGTTCACGACCTGCGGCAAAGATGCCCTTTCGCAACAGGGCGTTGTGATAATAGAGGATCCGGCGTCCGCCTGCGCCGACTGTGCCTTTTCCGATATGTACCCCGGCAGAAACGCCATGATCATACGACTGGAATACGGGAAGAAGATTTACGGACTCCTGTCCGTTTCCATCCCTGCGGATTTCATCCTGAACGAAGAAGAACAGGGCCTGTTTAAAGAGGTCGCGGGGGACATCGCCTTTGCGTTGCATGGAATAGAGATGGAGGCTGAGCGCAAACTGATCGGGGATGTCCTTAAAGAGAGTGAGGAAAAGTTCAGGAGCCTTGCCGAGTCGACACCCACGGCCATTCTGGTTCATCAAAACGATAAATGGGTATATGTAAATCCTGCCGTAGAGATGATTACCGGTTATACGCAGGAAGAGTTTCTATCCATGAACTTCTGGGACATTGTTCACCCCGATTTCAAACAACAGGTCAGGGGAATAGGTGGAGCGCGGGAGAAAGGGGAGTCTGCCACGAAGCGCTATGAATGCAGGATCATCCCAAAAGATGGGCAGGAAAAATGGGCCGATGTCGCGGGTGCTACAATCATGTTAGGTGAAAGCCCCGCCGGTCTGATAACCGTTATTGACATCACCGACCGCAAACTTGCCGAGAAGTCCCTCCGTCAGAGCGAGGCAAAGTACAGGGGATTTTTTGAGGCATCGAAAGATGTTGTTTACATAACAAGCGCGGAAGGTAAATTTATTGATATGAATAATGCCGGTCTTGAGCTTTTCGGTATTAAAAGAGATGAACTGGATAAAATAGATGCGACAGAAGACATCTACGCGGATCCGAAAGACAGAGCGGCCTTTACAAAAACACTTGACAGGGCGGGATACACAACATCCCATGAGGTCAATCTCAAAAGAATGGACGGAACAGTCTTCCCCGCAACCATTGCCGCCGTTACAACAAAAGACGCGGAGGGGAATATTACAGGATACCAGGGGATTATCAGGGACGAAACGGAAAGGAAACATGCCGAAGAAAAGATAAAGCGCTCTCTCAGAGAGAAAGAGACCCTCCTTTCCGAGATCCATCACAGAGTAAAAAACAACATGCAGATAATCATAAGTCTGCTCTCCCTCCAGTCAAAAGACATAGCGGATGAAAGAGCCCTTTCGCTGATCAAAAACTGTGAAGACCGAATCAGGTCCATGTCCCTTGTCCATGAAAAGCTCTATTCCTCGGAAGACCTCTCCAGGATTGACTTCAGTGATTATGTGGAAAGTATGGCAGCCCGTCTGTTTCAGGTCCACAGAGTGGATTCAAGAGTCGTAAGCTTCTCATCACATATAAAAAATGTTTCCTTCAATATCGAAACGGCGATACCCCTGGGACTTATAGCGAACGAACTTATCTCAAATGCCCTTAAACACGCCTTCCCCGAAGGCAGAAAGGGAAAGATTGCAGTAGAACTCACACAGGACAAGAAAACAGAAGAATACATACTGACCGTCACAGACAACGGTGTCGGTTTTCCTGAAGAGATAGATTACAGAAACTCCGAGACCTTCGGCCTGCAGCTGGTAGACATGCTCACCGAACAGCTCCACGGCACAGTGGAACTTGACAGGAGTAAAGGAACATCATTCAAGATCACCTTCAAGGAACAGAAGTACAAGAAGAGGATATAAAACCAGGGATCAGGGGTCAGGGGCCAGTAGCGCGGGGGCTCTGTCCCCCGCAATCATAGCGTGGGGCCTCCGTGCCCCACAGATATGTGCCATGCGTTAACACATGTTGCCCGCGGAGGGGCAACGCTACGGCAATATAACGTAGCGTGGGGCCTCCGTGCCCCACAGATATTGCCCGCAGAGGGGATCAAAGAGGAAGAGGAAAATAGTCGCTGTTGTCACTATTTAATGGAGTGAAACAATGGATAAAAAAGCAAAGATACTGATCGTTGAGGATGAACGGATCATCGCCCTGGAAATGAGGCGCAAGCTGAAGACCATGGGATATGATGTATCTGCCATTGTCTCTTCGGGAGAAGATGCCGTCAGAAAGGCCGAAGAACTGCACCCGGATCTGGTTTTGATGGACATCATCCTGCAGGGAGAGATGGACGGCGTGGAGGCGGCCGGTCAGATACGCACCCGTTTTGACATCCCCGTTGTATATGCTACCGCAAATGTCAGTGATGCCAGACTGGAAGATATCACACGCACGGAACCCTTCGGCTGTCTGTTTAAACCCTTCGAGGATGTAGAGCTGCATGCCGCCATAGAGATGGCCCTGTATAAATATAAGATGGATAAAAAGCTGCGGGAGAGGGAAAGGAGGTACAATGCCCTTTATGACCGATCATTCGACGGGGTTTACATTCATGATTTCGAAGGGAATTTTATTGACGCAAACACAGCTGCTCTGAAAATGCTCGGTTTTGAAAGAGAGGATATCCCTTTAATTAATTTTGCGTCGCTGCTGAGTGAGGACCAGATGCCGCTGGCCATGAAGGCATTTGAAGAATTAAGGGAGACAGGAACTCAACAGAATATTACCGGGTTCAGGTTACTGCAAAAGGATGGCGGTCACATCCATGTAGAAACCAAGGCATCTGTCATATATCGTGATGAAAAACCCTATGCGATCCAGGGAATAGCCCGCGACATCACCGACCGCAGGGAGGCGGAGAAGGCGCTGCACGATTCCGAGAAGAAATACCGCACGCTTGCCGAGACAACAAACGATATAGCTTTTGTCTTAGACCTGGATGGAAAATTTACTTACGTCAGTCCTGTCGTAGAAAAATTAACAGGTTATTCCTGGCAGGACTTCCTTGGACGTCCTTTCACGGAATTTATTGCTCCTGAGTACGTGAACTCAGAGATCAAAAATTTTCAGGAGGGTCTTGCCGGAAAAGAGTTTCCTCTTGTTGAAATTGAAGTGAAACACAAAGATGGAGGAACTGTTCCGATAGAACTGAATGTAACCTCGCTTCCGGATGCCACGGGAAAAACAACAGGCAGAATCGGGGTCGCCCGAGACATCACCGACCGCAGGAAGGCTAATGAGGCACTGCGGGAAAGTGAGGAAAAATACCGTTTGATATTCGGGAACACACCGTTGGGCATCTTGCACTTTGACGAAAAAGGAATCATTACGGCATGCAACGATCAGTTTGTCAAAATCATCGGGTCAACACAAGAAGTGCTGGTGGGGTTGAACATGCTTAACCTGCCGGACAAAGATATCGTTTCGGCCGTTGCGGTGGCCATTAATGGGAAACCGGGTTATTATGAGGATGACTACCATTCTGTTACCGCGAACAAAGTCACTCCGGTGCGTATTTTGTTTGCGCCAATTATTTCTGAGAAGGGTGAGGTTATCGGTGGTGTTGGCATTATTGATGACATCACCGAACGCAAGCGGGCCGAGAAAGCACTACGAAAAAGCGAGGAGAGATTCCGCACCATCTTTGAAAGCCGGGAAGATGGTTACGCTGAGCTTGACCTTGCAGGCAGATTCACCTTCTTCAACGAGACAGTGCTCAGGATAATGGGGTTCCCGCCGGAGGAACTCATGGGAATAAGCTACAGGGAATACACCAGTCCGGAAACAGCGAAGAGACTGTACGGTATATTTAACGAGATCTATCGAACAGGAAAATCCACGGAGATAACGGATTATCAAATTACCAGGAAAGATGGCGGTAAAAGGACTATGGAGCTTTCCGCTCATCTTATCAGAGACGAAAAGGGCGAGCCTGCCGGTTTCCGCGGAATAACCCGCAACGTCACGAAACGCAGGGAGATGGAAGAGGCGCTGAAGAAAAGCGAGGCGAGATACCGCAACCTTGTGGAAAACATGAGGGATATCTTCTATGTAAACGATGACAAAGGAATAGTAACATACATAAGCCCTGTCGCGGAAGAAATTGGAGGATACAAAATCGAGGAGATCATAGGAAAGCCCTTGACAGACTTTCTCCATCCTGAAGATATTCCGCGTATTGCAGAACACTTTCAGGAAATCACCTCCGATATCATTAAACCTCACTTATATCGATTACTGATCAAATCCGGAGGATTTATCTGGGTGCGGACATTAAGCCAACCTATTTACGAAAATGACCGTGTTGTTGGAATACAGGGGATATTGACCGACATCACTGACCGCAAGCAGGCTGAAGAGGAGATAAAGGCCCACCGGGAGCACCTTGCCCTCATAAACCAGATACTCCGCCACGACCTGACGAATGATCTGGTGGTTATACAAAGCTCGCTCAATCTCTACAACAACTCCCCCGAAGAGGAACTCCTGAAAGAGATATTCTCCCGTACGGGAAAAAGCATTGATCTGATCAACAGGATGAGAGAACTTGAGACCTTCATCTCCCGTCACAGGGAACTGCAGATACGCGAGATGAGGGACACCATAGATGAAACCATCAAAAACTATCCATTCATAGACTTTGAAATCAAGGGCGACTGTCAGGTCATGGCCGATGATTCCCTTTCTTCCGTGATAGATAACATCGTAAGAAATGCCGTCATTCACGGAAAGGCTGACAGGATCACAATAACCACAGGCAGAGAAAGAGATATGTGCGAGGTTCGGATTGCCGACAACGGGACAGGCATCCCCGATGAGATAAAGGAAAAGGTCTTTGAAGAGGGATTCATGCACGGGGATACAGGCCACACCGGCATCGGTCTCCACATTGTTCAAAAAGCAATGGAGAGTTATGGCGGTTATACCTGGGCGGAAAACAACGAACCGAAGGGAACCGTCATTGTCCTGAGATTCAGGATGGTAAAGTGAGGGTTCAGGGGTCAGGGGCAAAGGCACAGAGGGAGTTTACCCGTGAGGGTTTTATATAAAAGGCTGACGCCTGAATTCCTTATTATAGGCGGGTTGCGGGTTACGTTGGGTTACAGTGAGAACGTAGCGTGGGGCCTCCGTGCCCCACAGATATGTACCATGCGTTAACACATGTTGCCCGCGGAGGGGCAACGCTACGACAATAAACCGTAGCGTGGGGCCTCCGTGCCCCACAGATATTGCCCGCAGAAGGGCAACACTACGGGTTGTGAGTTAAAGGTTGAAGGAATAAGATGATGTATGAGTCTATCAGCACTTTTAATGGTAATAATGTCGGGGAATTTGTCGAGGCAAAAAGAAAGTCTCAACGATTCGACCGCATAAAGAAGAAACTCCTTTCCACTCCAACCTACTTGTGCCCTGAGCGGGCATACCTCGTGACGGACTATTTCAAGCGTCATGATGATGTGAAAGATCCCATGATAATCCGCAGGGCAAAGGCACTGCGACATATCCTAAGTCATAAATCAGTGCATATTTATCCTGATGAATTGATAGTTGGGAATATGGGCAGCCGGCGTATTTCGGCCCTTATTCAACCCGAGCTGGCGGGAGTTTTTATGAGCGAAGAGTTGTTATGGATTGATAAAAGAAAAACTACGCCCTTTCAGATTCCATGGGCTGATCGTTTAAAGTTACTCTTCAGGGTTTTCCCATACTGGCTTACCCGCAATATGGCTTTTCGCGCTTTTTATCCTCATATCTTCAGACTGATCGGTTACGCGGCGGATCAGCTTAACGCGACATATTACCTGATTCACGAAGCCGGCGGCATCGGACATTTCCTTCCAAACTACGAAAAGATGCTTAAGCTGGGTGTGAAGGGATATTTGAAGGCCATGGATGGAAAAGAAGGAGACCTGCATCAGGCAGCCAGGATCGCATGTGAGGGCCTGACTGGTTTTGCCTCCCGGATGGCACAGGAGACCGAAAGATTAGCCGCGGAGGAGAAAGATACGGCACGTGTCCGGGAACTTAAGGAAATAGCGCGTATCTGTTACAAAGTCCCCAAGGAACCGGCCGAAACCTTTCATGAGGCCTTGCAGTCATTGTGGCTGACTCATATGGCAGTGAATCTTGAAGGAATCAACTCCGCAATCTCCTTCGGGAGGATGGATCAATATCTTTATCCTTATTACCGGCGAGACCTGGAAGAAGGGAGGATAACTCCGGAGCGCGCCCGGGAACTTCTGCTTTGTTTTTCTGCCAAGGCCACCGAGCACGTCTTTCTGCTCTCGGAAAGGACCAGTCAATACCATGGGGGATTCCTGGTCGTTCAAGCGGCGATAGTGGGAGGGATGGATCAAAACGGGAAAGATGCCGTTAATGATCTTACCTGGATCTTCCTTGATGTTATGGAGGAGTCGGGGCTCCGTGACCCCAATTATCAGGCACGGATTCATTCCGGTTCCCCTGAAGACTACCTTGAACGAGTGGTGGATGTGGCAAGAAAAGGGGGCGGAGTGCCGGCTCTCTTTAGCGATGAGGCATCTATAGGCGCCCTCACCCGTCATGGCTACCCTCTTCAAGAGGCGCGAGATTACGCGACAGTGGGCTGTGTGGAGCCGGCCTTGCCGGGCAAAAGCTTTTTCTCTACCGACGCGGGTCTCTTTAATCTTCCAATCTGTCTTGAACTGGCCCTTAATAGCGGAAAACGGTTCAATGGCCGTAAACAAACAGGGGTTGTCACCCCCGATCCCGAATCTTTTACCGGTATCGATCAGGTGATAGAGGCCTTCAGGGCGCAAGTGGATAACATGGTGGCGCGGATGATAGGCTTCCAGCAAATAATAGAGAAAGGGAATCGCGACTACCACCCTACCCCGCTATCTTCCCTGCTGGTAGATGGGTGCATCGAGTCGGGGAAAGATGTCACTGCGGGAGGGGCCATGTATAATTCAAGCGGCATACAGGGGATCGGGGTGGCCGACGTCGCGGATTCGCTCGCCGCTCTGGATGATGTGGTGTTCAAACGCCGGAAATATACCATGGCCGATGTTCTGAAAGCCCTGCGCGGCAATTTTTCTTCCGATCCAAAAATTCAGGCGGAACTTCTCAATGCCCCAAAGTATGGGAATGACCAAGCCATGCCTGACGGCTATGCCGACCTGGTAGTTCATATATTTCATAAGGCCCTTGCGATGTATCGCAACACGCGTGGAGGTCCCTATGTGCCGGGATTTTATTCCGTTACAAGCCATGTTGCCTTCGGAAAGCGTGTAGGAGCGCTGCCCAGCGGAAGACGGGCGGGGGAACCTTTCGCGTCCAGCCTGGGGCCGGGCAACGGAAAAGACCGTCTGGGGCCAACAGCGGTTCTTAACTCGGCAGCCCATGTAGATTCTACCCTTGCGCCTAATGGTTACGCCCTTAATCTTCGTTTCGATCCCGGCACCCTGGCGGGTGATCGCGGGATAGGCATCATGCGCGCTCTTGTGAGGGGCTTCTTCGATTCAGGGGGAATGCAGATGCAGCTGAACGTGCTCGACCCTGAAATGCTGACGGACGCGAGAGTCAATCCGGGGAAATATCCCGGGCTGGTAGTGCGGGTAGCCGGTTACTGCGCATATTTCGACGACCTGCATGATTCAGCGAAACAGGAAATCATTGCCAGGACTCGCTTAGAGATATAATAAGAGCTTTCCTGTGTTCCTGCAATGTGAAAGTGTCACCTTTTTTGCAATGAGAAAATGTCACCCTCCTGGTGTGATATTTTGTGTTGTAAACATGCTTTAATACCTCGCAGCGTTACCGGTAAGAA
>JAFDAS010000082.1 GCA_019313695.1 Deltaproteobacteria bacterium
TTTTGAAGGTGAAGACCAAGCGAAAAACCATAAGTGCTTGATTTTGTGTGATGCGATCTGGTATTTTAGGTAAAAATGAACGGATATGAGCCTACAGACCCCAAACGCAAGTTTGGCGTTGGTTCAGATCTTCAGGCTCACAGTTGATAAAACCTTCAATTTTGACCTGAGCGTCGTCTCCATCGGTACCAAGATATTCAGCAAAATGCTTATAGATTTCGTCATAAGAAAAACTGGAGCAGTAAGAAGCATATTTGATCGCCTGCCACTCTACGTCTGCACCTGAATTATCTCGTTTCAACTCAATAACGACCAATGCTCCTTCTTTATCCACCGCAAGTAAGTCAAGACGACGGCCGGACGGGAGAATTAGCTCCTTAGAGATTATCATGAGGGGCTCGCCAAGTATTTCCGGTGTTCCTGCAATCCACTCTTGTATGTCAAAACGTTCCCTAAGATTGAGTTCGCTGTATGTTGTAGCTGGAATTTCAATAAGTTTTTTATTCTCAATATCGACTCTATACATCTTGATTCTCCATTAGTGAAATTATGGCTGTCTTTGCTGGCCAACGCCAAGCTTGAGGGGCGTGTGTGGAGCGGCAGCGTAACACACGTCCCTCTCAAAGCTTTTGTTCGGCCTGTTCAGTATCAAATTAGTCGCCCCAATAGCCCCTAGTTCCATAAGTGTTTGATAATTCCTTACGATTTTCCCAAATATAATCCCAATCAATTTCATCAACGCGTGGCCACTCTTTGTGCTTGAGGACTTTTTGTGCGTCTTTCTCCCAATCCGGGACAGAATAGCCAGATGGTGACGGTTCTCCCGTCGCATTGTTGACAACAATTGAAGTTAATATCGGTAGATTTGTGTGTGAACAAGCGATCCACGCCAACTCTAATCCATATCTAATGGCGTGACCGGGAACACCTGCATCGTAACCCAAATGATCGAGGACTTCTCGGTATGTCACAGTTTTACCAGCCTTAGCATTGAGAACGCATACCTCATAAATCTTCTTTGCCTGTTGGATGGAATTCATAGAATTAACCTCCATTCGGCCCGCCGCAGGCGGGGCGAACGCTGGAGCTGAGACGCGGGAAACGCGCCAGCGTTTTCCCGTCGATTCTCCAGCGACTTGTTAGATATTACAATAGAATATTTCCTTTTTCTCTTAATTGTTCAATCCTACGCATACGACTCCAGATGTAACTAATCTCAATCAACGAAATTATGGCAGCAATAACTGCCAGCCATCGTGGTAGCGCTTTCCACTCAAAAAAAATATACCAGGGTAGCGACCCAACAATTATAGCGGTAACGCACGGACCTTGAACTCGAAAATAGGACATATAGGCTAAAAAACAAAACCCCCAGCAGAAAGCCTTAATAATAAACGAATCAAAAAAAAGTGCAAAGATCAGGGGCGATATCATCACAAATGCAATCATTGCAAGGTTTTTCCAATGAAGGTAAATCTCGCCCTTTCCTTCAATCTTAATTTCTTCTGGCCACATAACCAAACCCACCTCATCTATCCACAATAGTCTTTAGTGTAATTCATTTCTTATCCATCTAACGACGCTCTTAACCTGATGGGAAAACGAGCGGTAGCGAGTTTTACCAGTCAGGGTTAAAGAGCTGGTTATCTGAAATACCTCTCAATTCCGGACTGAATCCATTGGTAACGCATCTTCCAATCTAAAATCCTGTTGCTCTACATCATTAATTAGGCGAAAAACCCCGGAAACTGTTTCTCCAGATGATAAAACAGTCACTCTTACAATGTATCGGTTCGGTTCAAGTCGCCACGAAGCTGGCCTCCATTTCGGATTTGAAAAGTAGCTTTCATTGCTCCATCCATAGCATTCCGGCTCGTCATCAAACCTTGCGGCGATATCGATATCAGCACTTTCGCCTGGATAGATATCCATTTTTTGAAGGTGAGTAATTCTCACAGGATCGAAAACATATCCTTGAGCATTGCCAATCTGTATTTGTAATGGATTCGGTTCAGGTGCGCCGCACCAGCGCAAAACCATAGATCTTCCGAAAACATTTTGCCCATCCAAATGATGAAATGTTATATTTCCATGGCATTGCAGAGCGGGATTTCTATACATCCATCGAGCCCATCTTGGAAGAGGCTTATTGGTCAACTTGATACGAATGGATCTCATTCTATTAGCAGGTTGACCATTGAATTGCATATCAACAGGGGCAACAACTTCAAGGTCTAATTTAGGTTTTCTAAGGATTTCTATAGAAATGGGAATAAGGGCAGCAATAACGGCCCCAAAAACTACACCAAATATAGTTTCCATAAAATTCTCCAGATAATGCCGAGTTGAGCGGAACCCCGACTTGGCGGTGAAGGAAAGCTTTATACTTTCCTTTTGCGTCAATCAAGGGGCGGAGTCCCGCAAAGCGGGATTTCCGCTCGAACGATTTGTTCGCGCCGCTTGCGGCGCAGTCAAATCGGAGAGTGCAGCTGAACTCGGCGTTCGTCCCGCCGCAGGCGGGGCGAACGACCAAGCTCACTTGCCGCTATGGAGCGTAGCGGAATAGCGGTCAAGTGCAGTGCCGTGATCGACGATCACGGCTGAACGTTTTCTAGGGTGTACTGCACACTATAAGGTTGAACCTCAGAAAAAGTCACTCGAATGCCGCTGATTACAATGTCTTTTTGCTTGACTGTATCGAATCTTACCATATAGGGCTTTGGGTGTTCTATGTTTCTGATTGTGACAGTATTATCGACATCCACGTTAACGGTTGCTTCTCTATTTCGAAACGGCTTATATCGATCCATCACAGTCTCTGAAGAGTGTTTATTAACGTCCGTGATCTCTAAGATGAGGACGGTTCCCTCAATACCCGCAAGCTTCATTTCCGCAAATCCCTTGTCGATCTTTCCGCCCCAAATGTCTCTACCTCCAAAGGCATTAGGCAAGTCGCCCGTCTTATTCAAACGAAAGACTGTCCCGCCAATTCCCGTAATGAGAACAGATCCCATCGACTGCTCGAGGTTGCGGTGGCTCCGAATCGTGCCGCACCCTGATATCGATAAACTTACGATGATTAAAACAGATATGGTTAGGATATTTGCTTTCATTTTTTTCTCCTTCGTCGAACGCCAAAATCAGCGGCGGCATAGGCCGTCCGCTGGATTTATTGGTTAGGCTATTATATTTATGAATAACTATTCTTCGTACCTAGCAAGATCCTCGGGTCGCTTGACCTGTAAAACAGATTCAGCAGATTGATCTTGATTCTGCTTCACACGGACAATAAGCGCGAAGGGAGAATTTGCTGCAAAAGCATTAATCTCTCGCCATTTTTTAGCTAGGTACCAAGCAGCACCTGACGAGCCCCACTCGCCAATTCCCGCACAAGTAAACCAAGTCCTGTTTGGAAATTGGCTAGGTCGGATTTTTAGAATTAAGCCATAGTCATAGCCCACTTCAGGTTTTAATACATTTTTTCCTGTGCGCGCCGACGTAAATTTCGTATTGTCAAACTTAACTAAATTATTTGAAATATTGTCAATTACGTCTTTCGTCTTCAAATTAGACGTTGGTCCGCCAAATGTTATAAAGGATATATCGAGTTGGTTCTTTAGCTCGATATCAGATGAAAGGGAAACTCCACTTCTTGTCTCTTTTGCTATTGTCTCTGAAAGATATTTTGCTGCTCTAATTTCACAAGAACTAATCGGCCTCTCGATAGAGAATCTAAATTGCGAGTTTGTTCCAGGTTTACTATAGGGGTATCTTTCTGTTGTGATATCCGGAGGAAGTAATAATTCAGCATAAACCAAATGAAAGCCATCAGACAAAACAATATCATCTCCAAATACTGCTTTGAACTTACGATAAACTGATTTGAAGTATCCAAACCTCACTAATTCAATGACCCCAAAAGTAATGAGACCACTGATTACACCAATAATTATTTCCATGCTTCCTTCAACCTAACTTTCATGCTGAGTTGGTATTTATTGCCTAACGACGAATTCACCGGGCGCGGCAGCGCTCCGGTGAAATGACATGTTCAATTTTGGATTTTTATTAATTTCTTCAAATCTTCAAGACTCATTATTTTCGTTTTGTTTCTATGAATCATTCTATGACAATTTGAACAAACAACGACCAAATCCTCATTGGGGGCGACGTTTTTTTTCTCCAAATTTTGGCTAACCGGATTGAGATGGTGAACTTCAATAAAATCTTTGCCGTGCTTGCCATACTTTTTCTCAAAATTAAATCCGCATGCCATACAGGTCGTTCCATGGATGCGAATGGCCGCTGTTCGAAGCTCAGGATTTCTTTCAAAATAGTTCACCAATCTGATAGACGTTCCGCCTTCAGTAAAATTCTCATTTTCAAAAATTTCCAAGTCTTGTTTGACAGTCTGATCTAATTCGTCTGGGATTTGATCTACATAAAGGTTGTAGGTCTTAAATTGTTCGCGAACTTCTATTATTATTTTCGTCCCTTTTCGGATTTCTGTGTGCCCTTTAAAAAAATTTCTGAGACCAGGAATGCGATAAGAATTTTCAAGATGGACGAAGTATCCTTTGTCAGTTTTTGAGTCGATCACTTCGAATTTCGCATGTGGTTCGGGAAAGTAATGGCGATATTCTTCGGGAATGTAAATGTAACTGCGATCCCTGTTTTGTATTTCGTTAATAGTGGTTGTAATTTGTTCTGCCATAATCATTACTAAAAATTGAACAGTGTCAATAAATGGAATTTTTTCCTTATATTGTCCTTATAGCAGGGAATAAATTCCATCTATTCTTATACTACCAAGACATAAGTGGAAAATTTCCCCTGAAATTTCCATTTTGTTAGCATATACCATGTTAGCCCTTTAAATCGGGGCCTCCGTTACGACTCATGGATCAAGTGCGTCAGGCCACATTTTATCAATCGCAGATTGATGGTTAACTGGCCTGGCTTTGATTATTCATGACCCTCCACAAACAAAGCCCTGCTTCTCTTTTCGAAAAACAGGGCTTTAGATGATCAGACCATAATCTCTCCCGTGGTTACATTTGTTCACAGGCACGTATGATGCGTTTAAGATCAATGAAATGCGCCAAATCATTAACTCTATTATGATACCTTGTCAAGAAATATTACAGTGAGAATTTCTTTCAATAATATTCATTGCGGCTTTTATCCCATCCGATCCGCTTGATATTATGCCGCCGGAATAGCAGAAAAGGGGACGGATTTATTTTGCTCGGCCTTTCAACAAAAAACCCGATCGGACCATGTCCGCCATCTGCCTCGATGCCAAGGGGACGATCGAATTTCATACAAGGCCACGAGTGGTTCGGCCACAGGCAATCTTCTTGGGAAGATAGAGAATCAATAAGCGCCCCGACTTGCTCATAAGTTGCGCTGAGTTCACGTTCGTGAATATTGAGTACTTTCATTATGACCTTTCAATTCGTGACGCCAGACGCTCCAGTTGAAGGTTCGTCTGATGGCGTGCCATCAGGCGATACCTGTCCAACCTGTGGTTGGGTCTCTTCTTCTTTGGGGGTGAACTCGCCTTCTCGCCAACGCTTAAAGTTGTGCAGGGCCGTTGCCCCCATGACAACCGCGACGACGGCTCCGCCAAGAACGAGAAGCACGATGGCATACGATGGGAACGGATCACCCTCATCCAGAACGAAGATCAAGATGAGAAACAGTAGAATTGCATAGATGAGGAACCATTTCCACGTGTTGGTCACCCGGTAGTGCGTGCGCCATTCCAGAAACGACCACGAAAGGCCAACCGTAAGATACAGTTCCTGCGATGTAGGACAGGGCTACCACGCGCAGAGGCTGGCAAAGAAAAACATGCGCCAAGACAGCAACGAGTGGCCCGGCGACGAGTACGACAAGGCTCATCGTACGTGCCTGCTGAGGCGTGAGCGGTGGCTTTCTTGTTTCCATTTCAATCGAGTCCCAACGCCCCGCTTCACGTGACGGCGGCGGGAGCCTAAAAATTGGCTAAAAGTTGAAAAATTACAACATGTAAACTATTTGCTTAAAGCCGCAAGATATAGCCGGTCAGTGTGCAAGCGGTTGTTCGCATTGGTGGTGCTTCTACGAAAGCCTATGTTTCCAATACGATGGCTCCCGGCTGCAATGCATAACGGCCAGAATCAAAATGTAACTTTCTTCGATGGTATAAAGAATAGCGTATGGGAAACGCCTGGTCAGGCAACGTCGGACATCTTCATCAATAACGCGATATAAACATGGATCCTCAGTTATTTTTTCGATCGCGTTTTCTACCTCAGTGTAAAACGCCGATGCCAATGAGGGGCTTTTCTCGGAATAATAAATCGTCGCTTCTTTGAATTCAGAGCGTGCTTCTGGGTGAAATGAGAAGGTCATTTTTCGTCAATAAGCTTTCGAACGTCTTCCATCACCTCAACGCCAGGTATTGGTCTGACGAGACCACTTCGCACTTCATCACGGCGTTTTTTTGCTTCGGTCAACCAGATTTCACGAACTGACTCCTGATCAAGACTTTCAACAAGTCTTTCAGCCAGCAGAGCTCTAGCTTCACCAGACAGAGTCATGGCCTTTGTTGCCAAGTCGTCCACAGATATAGCCATTATTCATCACCTCCTGAAATTATTGCCATATTCTACAATATGCCGGCTCTTAATTCAAGTGTTGCCTGAAATATTACAGTGAGAATTTCTTTCGATAATATTAGCAGAAAAGAGCAGAAAAGGGGACGGATTTATTTTGCTCGGCCTTTCAACAAAAAACCCCGGCTTATAGCTCATTAGTGCCGCCCACGATCCGGCAAAATGGCCTTTCATTCTTTTTGTGCCATCTTGAGGAATTTTCTAATCCCGGTTGTCAAACACACGTCTGGACTTTCTGTCCGTCCTGGGGAGTGAGTGATAATCGACGATTTCGACGGCGCCGCTCACCAGTATGTCTTTCCTGATGTTTTTTTCTATAGCGGCGGCAAATTTTCCATCGCCCTCAGGACTGCCCCCTTCGGCCCGCTCAACCCGTATCGTCATGTAATCCTTCCCGTCATCTCCACGGTTAAGATGTATCTGATACTCGCTTCCGATTCCTTTCTGGCAGGAAAGAATTTCGTCAATATGACCGGGGTAGATGTTGACGCCCCTGATGATAAACATATCATCCGACCGCCCCAGTATTCTGTCGTGCCGCGGAAGAGGAGAACCGCAGGGACAGGACCCCGGGATACGTCTCGTCAGATCCCGTGAACGATATCTGATCAGCGGCGCCCCTTCCTTTCGAAGCGTTGTGTAAACCATCTCTCCCACTTCGCCTTCGGCCACCGGCTCAAGTGTTTCGGGATCGAGCAATTCCATAATATAATAATCCGCCCAATAGTGAATACCGGTGTGGTATTCGCAGTCCAGTCCCGTTCCAGGACCATATAATTCCGTCAGCCCGGGGATATCGAAGGTCTGCTCGGCGCCCAGAAGTTTTTTTATGGTATTTCTCATTGCGTCATTTGAACGTTCCGCTCCGAAGATAACCTTCTTTACGTTGATTCTGTCGCGGAGTCCCCTCCTGTCAACCTCCTCAGCCATCAAAAGCCCCATGGACGCCGTCGAGCAGATCACGGTGGGCTGAAAGTCTTCGAGAAACTGCATCTGCATTTCCAGGTTCCCCGGCCCGGCGGGAATGGCAAGGGCGCCGAATCGTTCACAGCCAAGCTGGAAACCGGCGCCGGCCGTCCAGACTCCGTAACCGACGCATATCTGTATCCTGTCCTCCCGCGAGAGACCGGCCATCTCGTAGCAGCGGGCGAACATGTTAGCCCAGTCGTCGACATCCTGTGCCGTGTAGATCATCACTTTCCGCTTGCCCGTTGTTCCCGACGAGGCATGGAGGCGCACAATCTTTTCAAAGGGAACCGACCTGAGGGGCCAGGGATACTGTTCCTGGAGGTCTTGGGCCGTCACAAAGGGAAGCCTCTTTAAATCATCGAGGCTTTGGATGTCTTCCGGTTTTACTCCCGCCTCATCGAAGCGCCGACGGTAAAAATCGGACCCATGATAGGCGTGCGCGACAGTCCATTTCAAACCTTCAAGCTGAATCGTCTTCAGTCCCTCTTCTGTCTTGGTGTCCGGCATAAATGTCTGTTTCATAATACGCTCCTCGAATTCTTAGCTCGATCCTGCAAAAAAAGCCGTGGACATTGTCTGCCCACGGCTTTTTGTTTCCGGTTTTCTTTTTCATCAGGCTGCGGACAAACATTACCCCCTGTTTTTCCCCTGCCACCACCAGTATAAATCGTATAACATGATCATCTCCATTATCCTGTCCGCTTTGTACGATACGTCGGGATGCTAATGTAATCCGCATAAGAAATCAATAATTTTTTCATCCATGCCGCCTCCGCTAATCCATGCCGGGATATCCCGGTCGTCGGCTGCATCCGGGTTATCCGATGATCAGCAGCGCCACCCAGGGCACGACATTGAAGACAAGAACGAAGATCTTGAATAACCCGATAAACGAGTATATCACCACGTTGAACGTTTCCCGGGGCATGGGGAACCATCTGCTGTGCATTTGATGCACCCAATCACCGGCAAATGCACAGAACAAGAATGAAAGGGTCAACAGCCCTCCATTCAGGATTGTGCACCACATAAAGAATCTGGTTAGCATCTGAATATCCATGATGTCCCTCCCTTATCTTTGCGCAATTAATTTGAGACTGGGCCTGGTTTCATACCGTAAATGGCCGAGCTGCATTCCACCACCTCCGCAGATAGGCAGACTCCTTTAACAGGTTTCTATCAATCTCCAGATACTCGATGAACCAGGAAAGCAGGCCATCCCATTCTGTAAAGTCGCCTTGGTCGTGTAACTTCCAACCTAACTCTTCAAGACTCCAGTTAGACTTAAGGAGGTTTCGCCGCATGGAAGTACATACCCAGTTCTCCATCTCGTCCTTGCCCCCGCGTGCCAATGGTTCCAAATGGTCTATCGTGGGGAAAAGATCCCAGAAGGCGATATGTCCTTTCTCCATATGCCCGTGGGGATGATAGGGAAAGGTGTCGGGGAGCAAATATGAGATAAGCCGCAGAACGCCAGGAAATACCAGGCGCTCTCCTCCATACCGGTCAATAAAACCGTCCCTCACAAACACTTCTGTCATTTGTCGAGGTGTATATTGCCGTTTCTCTTTCTGGATCGGCACGAACGGATAACTCTGCTGCAAAAGCCCTGCCGCTTGACTTTTTCTGCCAGCGGATAATTCGGTACAAATTTCGCTTAATATGGCCGTCTTCTTGTTCATTTTGTTCACACGGTATAATGCCCAAGGGGCAAAATGGGGGGCCTGGGGTCAAATCTTTATTCTTGAATATTTTCACCTGCCAAATCCCCATAAATTCAATAATAAAGATTTGACCCCAATTTTCCGGCGTTAACGTCTACTCATCATCCGAAAAAAATAAATCCCCCTTTCCCCCCTTTTCCCCTTTGGAATCCTGATTACGTCTGTAAAGGAAGAATGCGGGCTCGCAGCTTCTTTTGGTCAATAGTGACTATCGCACCATCTTCGAGATGCTTCTTAAACTGCTGAAGCGCTGAAGCTACAAGCGGACCGAGATATTCGGGAGTTACGTTTTGGGTGCGAATTTGAATTACACTTGGGCAATCTGCTTTCGTGGCAGCAAGGATGGTCCCAAAATCCAGATCATGCGTGAAAACGACATATCCATTAGACTTGGCATATGTCAGAATTTCATAATCTGGAGCGTCTGGCCTGCCAATACTGGACCAGTGAGCAGCCTCCAAGCCCGCTTCCTTCAGTACGGACACCCACTTCGGGGAAAGATTCATATCTATCAACAGCTTCATACCGATGCCGAAACGAGTGGAACGTCGATTTCTTCGACACGCCATGCAGCGTAAGCGAGTGCCTCGTCAATGTCTTTCGCTTCCAGATAGGGATATAATTCCAAAATTTCCTCTTTGGTGTGTCCCGAGGCAACAAGGCCGACGATCATCCCCACAGTTACGCGCATGCCACGAATGCAAGGCTTTCCTCCCATGATATCGGCATCGAATGTGATTCTGGTTAACGGTATCATTTCAGGCCTCCTCTGAAATTCTTTTTGCTTAGATTCAGGTCCGACAACTCAAAACTTCTATTATTTAATGTCTGAATTACACCGCGGAAAGAGTTACATCATCAGGGTAATATGTCAAGTAATATCTCTTAATTATGGGCATGTTCGTTGATGGGCGCCGGCTTTTTGCCGACTGGTCGCGGCATTCATCAAAACCTTTCAACCCCTTCCGATCCTGCGATAAATCACTGCCGACAGGATATAAAGTGCCAAGGCAGACAGTACCACCGATTTGAAACCCCATTCAATGGCGATCAGGACGGTCGCCGAGGCCCCGATGACGGAGAAGAAACCATTTATCCCCCAAGCCCACGGAATCAATCCTTCCCTGTTTCCTGTCAGTCGGCTTAGCCCGGAAGGGAAGGGAATGCCCATCGGCACGGCAAGCGGCGCTATCAACAGACTGCATATAAGCATACGCATCCACAGGGAGAAGCCGGACAAGGTGTTCTGTAACAGTTGATCGGATTTCATGTAGATGATTCCGACGGTGACGATAAAGGCTATGGCAAAGAAGACATGTTTCGGCCTTACTGTGCCAATCCTGCCCGCGATGAGGCTCCCGATTCCCGAATAGATGAGGAAGGAACCGATGACGACGCTTGCGGAGAAGACAGGGTCATAGAGATACCGGATGAACTGCTGGAGGAATGACATCTCCAGGAACATGTATGCCAGACCGAGGGAGCCGAAATAGATGAAAACAGGCATTTTCCCTCGTGGCGAGCCTCCAATCAGTTTGATGGGGGCAAGTATCAAAATCAGGCTCAGTAAAACGAGGATACAGAGCGCTATCCAGACAAGGATATATCCCCAGTCTATGAGGGGTATAGCGATCCGCCCGTATGGACCGAGATATTTCTTCAGAACGACCAGTTTGAAGAAATGGGCAAAGAAGGGCATATCGTCGGTGGCGGGCCGGATATAGAACGGATATTCATTATAAAAATTTTCTCCCTCCCCTGAAAACAGTCTGGTCGCGGCAAGGAAAAAGTAGCTTTCGTCCAGTCTGTTTACGATATTGGTCTCCTCTTCTTTGATTCCGGGATAGTAGCAGAGATCGAAGAGGCGGCTCTTGCAGAATTTTTTTGCGGTTTCAATCTCCTCCCGGCTGAAGACACCCTCTTTTATCAGAAGAGTCGCCGTCTGCCAGCTCCTGATCATGATGATGGATCTGGGGGCATTTTTGGCATCGAGGGCGGAGATTGCCGTTGCCAGGAGTTTTATACAATCCCTGGGAGGGTTTTTGATCCATCTGGAAATATTGAGAATGCCTCCGGGATTGAGGCGGTTCAGGCAGATTTTCAGGGACTCGGTCGTAAAGAGATAGTTTTCATTCAATGAATAAACACCCGCCGAGGCCGACTCCATCGATTCGAGGAGGCTTATCTGGATCAGGTCGAATCGTCTCTTCGTATTTTGCAGGAAGCCTCTTCCATCTTCGACAAAAATCCGGCACCGTTCGGGGTTGTAAATGTCCCCGCTGAAATGACGATATTCCACCTGCATAAGACGGATGATATCAGCGTTCAGCTCCACGACGGAAATGTCCTTTGCCGTGTGATATTTCGCGTTCAGTATCTCCGTTCCCGCACCCCCGCCTATTATGAGCACATCCGGATCGTTCAAAAGCTTGTATGGAAGGGAGGTGGTGCGATAATCCATGAAGCGTATGTCCTCCATGTCTCCGGTGAATCTGTTGATTGCGCCCGCCGAATTTCCGTTCAGGAAGAGGCCTTTCTGCTTCGGCAATTCAAATGGGCAATTCAGGCTCAGGTCCGGCAGGTAATGATAGGCCGGGCTTTCCAGGACGGTGACAAGCCCCAGCGGGCCGAATGTTTCCGCCTCAATTTCTGCCCCCATATGGTTTCTGGCAATGGACAGGTCTTTGAATTTGCTCATATATACCGGCTTATCATGCAACAAAATAAAGTAGAGCGGGACTATCACAATCAGGATGATTGCCGAAACCACGGTCCGCGTGCGGCTTGTCGCGGCCGTAAGCGTCGCGCAGACAGTTATTATGGAAATAATGAGGATGATTTCATAGGGACCCAGGTGAAAAACCGTGAGCAGTATCAGAAGGCTTCCGATACCTGAGCCTGTCATGTTAGAAAAGTAAATTTTGTGAATATTATCAGGGCAGACTGAGAAGCTGAGTCCTATGCACACGGCGCCGAAGAAAAATGGGATGAACATGGCAAGGCTGATATAGAGGAGATTCAATGTTTCACGCGGTTGCCAGATTATCATAAGCGGATTGAAGGTGACAACATAGCTCAGGTAGATATTTATCCAGATGGATAGAAGCAGCAGAAGAGGGAAGAGGTATAAGACCGTTGAGAAGTTGTTTTTCAGCTTTGTTTTAAACAGAAAAATGAAGGCGCCGCTTGAGCCGAAGCCGAGAAGGGCGATGCTGACAATCAGGTAGGCGAAGTGGTGCCAGTACTGTATGGAGAATATCTTAACCCAAGTTTAACCCCATTTTCACAAAAAGCAACAAAATAAGGGCATTTTTAGTGATTATGTGTGCGCAACCTGTTGATAACATTGCATGCAGCTTCTGAGGGATTGA
>JAFDAS010000083.1 GCA_019313695.1 Deltaproteobacteria bacterium
TTGTGACATGCGATGGCTCGGGCTTTCAGGAAAAAGCGAGGCCTTTTCCAGGTAGAAACAGTAGGTGCAAGCCATGTTGCAGTCAGGTCCTGCCGGCTTGATCAGAAGGGTCTGAAGCGGTTTTCGCATTCTTTTCATCTGTCACCTTCGGCATTAGGATGTCTACACGAAACGGAAGTCTTGCGTGTGGAGAGTTCATGCGAAATTAGCCAGCATTCACCTTTGCTCCACAACCAGTTCAAACACGCAGGGATGAAAGCGCTGTATTTTGAAGAAAGGACGTTGTATTTGTCGGAATCAAAACTCCAAATCGAATGAGCCATGATTATAGTAATTTTTTGAAGAAGAGTACAGCTTTCAAGAGAAAATATGAGGGTCGAAAATTCTGGGTTGTTACAAGAGGTGAGCCAAAACTCGGTTCTATCTGCAATATCTTGACAGAGACCAAACATATCATCAAGTTCAAAACCCTGCGATATCATCAATTCGGCCAAATCGAGTAAACCTGGGATATCCGATTCCGTATCTGAACGTCTGTTTCAAACCTATCCCATGATTCGATAATTTCCACTTACAAGACCTTCCAATTTCTCGCTCCCTTGCACATATCTTCACGATATCATATAGTTACCTTGACAGCACAGTATTATTAACCCAAGGACGAGGAGGGCAAGAAATGAAAATCACACAAGTAGGAAAACTTTGGCTGGATTATCACAGGTCCAATTCACAAAAAAAATATGGTTAAGACATACGAAGGGCTCCTTTCTAGGTTGTGCCAGGATTTCGGCGAAAAGAGCCTGGATAGCCTCACTTCGGACCAGATCTTGGAGTTTCTAAACAAGATTACAGAGGGAACCAGACAGCAAACCAAACGCATCCGTTCGGGAAATCCGATCGTCCGGGATGAGAGGGGGCTTGCGGAAACGGGAATACTTCTATAAGTAGGATTCTTTCCGAGTTTATGGGTGCCCGGTTATTAAGACCCAGCCTGTGGTCGTAAGGGAAGGCACGATTACAGGGATAAGAAATCAGCCTTGCCGACCTGTTGCTAAAGTATTGCGCGCGCCATATTTCTACCCGGCCCTATGTCCCACATTATGTAGGCTCTTTCCAATGTGGCGAATATATGGAATGACGATACTGAAAGGCTTCTCGACCACCTTCCATAATGTCAGTAATATATCGGATGATCTCATCTGAATCAATATTGCCTTTATCATCTAAATGACATTCTTTTTCGCCTATAGCGCGAAGTATAATAACCTGTTCAGCATCGCCTAAAACAGGTAGGTTCGGATTGTGTGTTGCAACAATTACTTGTCTCCGCAACTTTATACTTGCAAGGATGTTAACAATCACTTGCCGAATAAGGCGATTATCTAGATTGTCCTCTGGTTGATCAATTATCAGAGATTCAGTGCCATTTAAAAGTAAAATTGGTAGCACTGCGCTGCATCTTTGCCCTGCAGACAATTCCTCCAATGGCCTTAACTTGGTTCCAGGTTCACTGGGACGGTCATTCATAAGTATCAATGGTTTATCGTCGAAAACGATTTCATGAAGTTTCAAAACACTGTCAAGTTTCAAATCTCCTTTATCTTCAATAACGCTTCTTTGGTTTCTTCCTGTATGCCCTTCGTCGTCCCTGAATGAGCGGCAATGCATATCGCTGGATAATCGCTATGATTGCGCAGCTCCTTAATGAATTTAGGCAGATCATCGGTTGCCATTCTCTCTCCCAAGCGCCACATATCTTCCTTTGTATCTCTTGCTCTATTAATTGCTTCAACTATGTAAGCTTCCTCTGTGCAAGGAGGAAATATGCAAAGAATATGAGCCGTTGCTGATGACATTTCTGAAACGGGAAAAGTAACTTCCAGCTCCATACCTGGTAAAACTATTAGGCGATCCATGTTACGTCGTTCCCATGCATATTGCGAAAGTATAGCAGCATAGCCACAGACATTGTGATCCGTGATGGCTACAAATGTCCAATTTTCGCCTGGTGCCCTTTCTTCAGCCTCAATCACCTCATCTCGTCGGGAAAGAAGCGATCCAAAATAATTTTCTACAGAAACTACATTTTGAACCTTTTGCTCATACTCTACGGGGTCTACTATTTGTTTGATTTCTTCGATCAATAAATCCCCTTCTTCCAAAACGCCCATGAGCTCCAGTTTGGATAGATTTTCCATCGATGCCGGGCTGTGTATATGAAAATCACAAAGGTAAAAGCGAGCTTCGGGTGTTCCCTTCAGAGCATCTAAAAAGTCCAGGTTCGTTCTCATGAAAGTTTCCTTTACATTAGTTAGTTGATCAATTAATAAACAGTTTATAGCCAGTGAACTTCTTTCCTACCAAAAGCGCTCTCTCCGAGTACAAGCTCTTCAGGTTTTATCAACTAATCAGTTTCAATCCTTATACCGCAAATGTATGCGAAAACTACCGGGAATGCATATCTATTTTAGCTGGACTATCAACGATCTCCCTCGTAAAGTGGCTGAATGGAATTTTACGCCCGCCATACTGTTTCAAAATCTCAGCAAGTTACCCTTGTCGATGAACTGTGTTATTTGGGCTCCTGACAGAACAAACAACTTGCTGTCAGGAGGTGGATGGGCACAATTTAGAGGGCTTTTCCATAGATCTTATCTCTTTGAAATGGGTGAGGTTGGCTCTTTATAAGAAAATGTACGGATATACTTAGTTAAGCAAGGAAGGATCTAAATGTCAAGATTTTATCTTGCTTTTTGTGGGTTTTTTTGGAATGAGGAATGTTGTGTTTTCTTGACATACATCAAACAATCCACATCACCAAAAAACTGACATACGCCTTACATATCCAGGGCTATGGTCAGATCCATAAAGTTAAATCGGAAAATCTTACCACCACAATATATAGTGGTCGATCTGTTTTCGGCTCATCAGGTCCCCACAGAAACTTTCGTGCATTAAGTCAGCATACCACAGCCGCCAAAATCATGCAAGGCTGCCAGATCAATCATTCACCTTTTGCCTGGAATTTCCAACAGATGGGTAATATAGGAAAGTTTGCATAATGTGCTGTTAGTCCATCAAACAAGCGACCACAAGATGTTGTTGGCATTCTACAACAACTCTTTCTTTAATTGATTATAAAAGTCAATATCCAATCGCTGTCTATCTTGCATATCAGTAGAATATATTACTGCCTTATTAGGTGTTCTATGAACACACCTTAAACAAAATTCACAATTATCTTTTCTGTACTTTGGTTTATTATCAACCATTTCCCAACAATTTCTTGGGCAATCAATTTTTTCTCCATTCCAGCGGTCAGATACCAATCTGATATTCGGTTTAAAATCTCTATCAAATTTCTATCAAATTTTCTGGCTGTATAGAATTTATTAGGGAGCCAATCAAGAGGAGCATACCATTTGTAAAATGGAATCATTACTTTGGGATTGTCTGCTTGAATTAGCCTGTCAATTTCTGCAACAGTCTTAATGATTTTATCTTTAATATTGGATTCAAATTTATACATCATCTTTCGAATATTCTCACCTAAAAGGTTTTTACCAATCATTCGTAAATTATTGCCCACATATAATCCGTAAGTTGCAAATAAGAAAATATTTTTAGGTTCTGGTTTATTCTCTATTTTATCAACGAACTCTGAAATGGTTTTTGGTGGGTAACAATGCTGTGTTGGTGTTCCAATAATAAGAAGGGCATATTGTTCAACATTCTGAGCATCTGTTTCAATATCGATATCCAATCAATCAATTTTATAGCCATAGTCTTGTAGCTTTATCTGCAAAACGTCAGCAACGGTTCTCGTGCTTCCAACACCAGAATAAAATGCAAGTAATATTTTTTTGTCTGACATGCTTCTCCATTTTGAATGCTAACGCTCCGCATAACCGGCTGGCAATGGAGCGCAGCGGAATTGCCAGTCCGAGTTGATGCGGTTATGGCTTTCGCTAACCCAACTTTCTTGCGATATATACACCATAACTGTAGTGAGTTTTATATTTCTCATACAGTTCAATTTCTCGATTTTCCACTTCCACTATTGCGCGTGCTCCTTCACTATTGCCATTCCGGTTAAGGAAATCCTTAAAGCTATCCTGCATAGGCCGATAATAATTATCCAGCCAACAATGCTCTGGTAAAACAAAATAGCCAATCGGAGAATAGCCGTTCTTCTCCAGTACGCCTATCTTTGAAGAGGCCACATCTATTTCGGGATATTCGCCCTCCCAATGTTTCTGGAGTTCCAACGGACGGGAGGCTGTAATCCAGGTAATCTCCGAAACAACCAGTAGTCCGCCCACTTTCAGATAACGATTCCAGTCTATTACGCCCCTTTCAAAGCCGATATTGTATATCGCACCCTCAGACCAGATAACATCATATTCCTCATCTCCAAACGGCAGATTGTCCATTGAACAGAAAAGGGTCGTTATTTTTTCAGAAAGCCCCATATTTTCGGCCCTACCTACAAGTACTTCAAGAAAGTCTTGAAGGAAGTCCACTGCTGTAATCTGAGCTTTCAATAGACGAGCGAGCAATAGGGTGGAAGCCCCCGTGCCGCAGCCTATATCAGCAATCTTTAATGGCGCAGCTCGGTTTATCATTGCCAGGCTGAGAGCCTTTTCCGTCTCTGCATCCCCGCCTGGACCCTGCCGGTTTGCACTTTTATGAAGGTCTATCAAAAGTTGATAATCTTCCACTGATCTATCCTTATCTGTTTGTAGCAAATAAACGCTTCGCGTAACCGGCGGTCAAAAGCGTTGTGAGCAAAAGCGAGCGACGCTATTGACCGTCCGAGTTGACGCGATTGTAGGTGTTGATTAACCGATACCAGAAACATAACGCAGAAAATTTGATTGAACGACTGCCTAAGGCTCAGACTGTGTGAAAACTCAGACCCAGAATATATCATGCGCAAACTTCCAGTGAATGACAATTGATTCAACACCTAACCCCGCAGAGAGGATGCCTGACTCCTCTCTTAGATACGTTCTATCACTCTATTTTTGGGCCTGGCCTAGCTTAAAGACTTCAACTAGCTTCTTAGTTTCTGGTCTTAGGTTCTCAATACCTTCATAAGGCATGGCATGCGTAGGTGGCCTGTTTGGATATTTTTTCTTCAACGCCATATGACGCTGGATCATACCGGCGAATTGGCCGCCAGCCCACGGACCAATTTTGATCGAGTCGATGGGGCGTGACTCTCTTGGGTCGCGGTAGAGATCGAAAAACTGCGCACTAGTGATGGGGTTAGCACCTTTAGGAGCCAAATGCATTTTGTATTTGTTTTTTACAACAGACTTAAGCTCTGTCCCTTCATAGATATGCAAATAATCACGTCGTCCATGACCATCACCCAAAAGCAGTACACCACTCTGATCTAAACCGTCGATAACCCTGTCCCTGGGTATTCCGTCCGTTGCATTTGCCAGGCGGGCGAAGGTAGTATACAGGTCGCTGACATGAAACATGTCCTCGGCAAAACTTCCTGCCTCAATAACGCCTTTCCACTTCACCCAGGCATTAACCCTTACACCACCTTCCAGGTGATCAGTTTTTCCGCCGCGATAGATTCGGTCGGATTGACCAGTGAGGCCTGCATACTGCATAAAAGGACCATTATCACCCATCACCACAATAATTGTACTCTCGGCAATACCTAACTTATCTACTTCTTTGACAATCTGACCAACCCACTCGTCGACCTCAACCAATGAGTCGGCTATTGTGCCGCCATTGAGGGTGTTGTATTCACTTTTATGTTCCTGAACAAACGAGAGGGGAAACATCGGCCAGTAATTGAGAAAGAACGGTTTATCCTGCTTGGCAAGGGTGCGAAGCTGGTCTAATGCGTGTTTTTGGTAAAGTTCATTCATGTCACGGTATTTTTTCTGGGTCCAGGATTCACCAGCCTTGATATTAACTTCATAGAGTTTTCCATCGCGCAGTTCGACACCGACAACCATATGTGCTGGGTCGACTACAAACTGCTTATCGAGAGTGTAGGACTGTTTTTCCCGGCCAGCGTCCACGCCTCGAATAATGTCAGCGTCCACACTGTCTGTACCCATAAGGGCAAGTTGTGCCTGTTGATGGATAGGAAACTCGGCATGCATGAAGCCCTGATTACTAGCAAAAGCCTGCTCAATTTCACCCATATGCCACTTGCCTATATGGGAGGTGTTATAACCTGCATCCCTGAGCACTTCAGCAAGGGTGACCTCTTCGCCAGATAACCCCTCACCAGAGAGTGTAGTCTTAGCTTCAGTCAATCCCGTACGCGTTGGATAGCGGCCAGTCATCATAGCAACACGAGTTGGCGTACAAGAAGGTTCGCTATACATGCGTTGCAGGCTAAGACCTTCCTTAGCTAAGGTTGACATGTTGGGTGTCTTGTAGCCACGGATAACGCTTAGTTCATCCATACCGATTTCACCAAAACCTACATCATCGAGGAGGATGTAGACGATATTGGGTGGCTTACCACCATTTTTCTTACGAAGATCAGCCAGTTTTTTGTCGATAATCTTATCGTCTGCAGCCCATGCCTTGCCATTCTGAACTTCAAGAATAGTGTACTCGGCATCATGGATTATCTTCTCCGCGCTGGCGATTGGCGCAAGTAGCAATAGCCCGATGAGTGGGACAATGGAAACAAATTTCATAATGCTCCTCCAATTTGAATGGCCACTTTGGGTGGCGGGTTTAACTGATCTTTTTTATAAACACATAACAAGTTATTATACGGATCTGTATATCATTACATTTGTAATGTTATCAAGTGAAAAGCGAGTCGTGCCACAATACAGATATATTGAGAATACCTGAAATCCTCCAACATGTCAAAAACTTGAGATACGGCTTAAGTCTTACAAGGGATATAGCAGCTGATCGATCTTTCCCCAAATACAATATATGGTGGTCCTGCAGTTTTCGGCTTATCCAGGCCTCACAGAGGGTTTCGTGCATAAATCCAGCATGGCACACCCGCCAAATCCATTCAAGAGTGCGAGATGTAAGTTAGCCTTTTTGCATGGAAAATCCAACGCGCACTTAATATCGGTATCGTGGCATCGAGTGAAAGAGAAGGATTCATTGCCAAGTATTGCCTTTAAGGCCGGAAAAACCTCTAACCATGCTGACTACGGACTCAGGGTGCCGGTTTGTTTATGTCTTTCTGAAGTTCTATCATAGGCTCCTGGCTTATTTGTAAGAATCCCTGCTGTGGATGATCAAGGTCGGCAATCACGAACATGATTACAGCAAAAGTCAACACGATCGCTAAAGCAACGATGGTTCTGTGTCCTCTATTCAATCCCATTTGGTATCCCACTGCTCCCATGGCGATTGATGTGACAAAAAAAAGTGCACCCCAGATCGCTCCAGGGATGCGATTGCGCATCGCTGCAGTCAGTCTTTTTGCATGCAGATCGATCACATCGTTTAGAGACCTGATGAAAAGACCGGTAAAGACCGGAGGGGGCTTTTTTTCAGAGAGGGTGGTTACCTTCGACCAGAGCTGGTCCTGCAATTCTTCCGATTTCTTGACAAGATAATTGATCTGCCCTGTTTCAATACCTTCTACTCGAACCTTCACGTATTCACGCAGAAGGTTACGGATATCCGTTCGCTGAGGCTCTGACAGCAATCCGGCACGCAAATAGGTTGTCTGGATTGCATTTGCCTCATCAAGCGTCAGGCTCTTTCTGGTTTCGAACCGGGATGTTGCCATTCCGAAGGTGAATGCAAGTATGAAGGCAAGCAATGCAAGCGCCGCACCTATCATAGAGCTTACGGGTGCTTCCTGTTCACGGTTGGGGAGTTTGCGCTTTCGGGCGCCGTGTCGGAACCCTGTCTCGATTGAGAGTAGTATAACCATGAGAATAACGAGAAACATAATCCAGATGGGAACAGAATCAAGAAAGGGTCGAGTTATTTGCATCAGCGTTTTCCTCAATGCCTTGTTTCAAAATATACACTCAATTATTTAAGACCAAATCTGAAATATATCGGAGATACGATATCACTAATTTCACAACAACCATCCAACTACCCCCAAGCCGGAAGGAACCGGAATGCTGGGCCTCAGTTCGACTGGACGCCCATTCGAATCACTCCCGACGACGATGGTTACTTTTGGATCCTGGTTTTTTTCAGCCAGCTCGGCGTTTGTGACTTGCTAGGCTGGCCCGGATTCATGTCTACCCCTTCCAATTTAGGAGCCTCAGGAACTGAGGCAAGCATGCTTGTCTTGGCCTGTCGGATAACGATCTGTTCAGGCATAACGTTAATGACGGATAGGTCATGTGCAAGTAGCACTGGGCCATCATAGACTTTTCCCAAGCTCTCAAAGGCATTGTCTATCAGAGCATCACCTAAAGTATAATGAGAACCTACGCCTAAACGGGGCTTGGCGATACTAAAAACGAGCCCAAGCTCTTCCGGCGAAGTGTGCTCACCCAAAGCGTTCTTCGAGTGTTCAAGTGGCATCTTGGTATGTGCGGCAAAATCCTCAGGGGATGGAAAAACCTCGTGGATAAATACATCTGCTCCTTTAGCCTGCTCAGCCTCAAAAGTACTTGGCTCACTGTCGGCGGTATACACAAAGACAAGCCCATTCCACTCCAGGCGATACCCCAACGAACCCTCGATGCAGTGAACAACAGGAAAGGCATAGATTCTCACGTCATTTTTATTATAAACCAACTGGCGTGGGTTCTTGGGGCTGAACTTACTGACATCAATTTCGTGGGAAATGATCGTCGTACCACCAGTTGGCAACAAGTCTCGTTTACTCTGGACGTGCCACTCAGCAGCCTTTCTTACGTTCTCCGTAAATGCTGCAGTGCCAAGTTCCGGCGTAGTGCCTGATGGACCCCACACATGAAGAGGTGTATTGCGGGCCCAGCCCATAGCATCAAAGAGGGGGAAAATACCACCACAATGATCCAGATGAAGGTGGTTGATAAAAACTTTATCGAGCAGAGCAGGATGCACGCCCATGCTATAGAGATTGCCGGATGTTCCAGGGCCGATATCAAAAATAAAGTTTTTACCGTTTCCCAGCTCAACTAGATAACCGGATGCCGCCTGCGCCCTACGAACTGGAGCGGGACCTCCTGAGCCTAGTACTGTAATTCTCATCTCATTATCAGCAAGGCTTTCCTTCCCTGGGATATAGTGCTCCGGATATTTCTTGAGGGAAGCACCTTCTACCTTGGCAATTACAGGTGTTTTTGTAATGGGTTTTCCGCTGAGAGGTGTTGGGTAGCCATCTTTCGTGAGTGACTGTTCTCTGGGAAAACGGAAGTCCTCAAATTGACCAGCGTTCGCCATGATGGGCAGGGCCAGGACAAACGCTAGGCCGAAAATCCAAAAATGTAGCATCGTTTTGCAATGTCTCATGTTTATTATCTCCAATTTGATTTTCTTTTACGAATTTAAGCTCTGGCACCTATGATAGATAAATGTGTCTCAAGTGCCAATGAAAGTCCGTTTTTAATCGTTAGCCGCACCCATCAAGTCGCCCCATAAAAATTGATTATGCATGTCCACATATTATTACCTTCGGATTGTTATCTGTGCCAAAATGCGATGTGTTTGCCAGAAAACCAGATATGAGGCAGTTCAGATACATTGAGAATATCAGAAATCCCCTTACATGTCAAAAACAAGAGGTATGGCTTACAATATAGGGAAATGTGAGCAGGGATACCGAACCTAAATGATCTTTCAACAACCACAACATATTAGGAGTTCGTAAGTTTTAGGCTCTTTCGGTCTTGGGAGAAGGTTTCGTGCATGATCATTCCGTCTCACATTGCCCCAAAAAAGTGAAGGCTACCAGCCCAAACCTGGAAAATGGGCAGAGGTCAATATGAACCCTTAAATAATACCTCAACACCCCTGAAATTGTCAAATTGACTGAAACGCATACCTAAGTATGGCCTCGACGAGTAACCCCTCTACAGACCCCAAAACCTACCCAACAACTGCCGAACCAGGGGTATTTGCACCCCGGGTATTCCGTGGTCGCTACCCCCTCGATTTAAATAATCAAAAAGTCAAATGACCAAATTATCAATCGCTTCGGGAACGCACCGCAAAAGCCCGTATGGTGTCGGAGGACTCGGGGGACTCCCAGCGGCTGTGGCCGTTCCAGAAGTCGAAGTGCCAGACGTACGAGGAACCCTCCTTAGTCTCCCCTGACCACACATACCAACCAGTAGTCTTCAACAAAGGCGTCATGTTTCGCGAACCGGCCTCTTTTTCGTAAAGGGTTTTCAACTCATCCATGGAAGGCATCCTCCAGCCCCCACCGTCAAGATTCAGATTCTGCACCCAGGACCTGGCTTGTTCCCAATTTGTGTTCTTGTCAGGACCAACCTTCCACTCAAGACCCGTCTTAGTGTCTCTGACAATCCCATTGGCATAGGCCACATAAACCCCGTCCCGGCCAACTTCCTTTTGAGCCGCTAAGGTAAAGGGAAGGCACAGAAAAAGGACGAGGAACAAGCTCACGAGGGTAATATTGATTCGCTTCATTTCTCTCCCTCCTTATAGCAATTAAGACGAAATTACGCATAAAACAAGCAGTCTAAATTCTCTCATATCACATCTCAAATTCTTCAGATCATAATTTAGGCTCCCAACAGGCAAAAATCGCCTATTAGGAGCAGGACATAACCATTTTGAGGTGTTTCTTCATTGGTAACCTCCTGGATAGAGGTTGGATGGTTGGTTGGGTCTTGATCAATGTAATGACAAAAGATGTCTTAATGTCAAGAAAAATAGGGGTTCAGGAATCCATTTACAGTGTGCAATCTTCGACTTAAAGAATGAAATAATATGATCAGGATTTCTTTTGTATCTGACAGGACTCTCATGTGAGGTTTCGTGCATAATCTTAGCCTCTCAAATCGTCCGAAAATAGTCAACAATTGGTTTTGCAGTCATCTGTTTCTCGGCCTTTTAAAATTCCAGGAGCATATAGTTATCGTGCATTGGAGAGGGAGACGAAAACCAGAAGGGGCGTTGGGCAGATCATGAGGGATCTGTCTCAGGTCAAGTCCTGATA
>JAFDAS010000008.1 GCA_019313695.1 Deltaproteobacteria bacterium
GTAGGTCTTGCCGGTGTAGTAGAGAATCCTCTCCGTTACGGTTGTCTTTCCCGCGTCGATATGGGCAACTATCCCTATATTTCTTATTTTTGAAAGTCTTGAGGCAGCCATATTATTGTGTCTTTAAGAATGATTTCCTACTATTAATTCTCTGTTTATCGTGAAGGGTTTGGTTGTATCTATGTGACCCTTTATCGTTTCCAGGGCACTCCCATCTACCAGTAGTTTTACCTTCTTGACGGACGGCACATTAATGGTAATGGTATTGGTCAGTGAGTATATGGTCATCATCTCACTGGCGCTTCCTCCGGGATGAAGATCAATCAGGTTTCTACCGAAATCTATATAAGCTATTCCATTCTCCACGTTGACTTTTCTGAGATCTGTTTCCTTCGGGAATGTCTCTACCAGATCGGTGTTAGGCCCGCCAATCAGCGCAACTACCAGTTCTTTGACATTATCGCCGGGGGATTTTCTCTTTGTGATATACCTGTCTTCCGGAATGAGGAATCGTTCGTTGAGATCGGAAAAATACAGTTTCACCTTTTGTTTTTCTTCCTTCACTACCGGCCCTCTCCTGCCGTCAGCGGGGGGATATATATAGTCGAACAGTGAGAGAAAGAAGAAGACAAGAAATCCCACGCCAACCAGGGTGATCAATAAGAGATAAAATATTCTGGTGTTCCTCTTTTTCTGTTTTGCCATTATCTGTCTGGATTTTGTCTTTTTCTTGGATCCCATAATAAGTCTATTCCTCTGTTGAAAAGTGCGCCAAATCTAAGGTAAAAATTGTGCCCTGTCAAGGCAAGAAAACCAGGAAGCGTCAACTATGTCGAATTGCTGATATCTTGTCCGGATTGGGGTAATAATTTCAACTGCGATGGTTCACAACATGCTTATAATTGGAGTTTTGCCCCGGCGCAGGTTTAGGGTGAAATATAGTCCAGTTTTTCCTTTGCCTTTAATCCGAACACTGATTCCGGGCTGGCCTCAATGACGGATCGCAGTTCTTCAACTGCCTTTTCTCTGTTTCCCCTTTCGAGATAGCTTATTCCCAGCCAGTATCGTGATTCAATCATGCCGGGCGCCATATCGATGGCCTTTTTCAAGTGGAATACGGCCTTGTTGATATTACGCTCAGCAAGATACGCAATTCCCATGTTTTTCTGGATGAGCGGAAGTATTATCGTACCGGGTTCTCTCTTGAGCGCTGATTCATATTTTATCAGCGCGGTCCTGTAATCTCTCTTCTTGTAATATGCCCAGCCAATGTTGTTCAGCGCTATGGCCGGGGTTTCATAGAACACATTGGAAAGGGTCAGGTCAAATTTTTCTATTGCCTTGTCATAAAGCCCCTCTTCCAGGTATATGGTGCCCATATAGTTGTTTGCTTCCGAATAATCCGGTTTTATAGACAGAGCTTTCTGGAACTCCCTCTTTGCTTCTTCCTTCATCCCGCTCCCGTAATACGAAAGGCCGGTATAGTAGCGTATTTCCGGATCATTCGGGGAAAGACGCTGCGCTGCAAGAAACTCCCTCAGAGCCGTGGAGAATTGCCCCGATTTAAGATAGGCAGTGCCCATATTGACATGGGTAGAGGCCTTTTCCCTGTTTTGAAGGCTTGTGGCGCAACCTGACAGAAATATCATGCAGATTATCACCGACAGGAGAATAGAGTACTTAAATGTTTTGTTTTTCATAAGATAGCCCCTACCTGTTATTGTTTGCATTTACCCACCAGTCACTCTTATCCTTGAACCACCACTCGGACGAATCTGTTTCGGTTATAGCCACAGCCAACTTTTTCGCGGTGTCTGTGCAGAGTCTTTTTACGGCAAAATCTATCCATTCTTTGCTGTACTTGTTGCCAAGATCACCATATTCTTTCAGTTGAAGGATCAGCGCCAGCTGATCGGCGTCGTGCGCCATAAGAGACTCTCTGGTCTTTTTTTCGTTGAATTCATCTATGGCGCATCTTATTTCCTCTCCAAAGAAGAGGGTTTTCGCAAGTTCATCAACCGCTTTCTTTTCATCCACATCTACATATTTTTTATTGACGTAGTTCATGTCGCCGGTTCTTGTCTCCGGGAGATCGTGAACCAGGCACAATTTAAGAACCCTTGATTCATCTACCTCGGGATCCAGTTTACACAGGGCATAGCCGATGAAGATCGTTCGCAATACATGTTCCGCTACGGATTCGCAGCCTGATCCCAGAAACTGGAAACCCGACCTCGGAGTCTTTTGCAGCATTCCCGTTTCGAATAGAAAATTTGCTATATTTTTCATGTCAACCCTTTTTCAGTGTCTTGATCCTGGTTTCCATCATATCGTAGATCTTTCTTATCTCTAACTGGAGAGATGCAATTCCGTCAGGTTTCATGGACACTAATTTGCCGAGCCGTTCATGCCAGTACTGGACCACGGATATCTCATTCTCTCTTATTTTCTTCTCAAGCTTCTTTTGAAATTCTTTCAAAAACTCAGGGTCAACCATTTTGAGCTCCTCCCGGTTTCAAGGTCTCTTATTGATTGCCCTGAACCATATATCATTTGAGTTCTGGTTGCAACAGGGACTATGGCTACAATAGATAATAGCTGCCTTCTTCGGTGCTTACGATTTCTTTTTTTATCAGGCGATCCAGGTGTTTCTTAATCATTCCCCTTTCGCCGAATTCAAAAAAATCCCTCGGTTCTCTCGGTTTTTTATAGATAATCCATTGATTGACGATTTCACTCAATGTCCTTGGTTTTTCGAGAAAATTCAACAGGGTGTCTTCTCTCCGGGTTATTATTTCAAGATAGTTCTCTGCCAGTTCTGTAATGTCTCCCTCTATTATGCCCGCCTCGTGGGAAGTGATGAATATCCTTGCGGGGATCTTCAATAATTTGCGGAGAGATCCTATGGTCTGGTCTATGTCGGAGACCCTGTCAGCATACCAGGGACCGAAGGCCGTCATATCCAGGTCCCCCAGAAAGAGCACGCCCTCCTCTGGGAAAAAGAAGCTTGAGTGTCCTATGGTGTGGCCTGGGGTATGGATTATTTGAACGGTTGTGTCGCCGAAATTCAGTAGATCTCCATCTCTGAATTCAAGGTCCGGGGTACGTTCCCTGTAGTGAAAATGATTCACGAGAAGACCACGCCATGTGTGCTCCAGATCTGTTCCCAGAAGGCCATAGAAATCGAGAAGTTTTTCCAGGGATTTAAAACAGGGAGCTTCATCTTCGTGCACATAAAGTTTCGCTTTCGGAAACAGGTAATTAAAGGAGGTGTGATCTTCATGGTAATGCGAATTTACAATGATGTCGATCCCCTTTTCCATGTCAAATTTCTTCAACAGTTTTTCGTCAGAACCGGGATCTATAACTACCTTTTCTCTGTCATCAATAAAGAGAGAATTGCAGAAGGGATACCTTCCCCCGTTCCGCCCCTGTATGAAGGTAAGGCGGCCAAATTTCTTTCCATTCATTATCAGTGTCCATATCTTTAAGGTTTGAATAAATCTGTTATGGCAAATGTAACGAGACCCTTTTATATTAAGTTTTGGAAAGTGTCAAATTAACGGACACCATACGTTAGCCTTTGGAGGATTTCTCGGTTTGACTTTTGAGTGTTATGTATATATACGAAAGACATCTTGCCTGAGGAAAAATTCAATGATCAAATGGTGTCTATCAAACTGTCTTCTTGTAATCATATCGTTTCTTGTTCTGGCTGATCCAATGATTGCGCTTTCCAGAGAAGACACGGCCTATATTTCATTAAAAAGGGTGGGTGTTTCAAGACATCAGGCTGACGCTTATGTTGTAAAGAAAGATGAATGCCTGTTTAACATAGTCCGGAAGAAATACGCTGTCTCAAAGAGAGAGGTTTACAGAATACTGGAGCTTGTGAAGCACTTTAATCCTCAACTGAAGGATCTGAATGTTATATATCCCGGACAGGAATTACTCCTCCCAAAGAAAAGATCTTCGGAGACGGTTAGTACTACCGGTGCCGCGAATCAAGTCTCCGGTGTGCTTCCCGATGAGAAGAGAGGGGGTATCATCCTGAAATATGTTGTAAAGAGGGGAGACAATGTCTCAGGTATCATCCACAAAAAGTTTAATGTCTCTCCCTGGAAGATTTACAGAATGTTGGAACGTGTAAGACATCTCAACCCGAAGATCAGGAATTTAGACAGGATATATCCCGGACAGACTTTGCTTCTTCCTCGGACAGCCCATGATGAGGAGCCGGTACCTGATGGGCAAAGGGAAATGGAACAGGATGTTATTACCATACCTGAATATAAGATACTGCCCGTTATAAGTCATATCGCAGGCAGGATGTATGGCATGATCATAACGGATGGGAGTTACTGTATTCCCGTGCCTCCCTCCGGCGAAGTGAAGATCGATTGCTCCAGAGTTCCTGTTATAGAAATAAATGACGGCAACACAATCCTGCTTGATTTATCCAGCAGGATACCTGTGGAGCTGAAAAGGGTTATAGAGTCAACGTGGGAAAACTACCGCGTGGTTAGTGTGAAGAAAAGAGAGAGGATATCCTCTATACTGGAGAGGATAATAAATGTTACCGGCGTATATAATATCAAGGATGTCAGCCAATACAGAGAAATTGGCGATACTCCATCAACAAAAATTTTTGTTGAATGGCTTGTATCAAAAAAATCGCAGTTCGAGGGAGCGGGAAGTTACGCGTTTAATTTTGTAAGTGAACCATCCCGGTTGCTTCCGTCTCCTGTAAGGGTCTATGCAGATAAAAACGGTCTTGAGATAATTGAAATAATGGATGGTCTTGGCATAGCAGAAGACGGGGAGAAATATCAGCCTTGCGCCATGCAGGCCCTGGATTCCCGGGACGGTGTGAGCCTGGCGGATTCGCTGCTTAAGATGCTCGGATATTCTCCGGTGAAAGATTCCGAGGCCAATATATTGAGCGGGGAGGGGCTTAACCTGTCTATAAAGGTTGATCTGTTACTGAATATTGGGGGGAAACGCGTAATTATAACCTCCAGCAGAATCTCTGAGCAGATCCTGAATATCCTGCGGAAGAGAGGCGACACAGTTATCTCCATATCGGGGGAGAAAAATAAAAGAGAGATCATTGAGAATATTATGAGTGCAATGAATATTCCCTGTTTAAATGATAATTTTAAGTTCCTGCTTTCCGGACATAACGGGAAGGAAAGCGGTGATATATCCCTTTCCGCCCTGCGGCTGGGGGATGACGAGATATTGTACCTGGTAGATTATGATATCGACGATGGCATTTATGGACTACTTAATAAAGAATGGAAAGTGACGCTGGTCAGGTATTGAAAGTAAAAGGAATAGCCCTGATATCCGGTGGACTTGACAGCATACTCGCCGTAAAGGTTGTACAGGAACAGGGGATTGAAATTCAGGGTGTTGCTTTTGAAACACCTTTTTTTAGTGCCGGCAGGGCCATAGAGGCATGCAGGGAGATAGATCTTCCGCTGGCCGTGGCGGACATTACGGAAGAACACCTCGTTATGCTCAGGGCGCCGCGGTACGGGTATGGCAGGAATATGAACCCCTGCATAGACTGTCACATACTGATGCTCAAAAAGGCCGGTGAGAGGATGGAAGCGGAAGGAGCCGACTTTATCCTTACGGGAGAAGTAATGGGACAGCGCCCCATGTCTCAGGGGAAACAATCCCTCCATGTTGTGGCGAAGAGGTCCGGCTATCAGGAATATATTGTTCGGCCACTGAGCGCCAGGCTCTTACCGGATACGAAGCCGGAGATAGAGGGAAAGATTGACAGGCGGAAACTGCTGGACATACAGGGGAGGGGAAGAAAACGTCAGATAGAGATGGCCGACAGGTACGGGATAACCGGATATGCCACCCCGGCCGGCGGATGCCTCCTGACAGATCCAGGATTCTCAAAGAGACTGAGAGACCTCTTTGCGCACGATAAGAATATGGAGATCAGAGACTTGGAACTCCTCAAGGTTGGAAGGCACTTGCGCCTGAATGATAAAACGAAACTGATTGTAGGTCGGAAAAAGATGGAAAATGTGGCTATCAGAGACCTGTCGCGAGATCGTGATACAGTGATCGAGGTCAGAGGGTTTCCAGGCCCCACGGTTCTTGTGCCTTATGGATGTGAAAAGGAGGATCTGCAATTAGCCGCCGGTATATGCGCTCTCTACAGTGATGCCCCCGGTGATGTGAAAACCGTTACGGAATGCCGTACGGGAGGGGTTGTCAGGTGTGTTGATATATCACCAGTAGAAAAAGAAGTGGTGCGAAGGTTGATAATCTAAGAGTACTGATTACGTTTATAATACATTGGAGGTTTAGATAAAGATGAATTTCAATAAAAAGAGAGGTCTTTTCCTGCCGGCGCTCCTGGCTTTTACTATATTAATCTTATCAGTGGGGCACAATGCCGCTCTTGCGACGGACAGTGAAACCTATAAGAACCTGAAGCTGTTCAATGAAGTGCTTAATCTGGTAGAGAAGAACTATGTGGAGGATGTTGATCCAAAGGTTGTCATTCATGGCGCCATAAATGGAATGATAAAATCACTGGATCCGCACAGTGCTTTTATGACTGCCGAACAGTACCATGATCTGCAGGTTGATACAAAAGGGGCTTTCAGCGGGTTGGGCATTGTTATAACTATGCAGGATGATATGATAACCGTTGTATCGCCTATAGAGGACAAACCGGCATTTATCGCCGGTGTCAAGGCGGGTGACAGAATAATCAGGATAGACGGTAAAACAACAAAGGATTTTACCATAATGGACGCGGTGCACAGTCTCCGGGGCAAGAAAGGAACAAAGGTAACCATAACAATCATTCGCGAGGGCGAAGACAATCCCATAGATTTTGATATAGTAAGGGATATTATAGAAATAAAAAGTGTGAAGCAAAAGACATATTCCGGGGATATCGGTTACATCAGGATTTCGAATTTTCAGGAAACAACCGCGGATGAACTTAATAAAGCTTTCAAAGAGATAAATGCCGGGGATGTACCTTTAAAGGGACTTGTCCTGGACTTGAGGAATAATCCGGGGGGTCTTTTGGACCAGTCGGTGAAGGTGTCGGATGCATTTCTCAAATCGGGGGCAATTGTATCGTCGAGGGGAAGAACAAAAAGCAGCAAAAGGGTATACGAAGCCATGGATGATGGTGATGAACCGGAATGTCCTATAGTTGTCTTGATCAATGGTGGAACTGCCAGCGCTGCGGAGATTGTGTCAGGAGCGCTTCGTGACAACAAGAGAGCCATACTGTTGGGAACTCAGACTTTTGGAAAGGGATCGGTACAGACCATTGTCCCCCTGAAGGATGGTTCGGCGCTCAAACTGACAATCGCAAAGTACTATACTCCTGATGGAGAATCCATTCAGGCCAGGGGAATTATACCTGACATTGCTGTTGAATATGCAAAGCCTGTTGCCGCTGATGAAGACAAGCTCAAACAAATCAGGGAAAAGGATCTGAAGGGACACATAAAGGGTGCAAAAGAGGAAGGGAAAGATGACAGAACCGATAAAGAGATGAAAGATCTCAGGAAGGACAATCAGTTGAAAAGCGCCATAGATCTTTTGAGGAGCTGGGATATTTTCAAAAAGATATGAAGACATGAAAAATTGGCAAATAGGCGGGGAGTATAGTCCTTGAGAGATTCACAAAAAAGAGTAAAGGGCAGGGTGTCTTATTCGAAGAGGAGGTCCCCTGCAAGTTGGATATGGGCCTTCGTCCTGTTTGCCGCTGTGGTTTTTGCCGGCTATTCTCTCTATTGCTGGAGATATGTTGAGACCGCGACGGTGCCTTTTCCGTCCGGAGAAGAGGGTGCCGCTGTAAAGGTTGCAAAAAACCTTGGGGAGCGTGAGAACGTAAAGCCGGAAGATATGAAAGGCGAGAAGACCGAAGCGAAAAACAGAATAGCCATCGTTATTGACGATATGGGATATAATCTATCAGCTTTAGATGAAATCCTCCAGATAGATGCACCCATAACGGTTTCCATTCTTCCCCATCTCACTCATTCTGTAACGGTTGCTCAGAAGGCGAACAGGGCGGGAAGGGAGGTAATCCTGCACCTGCCTATGGAACCCGATGGTTATCCAGAGAAGCGACCTGGCAGCGGAGCACTTCTTCTGCGGATGGACAGGGATGAGATAATAGATCAACTGGAAGAAGATATCATGGACGTTCCCCATATATCAGGCGTCAATAATCATATGGGGTCTAAATTTATGGAAGATGAAGAGAAGGTGAAAATAGTCCTGAAGCAACTGAAGGGGAGAGGACTCTTTTTCCTGGACAGCCTGACAACGAAAAATTCAAAGGGAATACAAGTTGCGAGGGAAATAGGATTGCGGCATGTTGGAAGAGATATATTTCTTGATAATGACTGTGATTTTAAAGAAACGCTCGATATATTAAATCGCATTGCCGAAAAACAGGACAAGTGGAACACCCTGGTAATTATTGGACATCCACATGAAAGTACAATACGGGCAATCAGAGAGGCAGTGCCTGTCTTTCGGGACAGGCAGATACACATTGTGCCATTATCCGGTCTGATCCAGTAAGGGTCAGAATGCTTGCAGGGAAAGACTTTTGACGGATATCAAAGTAAGATATGAAAACCGCAAACAATATAAGAAACACCTCTATTATAATCATTCTCATTCTCTTCTCTTTTATCGTGGCATGCACATATAAAGGACAGACCGGAGCGCCGGGACGGGCAGAGAGTCCTTTATCCAATGAATACCATCACTATTCCCTTGGAGTACTCTTTATGCTTGATGGAGAGATTGACAAGGCCATTGGTGAATATGAGAAGGCCCTGCGAATTGACCCGGAATCCGCCTATCTCATGAGCGAACTTGCCACGCTCTACATAAAAAAGGGAAAGATCAATGCGGCGGCCAGATTGCTGGAAAAATCTGTTACATGCGACCCTGAGTATGTCGATTCCCATATCCTGCTGGGTAGCCTGTACGGCAATCTCGAAGAATACGAAGATGCCATAAATGAATACAAAAAGGTTATCGAAATAGATCCCGAAAAACTGGAGGCATATCTTTTTCTCAGTCTGCTCTACCGCGAGAATAAGGATTATAACAGTGCGATAGATGTGCTTGGCAGCCTTCTTGAGATTGATCCGTGCAATCTGATGGGCAGCTACTACCTTGCCAAGGCATATGCCGCGGTGGAGAGATACGATGAAACTGAGACATGGCTTCAGAAAACCTTGGATATCAAGCCGGCATTCAGGCCGGCGTTGGCAGACCTGGGACTGTTGTACAGGTCTCAGGGTAAGGATGGTAAGGCTGTGGAGATTTACATGGGTTTTCTCCGGAATAATCCAGCCGACATCAGAATAAGGTTTGAGTTGGGGAAGGCTCTTCTGAAATTAAAAAGATATGATACTGCCGCCGAAGAATTAGAGAAAATACTTAAGCGGGACAGTTCTCTTGCGGATGTGAGATTTTCACTGGGACTTGCATATTTTTTCGGGGGTGAAGAATATGACAGGGCCATCGGGGAATTCCTTGCAGTACTTGAAGCACACCCCGATGATTACAAGGCCATGTATTTTCTCGCATCTGCGTATGAAAAGAAAGAGCAGTACATGGATGCAGTGAAAAAGCTTGAAGCCATACCTGAAAAATCTGATCTGTACGCGGTTGCCCGTGTCAGGATGGGACTTATCCTGAAGGAAGAAGGCCACACCGAAAAGGCGATAGAACTGATCAGGAAAGAGATAGAGAAAGGGAGTAAAGATCTTGAATTCTACAGCTTTCTTGCCGCTATTTACGAGGAGGAAGACAGATTTGAGGATGCGGAGGATATCTTAAAAAAAGGTCTTTCTCTTTCACCACAGGATACAGACCTGCATTACAGGCTGGGCATCTTATATGGCAAGAGAAACAAGCATCAGCAAAGTATAGAAGAAATGGAAACCGTGCTCAAACTTGACCCGGATAATGCTGATGCGATCAACTTCATTGGGTACAGTTATGCGGATAGGGGCCTGAGGCTTGATGAAGCCGAAAGACTGATCAAGGAAGCCCTTCGTCTGAAACCGGATAACGGCTATATTATGGACAGCCTCGGCTGGGTTTACTTCAAGCAGAACAGGGTAAAACTGGCGATAGATTATCTGAAAAGGGCCCTGGATCTCCTGCCTGAAGACCCCACAATTGCCGGTCACCTTGGCGATGCTTACGAAAAGAATGGTCAGATGGAAAAGGCAATGAATGTATATAAACGGGCGCTGGAGCTTAACCCGGAGAACAATAACCTTAAAAAAAAGATAAGAATCATACGGATACCCAGTGAATAAAAAGAATATACTAATTTGCCTCGTTCTCCTTATGATTTCCGGGTGCATCTCCGGGAAGATCCCGGAGTTTACAAAAGGCGCAGTGGCGTTTCCTGAAAATGTCCTCGGGAAAATCGCCATGCCGGGTAGTGGCGATATAATAAGGGCCATCGCTAACATCACGCTTATTTCTTCTGAGGGGAGATATTCAAGGAAGATGGCGCTCTTGTTGAAGACGCCTTCTTATCTTCACATAGAAACGATGCCGATCTTCGGCCCGGCGGATTTTTTCCTTTCCGCGAACGAGGAATCTTTCAAGGTGTTTCTCCCCGGGAAGGGGAGGTTCTATGTGGGCAAAGCGACAAGAGAAAACCTTTTTTTGTTTTTCAAGGTACTTATTTCCCCTGGTGACATGGTTTCCATTCTTGCCGGATTGCCTCCGCAAATAATGGAGGGAAACCTTTCGGAATACGTGGAGGGGAGATTGTATCGTGTGGATATCAGATCCGGGAAGAGAAAGTGGTCACTCTGGGTAAATCCTGATGACTATACATTGACAAAAGTTGAAGAGATTGATGATGGCAGGATTATCTACAGGGCAACATTCAAAGACCCTGTTATTATTAATGGGATACCATATCCGGAGAGGATAGATATAGAAGTGGAAGAACCTGAAAGGGCTAATATAAGTATACGCTATCTCGATCTTGAAATCTCACACGATGAAGATGCGGCAGCTTTTGACCTCAGAACGCCTTCCGGTGTTGTTCCTGTATTTATAGACTGAGACCTGTTGGTGCGGTTATACAACCGCACCAACAGGCAGGCAATCTATTTGATATCGACCAGCTTTTTTCTGGCCACGTTCGCGGATGTTGTGTTGGGATAGTCTTTAATAACTCTCTGCAGCAAGAGTTTGGCGCTGGATTTGTCATCAATCTTCATAAAGGAAAGAGCCTGTTTTAAAAGGGCATTGGGAACTTTGTTTCCCTTAGGGTAGTTTTGAATTACCCTTTCGTATTCTACGATTGCTTCTTCATATTTACCCTCAAAGTAATCACACTCACCGATCCAGAATTGTGCATTATCTGAATATTCTGAGTTGGGAAAGGATCTCAAGAACCCCTGAAACGCCTCTTTCGCCGCATTGTATCTTCCATCCTTAAATATACTGTACGCGCTCGAGTAAGCTTTTTCCTTATCGGTCGCCGTTTCCTGTTTAGCGGCGGCGCCCCCCCCCTCTTTTCCCTCTTCTTTACCCTTTTCTTTTGTATCTTTTTCTCTGACCATACCAATGTAATTTTCAAGGTATGTCAGTCTGCTGGAGATGTCATCTATATTGTTGCTCAGATCTTTCGGTTCCTTTTTTGATTCAAGGGCCGCCACCTTTACCCTCAAGCTTTCCGTGGCGCCCCGCAGCTTTTGAATACTGTCCCTCAGGTCTATTATATCCGCACCGACGTTCGCCTGGCCCTTTCTTGCCGATTTTATAAATTCGCTGTTTTCCCCGGCAGCCTCCCGGAGTTTTGAAAGATCTTTTTGAAGGGTAGCCAGTTTCATCCCGAGATGCCCTTCAGATCGCCGAAGGTCTTCCTTCGTTGCACACCCGGTGCATGCAAATATCAGAGCTACGAAAAGGACAACCACATTTTTCAAGAGAACGTCCCCCCGCGGTTACTGTTTTTTGGGGAATACGATAAAATGATCCCTCCTGTTTTTCGCCCACGCCGCTTCATTCTGCCCGGGATCTGCAGGAAGTTCCTCACCATAACTTATGGTGGTTATCCTTGCATCGGCGATGCCCAGGTTTGCGAGATAGGCCTTTGCCGCCCCTGCGCGTCTTTCTCCGAGGGCCAGGTTATACGCTATCGTTCCCCTGTTGTCACAGTGTCCTTCGATGGTTACTTCGAAGTCGGAGTATTTCAGCATCCAGTCTGCAAGTTTTCCCAATATATCCCTGGCCTCGGGGCTGAGGTCATATTTATCAAAGGAAAAATGTATATTTTTGAATGAGTCGGCTTCCGCCATCAGCTTTTCTTCCAGAGCTTTTTCTTTTAAGGCCTGTTCTCTCAAGGCAGCTTCTTTCTCTGCCTGAGCCTGAGCCTGAGCCTGAGCCTGAGCAGTTTCTTCTGCCGACGGCTGTATCTGTGCCAATTCGACATCGCCCATTACCGCCTGATCTTTGGCACATCCTCCAACAAAAATCAGGGAAAAGCTGCATATGAGCACCATCAGCCCTACAATAATCAAATTTCTTTTCATCGGAACCTCCTCCTCCATAAAGTTTGATGCCCATCCGTGCAGTTAGAGCCTGTCAGCCAAAGATTTTGACTACAGGGACACACACGAACACCCCTTTGACAAAAATTCAACTCCTCCAAATTTGCTTTTGATGGGCATTGATAAATCATACATCTATATAAAGCATAAAATAATTGGAAATTCAATATAAATTTAGGTGTTGGGACCACGAGGGACTCTTGAATGACTTCACCCCCCTTATGCCGGGCAGCACCCTTGGATTCAATCCATTAGAGTTTATCACATATATCCTTTCCCGGCCGCCTCTCTTCGAAGAAAAAACCAGATACCTTCCATCCGGTGACCAGGAAGGCGACTCTCCGCCTCCCGCTTTGAAGGTAAGCTGCAGGAGATTGTCTCCGTTTTCTCCAATGGAAAATATCTGGAAGCGGCCGTTTGACGATCCCTCATAAGCTATTCTGGTTCCATCCGGTGACCAGCAGGGTGATGAGTTATAGGAACCCTCGAATGTCAATCTTCTTATATTTTTTCCTTCCGAATCCATAATAAATATCTGAGGAGATCCGGAGCGGTTCGAGACGAAGGCTATCTTCCGTCCGTCGGGTGACCACGCTGGAGACACATCTATGGCGCGATCATTCGTCAGGCGCTGAAGTTTTCCGCTGTCGAGGTGTTTGATGTAGATATTTTCGTTTCCATCCTTGCTGAGGACAAGCAGGATTTTCCTGCCGTCAGAGGACCAGGAGGAGGGCAGATTCAGTCCCCTGAAAGAGGATATTTTTTTTGTTTTTCCGCTTGCCGGATTTGTGATGTAGCAATCGGGATTTCCGTCTTTATACGATGTGAAGGATATTTCTGATCCGTCCGGTGACCAATGGGGCAGAAGCGTGAGAGAGTTATAGGCGGTTATCTTAACGGGATCGGACCCATCGAAATTTATCGTATATATCTCAGAGCTGTTATCCTTTCTTCCGGCAAAGGCTATCTTTGTGTCAAAGACACCAGTTCCGCCGGTGAGCGCTATCAGTATCTCATCTGCGAATTTGAGAACCATGGCCTTTTTTTCTTCCGGTTTTCCCCAGTATTTTTTGCCTGCGATAAGTTTTCCCTCAATAGTATCGAAGAGGCGAAACTCCACGGCGAGCTTTTTGCCATCGTAGCTGAACCCTCCCTTTACCAGGAAGTCAGAGCCGATACCGGACCAGTCGGAGAAGTCGATTTCTCCGGCGGTTATCCCGGCGCCGGCTTGATTTTCAAGAAAGGCGTCTTTGCTGATTATATTGAAGAACCCTGTAATCTTCAGGGATCGGGACAATTGATCCGCAAACCATGCGGATAGATTGTCCTCGGCCCCTGCTTTCCCCAGGTTTTTGAATTCCGGTATCGCCACCGGGAATTTTTGGAACCCGGGAGAGTTTATGTCTATATACACCTTGCCACAGGCCGCGGAACTCCACCAGAAAATCAGTAAGAAAATGAGGAAGCTTGTTGTTTTACGCATCATCTTTTTTACAATCCGAAACGGTTATTTGGCCCCGGAATTTTTCTGAGGTTACGGGGTATATCAGGCGAAACGAATTCATCGAGTTTTTGTACGTACATAATTTGTCCATGCCACCCAGAATGCGATCCACGCCTCCTGTCGTCTATAGCTCAGATGAGCGAAATCTTATTCCCAGATCAATATATTTTTCATTCATCCATTCGGGGAGGGGAGGAAATGTCCCCACTTTTTTGATTGCCTTCAAGGCGGATTCATCAAAATACCGATTGCCGGACCTCTTTTCAAAGTTCAATTCTACCACGCTGCCGTTTCTTAAAATTTTTGCCCCTATGACGGTTTCAAGATCGTTATGGGACAGGATGCCTTCGGGCAGAGCCCAGTTTTCTTTTATCATAGACCAGACAACGGAGTAATATACCCTCATCTTCATATTCATCTCGGAATCGCCACGAGAGGTTGGCGGATGGGAATCCTTCGTGGCGTATGCAACCCTCTTTTTTATGCCCTCTATTGCCGTATCGACATTTCCAGCCGGGCTTTTCCTGTGGATCTCCGTTTTCCGGACGGGAGCATTCAGGCTCTTTTCAACTTCTTTTTTCATCACCATTGAGTTGTTTCTGCGATTCATGCCGACGACTTCCCTGGAGATCGCCTCGGAAGATCTGACCTCCACGGAACTTGAGGGGGCGCTCACCAGATCCACCGTATATGATGGTCCGAATGTCCATCTTGGGCTTGGCAGAGATGGGGAAAAAAATATGATTGAAAGGATAAGGGCATGGAGTAGAAAAGAGAGCACGACCATGTTGTTCAAACTCATGGTGTCACCGTGAGTTCTCCCCAGCGCTTCCGATAAAAAAGTCATGTTTGATGCCTTCGTAAAAAGTCAAGACTAGATGGCAAAGTAAAAAGCTCCAAATTCAAGGCGCGCAAATCTTGAGGAATGAGGCGTACTTACGGTACGCCGCAGTGACGAAGGATGCAGCGGAACGCAGTCCCGATGAGTCGGGATTTACGAAGCCAGCATGCCTATTCCTTCGGAGATTCTGTAATCATTCCCAATTTGTCTACGCCGGCCTTCCGCACCTCAGACATAACACGAACAACGAACCCGTAAGGGACTTCTTTGTCTGCGCGCATGAATATCTCTCTGTCTATCCTGGAGGAGAAGATGCTTTCCAGCTTGGTCTTCAGGCCTGTTATGGATGTCTTGTATTTGTTTATAAATATTTCTTCCTTGTTGTTTATCGTCAGTACGAGCTTTTCCTCGCCGACATCCACGGTTTTGGCCTTTACCCGGGGAAGGTTGACGTCTATCCCCATCTGCAGCATAGGGGCGGTAACCATAAAGATTATCAACAGGACCAGTACAACGTCGACAAGAGGCGTAACATTTATATCTGATATGGGCCGCGTTGCGGTGTTTCTTCGATTTCTTGAATATCTCATTTGAGGGAGCTCTTTGTGTAATGCCTTTCTACTATGTTGAGAAATTCCGAAGAGAAACTGTCTATTTCCACCGCCATGGTTCTTACCTGATTTGCATAGTAGTTATAGAAAATGACTGCGGGTATAGCCGCCGCCAGGCCGGCAGCGGTGGCGATCAAAGCTTCCGATATTCCCGGAGCGACTACTGCCAGTGTAGCAGAACCCTTTACCCCAATGCCCTTGAAGGCGTTCATTATGCCCCAGACGGTTCCGAAAAGTCCTATGAAAGGACACGAACTTCCTGTGGTAGCGAGAAATCCCAGGGAGCTTTCCAGTTTTGTCGTTTCGGAATCGCACGCCCTGTTCAGGGCCCTTTCAACATTATCCAGTCCCCTCATCTCCAGCGAAATCTCGGAATCTGCGTCTGAAAGAGCCTCCCTTCTGATTCCGGCTACCTTGACAAGTTCGGTGTAGCCCGCCCTGAATACCTCCGCAATCTGAGAATATCTGAATTTTTTTGATTCGGGGAATACCTCCGACAATTTGTTGATTTTCATGTATCTGTCCAGAAACATGTCATTTTCTCTTCTGGACCTTTTAATGATCCTGTATTTCATCAGGATAATAGCCCATGAGACCACGGAAAAGAAAAGGAGCAACAGAAGCACAAATTGAACCATGGGTCCTGAGTCCAGTATCATGCTGAGTACGTTTCCATGAAAATGTCTTCCAAGATCTGTTGATGTTACGGCCAAAGCTTCATTCACTTTTATTCTCCTGAGTGCATATTGAGACTGTTGAAAGACCTGGTGGTCACGTCCTCCGCCAGTCGATTTGGGGAAACTTTGTAGTTTAAATTCATGTCATTGTCAATATATCTTTTTGGAAAATACCGGGAAACTTCAGGGAATACGGAATCAATTCCGCGAGACTGCAAACATTTTTATCTTAGAATCCTCTTTATGCTTTCCGCAATGACAGTCTCATCTTCAGCCGGCATGATTCGTTTCTTAATGTATGTCTCTTCCAGCCTTTTCCCGATCAGCGGATTCTTTTGCATGCATGTCTGGATCGTACCGCCGGCAGTCGTTGCGTCCATGCTCCTTTACATTGTACATGGCTATATCGGCATTCTTCATCAGCGTGTCGGGGTCGGCGCCATCATCAGGATAGATGGTAATGCCTATACTGGTGGTTGTGTAGAGTTCTCTTGCACCCACAATAAAAGGTTCCCTGAAGGCGTTCAGTATTTTCATGGCAATTATACGCGCGTTTTCCACCTCATCTATTTCCGGCAGCAGTATCAGAAATTCATCCCCCCCCCATTCGGGCGATTGAGTCGCTCTTGCGCAGGAACTCCTGAAGGCGCCTGCCGACAGCCTTTAATACCTCGTCCCCCACGTTATGCCCCCATGAATCGTTTATGCTCTTGAAATTATCCAGGTCGAGCAGCATTACAGCCAGCTTTTTACCGCTGCGCTGCGCGTGGGCCAGCTCAAGCGATAAACGATCGTCAAACAATATCCGGTTGAATAGTCCGGTGAGTGGATCATGGGTGGCCAGATGGGAAAGTCTTTCCTCCACCCTCTTATGCTCAGTGATATCTGTTGATGTTATGATTGCCCCTTCGGGGAAGGGAGATATCTTTATATAAAAAAACTTATCGCCGTACTGTTTATCGGGAAACTCCTTTGATATGCCCGACCCGATGCATTCCATAAGTTCGGAGTACATATCAGCTCTGTGTTTTCCCGCATAATCCCTGTACATAACGTCTCCGGGATCGGGCAGTCTATCGCCCGATTTTATCTTTTCATGATTATACCCCGTTATTACTCCCTTGTTGTCCACGATCATGGTTTCAATGGGATTATTGTCGAATAGCGCGCGGTATCTCTCTTCGCTTTTGCGCACCGTCTCTTCCGCGAGCTTGCGTTCGGTAACATCCCTGACGATTCCGCGGAACCCCGTGGGATTGCCGGATGAATCTTTTATAAGGGATGCGGACAACTCCATGGTTTTTTTGATTCCATCAAGCCTGATAATTTCATAGTCTTTTATCTGCGCGGATTTTCCCGTCCGGTATATCTCATTGAATGTCTCATACATTTTCTTCGCGGTTTCGGGCTTGGTGTATTGCAGGTTACTCATTCCCATCAGTTCGTTTCTTGGCAGCCCCGCTAACCCGCACAGCGCGTCATTGAAAAATGTGAAATTTCCGGCGAGATCGACCTCGAAATACGCCTCCTCGATATTTTCCAGGATGGTGCGATACTTTTCTTCATTTCGACTCAGTACTTCTTCCATCCGGTGCCTGTAGAAGGCCATTTCCAGGGTAATGCGCAGATCTCTATCTTCAAAGGGCTTGGTGATAAAACCAAACGGGTTTGTCGCTTTTATCTGTTCCATCCTGTCTTCGGCGATGTTGGACGAGATATATATTACCGGGATGTTGTATTTGGCATGAATCCGGTTTGCGGTATCTATGCCGTCCATACCCTTCCCAAGAGTTATGTCCATCAATACCAGGTCCGGGCGCAGTTCCGCCGTTTTCCTGAAGGCTTCCTCCCCGGAAGATGCAATAGCGGCAACTCCATACCCCATATTCTGCAGCCTGTTATGGATATCCATGGAGATAACCTGCTCATCTTCCACAATAAGGATTTGTTTTTTCACGCGAAAATCCCCTTTCCTGCATCGCGGATTCATGTATCATATAGCATACTTTATCGTATTATCAACCAGTAATTTTGGCACGTCAAAAACCATTGCGAAAAATCCGACGCTGACTCCCGCTGTCTGTCTGTTGCTATCATTTCTTGACAGGGAACTTAATTTTGTTACAGAATGGAAAAGTGAGAAATGCATGGACGCTCGGCTTGCCGGTCAGATTCAGTCTTAACAGCAACTATCCGTCATCAGGTGTGAACAAATATGAGTCGTGAAGCTGTCTTGACATATATCAACCGCATTTTGCCGGTATTAGTTATAATCGTCCTGTTGTCGCTGTGCGGCTGTGAAGGCGACAAACCGGCGAGCGATTCCCGTGCGGAAAAAACATCCGCGGTCGGTCCCGCTTATGGGGGCATTATGGTCGAGGGCTCGACAGGGGATGCCTCCAACCTGATTTCCATACTCTCTTCGGACAGCACATCTCACAGTATCGCGGGCATGATCTTCAATGGTCTTGTGAAATATGACAAGGATATGAAGGTGGCGGGCGATCTTGCAGAATCGTGGAATATCTCCGATGATGGTCTGGAAATCACCTTTCATTTGAGGAAGGGTGTCAGATGGCATGATGGACACCCCTTTACCGCTGATGATGTCCTGTTCACCTACAGGCTTACCATAGATCCCGGAACCCCTACCGCGTACGCGGGGGACTTTCTCAGGGTAAAGAGTGCGCAGGTAATCGATCCCCATACCTTTCGCGTTACCTACGGAGAACCGTTTGCCCCAGCCCTTACAAGCTGGAGCGCCTCGGTGCTTCCCAGGCATCTGCTGGAAGGGAAGGATATAACAAAGACGCCACTCTCGCGTCACCCGACAGGCACGGGACCGTACATGTTCAAGGAATGGAAGACAGGTCAGAAGATAGTGCTTATCTCCAACCCGGACTATTTTGAAGGGCGACCTTATATCGATGGGTACATTATGCGAATTATCCCGGATATGGCCACCATGTTTCTGGAGCTTCGCGCGAAGGGAATAGACAGGATGGGTCTGACACCGCTGCACTATACCAGACAGACGGAAAACAACCTGTTTCGCAGGAATTTCAATAAGTTTCGTTATCTGTCATTTTCCTATACCTACCTTGGATATAATCTGGAAAATCCCCTTTTCAGGGACAGGCGGGTCAGACAGGCTATCAGTTACGCAATCGACAAGGGTGAAATAGTTGATGGTGTTCTGCTCGGCCTGGGGCAGGAAACCACTGGTCCCTTCAAACCGGGGACATGGCCGTATAATTCCGATGTCAAACGATATCCTTACGATCCGCGGAAGGCGAAAGAGCTTCTGGCAGAGGCGGGATGGAAAGACTCGGATGGAGACAGCGTGCTGGACAGGGATGGCAGACCTTTTATCTTTGAGATCATAACGAACCAGGGAAATGAGGTCAGAGCAAAGTGCGCCGAGATCATCCAGAGGAGACTCGCTGATATAGGGATAGAGGTAAAGATCAGGGTTATTGAATGGGCCGCCTTCATCAATGAATTTATCAACAAAAAAAGATTCGACGCAACAATTCTGGGATGGACTATTACGCTTGACCCCGATCTTTATGATGTATGGCATTCAAGCAAGACGAACCCGGGGGAACTGAATTTCATATCTTTCAAAAACAAAGAGGTGGATAAACTGCTGGAGAAGGGGAGGGGAACTTTCAACAGAACTGAAAGGAAAAGATGTTACGACAGGATTCAGGAGATCCTCGCGGAGGAACAGCCATACACTTTCCTGTACGTGCCGGATGCGCTTCCTATCATCAGCAGCCGTTTCCACGGGATAAAACCTGCCCCCATCGGTATCGGATATAACTTCATCAGGTGGTATGTTCCGAAAGGTGAACAGCGATACGTTATGACGCGGTAAATCTTTATTAATCGAACACAAATTTCTCCTCGGTAAGGAGCGACAGACAGGCTTCCACCACTTCGGCATCGTAGAGGGTTCCCTTATGATGTGAGATCTCCTCGATAGCCTTGATAATCTCCATGGCCGGTCTATAAGGACGGTGGGACACCATTGCTTCAACCACGTCAGCCACTGCGATAATCTTTGCCTCGATACGCATTTCTTTTCCGCTGATGCCATGGGGATAGCCTGAGCCGTCTATCCTTTCGTGGTGTTGAAGTACGATCTCCGATATCGGCTGGGGGAATTCTATTTTTTTCAATATATCACTGCCTGTCTCGGGATGAGTCCTGATCAGAGCCATCTCATCTGAAGTAAGCAGACCCGGTTTGCTCAGGATCTCGGCGGGAATCTGGATCTTGCCGACATCATGTATGAGTGCCGCCATTTTTACCCCTCTCGTCTCTTCAGATGAGAGTCCCATCTTCCGGGAAATAGCGAAGGCAAGTTGTGCCACACGCCGCTGGTGACCGGCCGTGTAGGGATCTCTTACCTCGACCGTGAATGCCAGTGTCCTTATGGTTTCATCCAGCACATTCTGTAATCTGGCGTAGCTTTTTTCCAGTTCCAATCCTGTTGTCTTACGTTCTGTGATATCGCGTATAACCCCCCGAAACCCCACAGGTCTGCCTGAAGAACCCGATATCAGAGAGGCGGACAGATCATAGGTTTGTATGTTTCCATCTTTTCGTATGATCTCGTAATCCGCGATTTTTGCGGGTTTTCCCGTGGCATATATCTCGCGGAAGGTCTCGTAGGCTTGTTTTGATGTCTTCGGAGTTGTGTATTCTCTGTTGTTCATTCCCATTAATTCTTCTTTCGAGTAACCCATTGCCCTGTACAGTGCGTTATTGAAAAATGTGAGATTCCCGGCAAGGTCATTCTCGAAATATCCCTCCTCGATACTGTCGAGTATGTTGCGATATCTCTCCTCGCTTTTCAGCAGCATCTCCTGGGTATGCTTCCGTTCACTGATGTCTCTGGTGATGGAGAAAAAGCCCGTTCGCTCTCCGTTGCTGTCCCTCAGAAAACTGTTTTTGGTTTCTGTCCATACGGTGGAACCGTCTTCTCTAATCAGCTCCAGCTCCACGGGAGAATTTAGTTCAGACGCATCCCGTTTTGCATACTCTTTTATCCATTTGCGTACTGTGTCGGAGAAGGTATCCACGGACCCGGGCGCTATTACACTTTCCAGGTCGGATTCCTTCCAATGGCTTATGATTTCCCTTGTTTCTTCACTGTTATAGCCAAGGAGATCATTAACGGACGGACTCACATAGATGAGAGTAAGGTCCATGTCCCACACGGTGATCATATCGTTCACCGTTTCGATGATTGTCCTGTAGGAATCGTCGTGTTTTGACAGGTCATTCGCGTTGTCTTTCAAATGTACATAACCTCCTTTAAATATGTGCAGCAAAACATGACAGACTCGTAAAAAGTCAGGTTTCTTCGCTCAGAACCATTTTGGGGATGCTGTTATTGCCCGGCTAAAAATCTAAAACTCGTGCTAACGCACTCAAACAGTTAGATTTTCTTAACGCCGGTCACTACCAGCATCTTTTCCCCAAAATGCTTGGATTCGCTACGAAAAGACTTTTTACAAGTGCGTCAAGCATGATGGACTCGTAAAAAGTCAGAAAACACCATTTTTTGTCATTCCGGCGGAAGCCGGAATCCAGTAATTTCAATATGTTCTGGATGCCGGATCAAGTCCGGCATGATGTTTTTGGGACTTTTTACGAATCCATCAAGCATGGATACAAAATTAAATCTTTCTATACCTCCGGCTTCAGATTGTCTGTGAGGTATTCTTTGAATATTTTGTAATCTGCGGGCAATTCCAGGGGTTTTCCCTTCCTTTCATCAATCCCCTTCATGCTGTCCGGCACCTCGGGCGTGATCCCGAGAAGTTCCACAATCTCGTCCGGAAATTTTGCGGGATGTGCCGTTTCCAGTGACACGCAAAGCGGAAAATCGCCACATTGTTCGAGATATACTTCAAGCCCCCGCCACCCCACCGCGCCGTGGGGTTCCAGAATTACACCATATCTCTCATATGTTTTTTTAATGCATTTTTTTGTTTCTTCATCGGAGATGCTTACCGAATAAATATTCTTCCTTATTGCCTCGATATCGGGATAGATACGGACTTTCCCCGTCCGGTCAACCGTGCCGCCGTACAATTCGAAGAAGCGGGCGAGATTGCTGGGATGACCAACATTCATGGCGTTTGAGAGGCAGGCCAGCGATGGAGACAACCTTTCATACACCCCCTTTTTCAAGAACCGTGGAAACTCGTCATTTTCATTCGTCGGCATGATAAGTCTTTTTACGGGCAGCCCCATTCTCCTCGCGTACTCGCATCCCAGGGCATTGCCGAAGTTTCCCGAAGGAACCGATACAACGATACCTTCTTCCTTCCGGCATAATTGCGCGTAAGCGTAGAAATAGTAGACCATCTGTGGAAGTATTCTCCCGAAATTGATGGAATTTGCCGAGGTAAAATTGAGATACTCAAGTGACGGGTCGGAAAAGGCCTGCTTGACAAGGTCCTGGCAATCATCGAATTTCCCATCGATAGAAAGAGACCTGACATTGCCGCCTATGGTATCAAGCTGCCTCTTCTGCCTTTCGCTTACCTCATCGCGTGGATAGAGGATATTTACATCGACCCCTTCTACGCCCTTGAATGCATCCCCGACGGCGCTGCCTGTGTCACCCGAGGTCGCGACCAGCACATTCAGCCTTTTATCCCTGTCCCGGAAATGCCCCATCAGCCTTGCCATCATCCTTGCGGCAAAGTCCTTGAAGGATGCCGTCGGTCCCCGGTCCAGGCGCATGATATATTTACTGTCGAACACCTTCTGCAGGGGGATAGTAAAAGGATACGAATCTTCTATGATTTTCCGAAGAATGCCGGCATCTATTTCACTGTCCAGGAATGCCCCGGTGACCAGCATTGCCGCTTCGGCATAGGGTTTATCTTTAAGCAAGATGACATCTTCACAGGATATGCGAGGTATGCGGTCGGGCATATAAAGGCCCTCATCCGGCGCCTGCCCCTGGAGGAGGGCTTCCCTGAAAGTGACCTTTCCCTTGAAAGGAACGATTCCACTTATGTTATCAAGATTCCTGTTTGTGCTGTAGTAAAGGATTCTATTTTCCATGACGCGTGTCCAGTTCGTAATTTCTTATAAAATTAAGAAAGACTCTGTGATGTTTCATCAGGCCAATTCGGGTTTTATATATCACGTAAAAATTTCTTTCAATAGAGCAGTTTTCCATCGGTACCGCAAAGAGCAGGCCGTTTTCTATTTCGCGCCCAACCGCGTGGATGGAGATTATTGATACCCCCAGGCCGGCCAGTACCGCTTCTTTCACCGCCTCCGAACTTCCCAGTTCGCAAACGATATCGAATCCGGAAAGGGTCAGATCTGTATTTTTGCGGAGGTATTCTTCCAGCACTTTGCGTGTGGCGGACCCCTGCTCCCTTGACACGAAAGGTTCTGTCGAAACTTCCCCCAGGGATACTTTCCCCCTTTCGCTCCACTTGTGAGATGCGGGAACCACCAGGACAAGTCTGTCCCTCCACAGCGATTCCGCACACAACTTCCTGCCGGCAACCTCTCTGCCGATGAAGCCTATCTCCGCCTCATCATTAAGTATCATGTCGAGCGTTAAATCACTGTCGTTTGTTCTTACATGGCAGTGAATGCCTTTGTGGCGGTCCCGGAACTTGCTGAGAGAATGTGGAAGGATGTATGTGGCAGGGATTGTGCTGGCCGCGATATGGATGCTTCCGGATTCATTTTCTTTCATCCTTGCGATTTTTTCCCCTGTATCGTCGATCAGGCCGAATACGCGTTTTGCCGATTCGCAGAGGATTCTGCCTTCGGGTGTCAAAGACATGTCCCTGCTTTTCCTGTCAACTAACTGTACCCCGGTCTCCTCTTCCAGGTTCTTTATATGCTTTGTGAGGGAGGGCTGTGTAAGATACATCTTCTTTGCGGCGCGGCTGAAACTCCTCTCTTCGGCCAGACAGACCAGGGCTCTCATCTGTTGAATAGTAATGTTTTTTAGATACCGTTCCATGAAAGACAGGTATCATAAGCTATATCTATAAGTAAACAGAATTTATAGCCATAATGAATTTGACATATTCATCTTTTTTTCGTAATAATTCTGAAAACCGAAAACACGCTACCGTCATGTCAATAATACTATGTCATGTCATTTCGAAAGAGTTTTCACGACTGAGAAATCCTGGATTTCTCCCTGCGGTCGAAATGACATCTCCTGGTTGACATGGCACTACGGTCATGCCCTTAAAATTTTGCTGCACAAAGGACAACAATATGGATGACAAAACCAAAATTCGACTTACGGAAACAGTTCGCGGCGCCGGGTGAGCCTGTAAAATAGGTCCGGGTGACCTGAATCAGGCATTGAGCGGTTTGCCACTCATATCAGACCCCAATCTGATCGCAGGGATTGAACACTGCGATGACGCGGGGGTTTATAAACTGAGAGACGATCTCGCCATCATACAGACCCTTGACTTCTTTACGCCGATTGTTGATGATCCATACACCTTTGGTCAGGTTGCCGCGGCAAATTCTCTGTCCGATGTTTATGCCATGGGTGGGAAGCCGCTCACGGCGATGAATATCATCTGCTTTCCCATCAACAAAATGGAGATATCAATACTCAGAGAAGTTCTTTTAGGTGGATTGGACAAGATGCGCGAAGCCGGCGTCCTCCTTGTCGGCGGACACAGCGTGGAAGATGATGAATTGAAATACGGCCTCTCGGTCACCGGTACGATTCATCCCGACAGGGTGCTCCTTAACAGGGGCGCCCGGGCAGGCGATGCCCTTGTCCTTACTAAACCACTCGGAACGGGCATTATCAATACGGCGCTGAAGGGAAATATGGCCGGCGATGACCTCGTAGCCAAATCGATACAATGCATGGCCCAGCTCAATAAAAAAGCAGCCGATCTGATGACCGGATATTCAAATGTCCATGCCTGCACGGATGTTACAGGTTTCGGTCTTCTTGGCCACGCCTCGGAAATGATCGAGGGGGCTGATGTCGGCATAGTCATACACTCTTCTTCCGTACCAATTTTTCATGAAATACAGAAATTTGTTAAAATGGGTATTATGCCGGGGGGATTAAACCGGAACAGAAAATTCAGAATGGACATGATTGAAGTCGACCCCGACTGTCCGGAATGGATTGTGGACGTTCTTTTTGATCCTCAGACATCGGGAGGCCTGCTTATCTCCATGCCCCCGAAAGAAGCGGAAGAACTGGTCGGGAAGATGAACGATGAAGGAATAAAAGACGCCGCCATCATTGGTGAAGTCGTGCCGGAAACAAAGGGAAAAATCCTGATTAAATAGGGGAATTCTGGGGGGTCAGGCTTGCCTTATTGTCGTTATTTCATGTGTCCGGGTGCACGATCCCGACCTGAGGTTCAGGATTCAAAGGTTCAGAGATTCAGTAGCGTGGGGTCTATGTGCCCCACAGGAGAGCGCTACCGGATTCCCGCCGTTTCCCCTCGCTAAGGCGGGGCCGGAATGACAGAATTTTTTACGAATGCACCCATATTCGTTGTGTTTCTATCAGCAAACCCTATAATCAATCCATCTCTATTCATATTATGAATTTGACTTATAGAAAAAGTCGATTTACATAGCCTGCGCTTAATCACTTAAACGGCAGTAATTCATTGACGGCTTCGTAAAAAGTCTCCTCAAGTTGTCGTTTCGAGTAAAACGAGAAATCTTTACGGCGTAACATCTTGTAAATATAAGATTTCTCCCTGCGGTCGAAATGACAGATTCGCTGATCTTGACTCTTTACGAGTTCATCATTCATTAAATCTGAGTTAGTGAGTTAGTGAGTTAGTGAGTTAGTGAGTTAGTTAGAGAAGGAGTGCCCGGTCTATGAGGTTGAAAAATGTTTTTGCCACTCGATGGGGAATTATCGGCGTGGGTCTGTTTATCGGTGTCTTTGCCGCCCTTTTACAGAAATTGGGCAATCCCGGAAACATGGGCATCTGTGTGGCCTGTTTTGAAAGGGATATCGCGGGCGCCCTCGGCCTGCATCGCGCGGGGGTTGTTCAATACATACGACCGGAAATTATCGGTTTTGTCATGGGATCGCTCATCGCCGCGTATCTCTTCAAGGAATTTCGTCCCCGTCTCGGATCAGCGCCTATTGTGCGATTTGTGCTGGGCGCTTTTGCCATGATCGGCGCGCTTGTTTTCCTGGGATGTCCATGGCGTGCCGCGCTGCGCCTGGCCGGTGGCGACGGAAATGCCATTCTCGGTTTGCTGGGACTGATATCCGGCATCTGGATTGGGACTCTTTTTCTCAGAAAAGGCTTCACTCTGGGGCGCGCCCAGGCTACCCATGCCGCGGCAGGATGGATGCTGCCGCTTATAATGCTTGGCTTTTTGGTTCTTCTCATTGCCTTTCCACAGATTGAAGGTCAAAACAGAAGCGGGGTTCTTTTCTATAGTTTGAGGGGTCCAGGCGCGATGCATGCACCCTTTTTTATCTCTCTGGGAACAGGCCTTGCTGTGGGATTCCTCGCGCAGCGAAGCCGTTTCTGCACAATGGGGGCAATAAGAGACTTTATCCTCTTTCGACAGACTCATCTCCTCCTGGGATTCATCGCCCTTGTCGCCGCCGCTTTCGTTACAAATCTCATCGTCGGTCAGTTTCACCCGGGATTTAAAGCCCAGCCTGTCGCACATGCCATGCATATCTGGAACTTCGCGGGGATGGTTCTGGCCGGTCTGGCCTTTGCTCTTGCCGGAGGGTGTCCCGGACGTCAGCTTTTCCTGTCCGGTGAGGGTGACGGGGATGCCGCCGTTTTTGTGATGGGAATGATCGTCGGGGCGGGATTCGCCCACAATTTCGGTCTGGCCAGTTCTCCAAGAGGGGTTGGCCCTTACGGCATCGAGGCCGTAATTATCGGCCTGATCGTCTGCCTGTTTATAGGATTTACGATGAGAAAAAGGAGTAACGCATGAGTGCAAAAGTTGACGCACGGGGGCTTTCCTGCCCTCAACCCGTTTTAATGACACTAAACGAAATAAAGACGGGGAAAACAAGCGAGGTGGAGATTCTTGTAGATACGGAGACATCAAAGGAAAATGTCTCCCGTGCCGCCACAAGCCAGGGCTGGAAAGTAACAGATGTCAGCGAAGAAGGTGACGAACACAAAATCACCATAAAGAGAAAGTAGAGTGTCATCAACTCATCAAAAAGAAGTATCCTATTACAACGAACAACCCCGCCGCAAGCAACGGGGTATCAAAATAAATGTTTTATCTTTCCTGTCGCAGCATGCTGCGGGGGATTAAACCCTGCTGATTTCGCATCGTACTTCAAATGATTAGAGTAATCCGTGTAATCTGCGAAATCTGTGGATTAAAAAGTTGACATAATCTCGATTTTCATTATTATGCAGGAAAATGGGGGTGGTTTTTTACTAATAACATTGCATGCAAAAGGGGGGACATTATCATGATGGATTATCCTTTGTTACTCAGGAGTTTTCTTCTGAGAGCGGCGAAATATTTCCCGAAGAAGGAAATATTATCAATCTATCCCGATGAGATTTTTCGGTACACCTATGGGGATTATTTCAAACGAACCTGCCAGTTGGCTAATGCGCTTGAATCTCTTGGTATAAAGAGAGGGGACAGGGTTGCGAGCCTCGCGTTGAACAACCACCGGCACCTTGAACTCTATTTTGGCGTTCCCTGCATGGGTGCGGTTCTTCATACGGCAAACTTCAGGTTGCCGACGCAGCACCTTTCCTATATTCTTAACCATGCCGAGGATAAAGTCCTGTTTATCGAAGAAGATCTCGTCTTCATCGTTGAGGCCATAAGGGACCAGCTCAAGACAGTGGAGCATTTTGTGATCCTGTCTCAGAGCGGCAAGCTTCCTGAGACTACGCTTTCACCTGCCTATTCATACGATGAATGGATCTCTGAATTTCCGGAAGAGTATGATTTCCCAGAAGACCTGAATGAGAATGACCCCGCACTTATGTGCTATACATCCGCTACCACGGGTGATCCAAAGGGAGTCGTCTATACACACAGGAGCATAGTTCTTCACACCTATGCGGTGGGGGTAACATTTGGCACTCTGGAGAGCGATTGCGCGCTCCATATCGTTCCCATGTTCCATGCAAACGCATGGGGTCTGCCCTTCATTTGTGTAGGTGGTGGTACCAAACAGATCCTGCCCGGCAGGGAGACGCTCAATATGGAAAAGATCTGCCGTATTATTGCGGATGAAAAGGTGACTGTTACCTGTGGTGTGCCGACGATCTGGCTGATGCTCTACGACTACCTCGAAAAGGGAGGAAAATACGATTTCTCATCATTGAGGGTGATCGCCAGTGGGGGCTCCGCGTGTCCCCTGTATTTGATGAAGGGATTGAATGAAAAATACAACTTCCCAATAAGGCAGGCCTATGGCGGCACCGAGACATCACCCCTTGCAACTGCGGCGCTGGAGAAAAGCTACATGACGGATCTTTCTCCAGATGAACTCTACAGTGTGCGCAACAGCGCCGGCCTGTTAGCTCTCGGCCTTGATATGAGGATAGTGAACGCGGAGACCGGCAAAGACGTGAGAATGGACGGCGAGGAAATGGGGGAGATCTGGCTCAAGGGACCCTGGATTGCGGATGAATATTATAAAGAGCCCGAGCGCTCCAAACTCTCCTTTGTGGATGGCTGGTTCCACACGGGGGATGTGGGTACCATGGACGAGGAAGGTTATGTGCGTCTTGTTGACAGGACAAAAGACCTGGTCAAGAGCGGAGGTGAATGGATCTCGTCGGTGGATCTTGAAAATATCATAATGGCCCATCCGAAGGTAGTGGAAGCCGCCATTATCGGTGTGCCCGATCCAAAATGGCAGGAGGTGCCTTTCGGGTGCATCGTGATTCAGCCGGGAGAAACCCTGACCGCCGAGGAATTGCAGGAATTTCTCAAAGACAAGGTGAAGGCCTCATACTGGATACCCAAGGAATTTGCGTTCATGGATGCCTTGCCGAAGACCAGCGTTATGAAGTTTGATAAAAAGGGGCTCAGGGAGATGTACGCGGAGGGAAAACTGACATAAACAGGTTCCATTCCGGGAGGACATTATAAGAAAACATATAGAGACCTGTATGGAGAACTGGTATGTCTATATGATCAGATGCAGGAGCGGAGCCCTCTACACGGGGATAACCACCGATGTGGACCGCCGCTTTGCCGAGCATCAGGCTTCAGGTCCCAGAGCCGCACGGTACCTGAGAGGGAGGGGGCCGCTTCAACTCGTGCTCACAATGCATGCTGGTAACCGGGGGGAGGCGTTGAGGCTGGAGCACAGAATCAAGCGCCTTCCCACGGCACAAAAGGAAATTTTGATACAGCACCCTGAATCTCTGCGGGATATAGTCGGCGCCGCGAAAAAAGACTTTTCTCGTACACAAGGCTTAAAAGACGACAGAGCGAAAAGCTAACCGGCCCTGATCGGCGCCGGACACATTTTTCACTCTTTTGCCGGTTTGATCTCCATCACTGGAAACACTTTGTTGAAATCGCTCATCAATTGGCCGGCCAGGGCTTCTCTGACCTTGTGGGGATCGTTGGCGATATCCCGGATAATCTTTTTCATATCTTCCAGATTGTTCTCGATGCGATTGTTGATGCGGCGGGTGAGGATGCCGGAGAAGATCTTCATTACGAACCTTGAGATACCGTTATTTCCCCGCATGAAGATTTTCACCTCTCCCGAAAGCCTGTTCCTGTCCGTTTTGTATTCAAAAATAGCGACGCCATTAGCGGTAAAGAAGGAAGGCACCGCCCAGTGATCGAACCTCCCTGTCCCGTAAAAGGTCCTTGCATGATCCGATTGACCGACCCGCCGGATGTCACCGGTAATTCCCGATGGATCGGAGACATGGATGCCTGTATCAACCTTGGTCACTTTGTAAGATGGCTGAAATTTGTATATTTCCCAGAGCCGCCCCATGAGACATGGATTGTCCAGAACCCTGTTCCATATCCCCAGAGTGACGTCGACGCTGAGGGCCTTTTTGTAGATCACCGTGGGATTATTTATGACCTCTTCGACACGAACCTCATACGCCTGAACCAGTGTCGTTCCGAAAAAAAGAATAGCAGCGATCGTCACTGGTAAGGATCTTTTCACCATTACGACCCCTCAACGGATTTGTATAATCAGATATAGATGGAATGATGGCATGGATCAACCGTCGACCTTATCCCTTAACCCTGGAGAGGCCTTGAACGTGGCTATCTTCCTCGACGCTATCATGAGCCTTTCACCTGTATGGGGGTTTCTTCCTCTCCGGGCGTTCTTTTCAATGACGCCGAACTTTCCGAACCCGCTGATCATAACGGTTTCACCTTTTTCGAGCGATTGTTTTATTATCTCCAGAAAGGATTCGAATATGTCTGCGGATCTGTTCTGAGGAAAGCCAATCTGGTCATGGATTGATTTGACTATATCTGCCTTTGTAAGGGCCATGGGTAAAATATCTCCTTTCATGACAAACAGGTTGCCCTGTTTATGTCGTTAGAAACAAATTACTTTCATAACTTAATTTTGTCAAGGGAATAAAGATGTTACAGCAAAGGTTAAATTTATGTGTTATGTAAAAATAAGATTCGATTTCCGCGTAAAATAACGAATTTAAGATTATACGCATAAGCTTAAAAATACGGGATATGTTGCATATAACGAATAAGCGTCAATCCAAAGTTGCGATAATAGACAATCAGATTTAGGTTCGAAGTGTTGGATCAATTTTGGATTGACGTTTGAAGAACTAAGCCACGTGTTGTGCACTATGGG
>JAFDAS010000278.1 GCA_019313695.1 Deltaproteobacteria bacterium
AGATCAGAAGGCGGCTTTTCACCACGTCCTTGCGTGAGGAATGAGGGACACAGTACTTTGCGTTATTTGCCTCAAGCTTTAACGTATCCTGAAGACATGGGTGTCAGGCCTACACAGTTGACAGCAACGCAATAAGCATTACCGATTTTTAGGCTGTGCGACTATTTGTTTCTAATTCCTTATGATAGTGAAATGTGTAGGCCTGACACCCATGCCCTTCTCACTGTTCCGCCCTTGCCTTCGGATAGTTGTACTTTAGTTAATATGTTCAACATATTAACTGGATTCACATACAGGGGACTTGCCCCGCCGTTCGGCGGCTACAAGTTATGTCCGGCACACTTTTCTGCTATACTATAATGCGTTTATCGGACATCAAGGAGTTCATGTGGAGCCGCAGGATTCGACAATACCTAAATTTCGCGCCGATGGTTACCTGCCTGAAGGGCTGTACCTGGCTTCGAAAACCGAAATCATGTTTCGATTTGGTTCATCGTCTCGGCGGCGCAGACGGCTGGTCATTCGAATTCGGCGTTGGATAGACTTAGCTCGACTGATTGGCGGTCTACGCCTGCTGATTGATGGAAGTTTCGTCACAGCGAAGGCTGAACCAGACGACATTGACGCGGTTATTCTGCTTCCTCAGGATTTCCAACACCAAATTGAGCAAGAAATTGAGGCGGCATTAGAACTGGAAGAAATGATTCTGACCCGTCGCCCTGAAGAAATCTTTGCTGCGGAAGACGAAACCGACTGGAATGAGTGGACTGAATTTTTCAGTCGCACACGTGAAGCCGATGGCCGGCGCAAAGGACTTGTGGAGGTCAAACTATGATTTTCAATCTGACGGAATACGAAAAAGCCCAGGAAGAAATGCGTATCCTTGAAAAACGATTGGAGCGGCTGCAGCAGACCCACCCCATCGGTTCGAAAGGATTCACGAAGGCCGGCATTCGTAAAATGATTGCGCGCCTACACGAGGAATTGGCTGTCTTTGAAGGAAGCGAAGAAGCAAGGCACTCCGTGTCGAGTTGAAGAATCGCATGCGGAACCAAACACCAAAAGCTGCGGGCTGTGCCGCTTTTTCGTAAACTGTGATTTATCAAGCTTTTGGTGCTGATTATGCGTAGGTTCGGTGTGAAGGAAGACACATGCTAAAGTCCAGGAGACAACGTGATGAGGCTGCGCCCGGATTGTGGATCGATTTTCGGGTCAGAAGATGAGATGAAAGGAAATTCGGAATGAAAGAGACAATGGTAGATACCAAAGCAACTTACACACTGGAGCATGGTGGTAGGTTTTTCATTGTTGAAAACGTACCTGCCCGCGTGTGCAGCGAGACGGGAGAACAGTTCTTCGCTCCTGAGACGGTAGAGCATATCCAAGGCATTATAAAGAAAAGGAAAAGGCCCGACAGAATAATCGAAACTCCAGTGTATAACTATGCATGACAGCACTGCTCAAACGATCGCTCAACCGAACAAATCATCCGCAGGGCCATCAACAGAAGTCAGTGAAAATCAGCTTTCGTGGCACTTCGGCGCGGCCGGTTACCTCGGCGTTCGGCTTCGCAAGCTGGCACTGAATTGATGGTTTCTGAAGTTCCTCACAAAAGTCTATCGGCAGGAAAACGATTGTCTGTCAAAAAGAATGCAAGTGCACATGAGTCACAAGTAACCTTGGCCCCTTTATTCCAGACCTCTTAATGTCGGGGGTGAGCGGATTTTGGTAAAGGGCGCCCAATACTCTGCCCTACCAGATCCTGACAGGAGCTGTTTTTCCTGTTGGGGGAGAAACTTTTCATCACAAATCCGGAACTATAAATTGTAAAAACCTTACACCCAGGAACCCCCTTGATTCCACATGTGATCTTACACAGCTTTCCGCCTAACATTCATATGCGGAGTTCGGCCCAGATGGAATTTGACTGTCCGACCCCTTCGCCCGAGCTTGCCAAATATGGAAATTGACTCTTATCATGGATCGCGTTATAATGTGATCCATGATACAATTTTTCAAAAACACTGGCACAGAGGACATTTTTGATGGTTTGGCATCCAGAGCTGCCAGAAAATGCTGTCCACACGCAATTTGGCCTGTTGCCAGGCGAAAGATGGATCAAATTAACCGCGTTCGAAAGGTCAGCGAACTCAAGGCGCCTCCAGGAAACCGTCTGGAGCGTCTAAAAGGTGATCGAGAAAATCAGTTCAGCATCCGAATTAACCACCAATACCGAATTTGTTTTAATTGGGAGGAAGGCCATGCCTACGAGGTCGAAATCACAGACTACCACTGATAGAGTTGTTGGTCGGCGGCTCCCCCGAAA
>JAFDAS010000084.1 GCA_019313695.1 Deltaproteobacteria bacterium
GGCTTATATTCCGGCACTAATATTAAAACAGCAAAAAAAATCAGATGGCATATAATTGAAAAAGTAAAAGTTAAAAATAATGCGCGAGGCTTTTCTTCAAGCCCAAAAAGCAAATAAGCATGTTCATGCATATTTTCCTTCATCTGCTATAACGATTCACAGTTGTCGGTTCACGGTTGTCGGTTTACACTTCATAGTTCACAGTTCACAGTTTACAGCTTATACTTTACAATTCACAATTTTTTAAAAACCCCGCGGCTCCGTATAAGCAGGATCTTCATTCAATATTCGATGTTGGACGTTCGATGTTCGATGTTCATCTTTTCCTTCCTTCTAACCTTCTAATCTTCTAACCTTCTGACCTTCTAACCCGCTCACTGGCGCGCGGGCTCTGTCACCATGCCTAATCTTTCGACCCCTGCCCCCTTTATCTCCGACATGACACGTACTACCATTCCATACGGTATTCCTTTGTCTGCCCGGAGATAAACCTCACGGTCGCTGCGGCCCTTAAAAATTTTAATCAGTTTCTCCTGCAGAAAATCGATTGTAACCTGATAATCATTAATATAAACTTTATTATTGATGTCGATGGTAATTACAAGAAGCTCTTCTGTTGAAGACAGCGGTTCAGAAGTCGTTTCCGGTAAAGAAACATTTACACCCTGTACCATCATAGGCGTTGTTACCATAAAAATAATTAAAAGAACGAGCATAACATCAACAAATGGCGTCACGTTTATGTCGGACATCAGGTGGTTATTTTTGCCTCCATAATTCATCGATTGTTCTCCTTTTCCCTAAGGATATCCCGTTCAATAATATTCAGTAAATCTGCGGCAAACCCCTGCAATTCAGTCTCAATGATCCTTATTTTCTGCATAAAATAATTAAAAGCGATAACCGCGGGTATTGCGACAGCCAAACCTGCCGCAGTCGCTATAAGCGCCTCAGAAATCCCAGGGGCCACAACAGCAAGGCTGGCCGAACCTGTTAAACCGATTCCATGAAATGAATTCATAATACCCCATACAGTTCCGAACAAACCGATAAAAGGTGTTGTGTTTCCTGTTGTAGCGAGGAAAGGAACCATTTGAGTCATTCTGGTTGTTTCTGTATTTATAGCCCTGCGCAAAGCTCTTTTAACATTGTCAACAACAGCAAAGTTGGCGCCCAGGGAATAAGTTTCTGACTCATGGGCTTGTGATGATTGCGATGAGACCGGAACACCGGATCGACTCAATTTTTTCAGCTCAAGATATCCAACCCTGAAAATCTTGGCAATAGGACTGCCGTGAAGATGCTTTGCTTTAGCGAAAGCATCGGAAAGATCCCTGCTTTTCCAAAAAAAATCTGTGAAAAGGATCGATTCTTTATATGCCCTTCTAAGATATCGATATTTCATTATCATGATTGCCCATGATGTGATGGAAAAAAAGAGCAGGAGAAGCAGCACAAACTGCACCATTAGTCCGGCATTAATTATCATATTTATTATATTTGTTTGAATCATAAACAACTCCGGTTTTTGATGTTAGAAAGACACAGCATCCTTCAGCCTTCAGATTATGAGACCTTTGAAAAATGTTCAATTTTGTTCGAGTACAAGGAAGGCGAAAATTTCAACCACAGGAATATATTGAATATTTCGAGGATTAAAATTTGAGCCTAACGCAGTAATCGGGCAAAAGGGGAAGTTTTGCAAAGGTCTCACCATACACCTGATCAGTTACAACTATATAAACTTACCTGTTCTGTCAAGGAATTTGCTTATTCTGTAATTTCAATATGTTAGAATAGGATTAAGGGGTTGAGGCCAATTAAATTCCCAAAGGAGTTCCGCCACAACGGAAATTTAAGGATTTAGAAATGCTGGAATGGGATGATTGGATAAACAAAATGTTTTATCTTAACACCTAACACTTAACACCTAACACTTGATGAATTTAGGTTATAATCTAATATCCAGGAACCTGGGCTGATCCTTTCTTTGTCCTCCACCCGCATATCCTTTAATCCCAGCTTGGTTGCGGCTCATCTCCGATATACGCTTTCCCAGGTCTCCATGCTTGGATTCCAATATGGTTTCAAATTCTCTGTTTAGAAACGCCGCATTTTCCGCGGTATTTCTGATGGCCTTTGAGAGCAGTTCGATCTCTTTTCTTGTCTCTGCCGACGGTGATGTTGTGCGGATCTCACTTATCTTCTTTATTCCGCGGTCAATCCGGTCTATTGCCTTTATATAACTACGGCGCTTTTCTATAAGCGACTCGATATCCTCCACATCCTCAGAAACAACAGCTTCCTTTAACAACACGGTCACAGAAAGAAAGTCTTTAAAGGTATTCAACTTCTGTTCCAGGAGGCTGCGGATATCCAATGAATTGTCTTTTTCCATATTACTTTGCTCCGTCTGCCGGATATTGTAAATTTTTAAATGGTTACGGCACTCTGCATAACAGCGCCTTCTACATCAACACTTTTTGCAACGCAGGGTTTTGCACCGATTTCCTTCCATGCTGATTCAAGTTCTTCGAGCATCAGAATTACCTCATCAAAGGCTTTTACGTCCCTTTTTACATCTCCCTCAGTTATGCGGCGCAGCATATAATTATATAAGGAATTCAGATTCTCGGCTATTTTTCCACCCTTTTCGAAATCAAGCGCCTGCATCAATTCGCCTATAATGCTCTGCGCCTTTTGAAGAGCCCCCGCTTTTGCTTCATATTCTTTGGAAATATACTTTTCTCTTGCCGTCTTCAGGCTGCTTATCGCTCCCTCATAACACATCAATATTAGTCTTTTAGGGTCTGCCGTTATTACGTTTGCCTGCTTGTAAGCATCAATTCCATTTCCGTACATGAGAGCATATCCTCCTTGTTAATTTAGTTCACTTCGCTCACAACTGATCGAGTCGTAAATATTTCTTTAATCCTTTAATTCCAACATTCTTATCCACCGACTTCTGCCCTCTAATCCTCTAACCCTCTGCTCTTCTAATCTTCTAATCCCCTAATCCTCCGACCTTCATGGAATTAAGCATGGCTCAAAAGCAGAAAGTTAGAAGATCAGAAGGTTAGAAGATTAGTAACAGAATTTTGCAGCGTTCATTTCCATGGAATTTAACATTGCAATCAATTGCTCATATTCATTATCAAGTTTATCGAAAACATCTTGCTTGATGTAGCAACAGGCAAGGCAGAATTCCAACCAGCACTGTGTCTCCGACGCTTCCTGCATTGAATCTGTAATTTTATTTTTGAAGACAGCCAAATAACGCCTTTTCCGCCATCCTTCCGCCAAGTTGGCACATACAGAACGCGATGACCTTCGAATTTGATCTACCATGGAGAACCTTTCTTCTGGAGGAAACTTTTTCGTAACTTCAAATATCTGCATTGCCGCATCAAAAGCCCGCCTGTAAACTTCAAGATCCCGAAAATGACGTATGCTCTTTTTTCTCTCCAAACGTTCTCCTTCTCTTACTTTCTTACCTTCTCACCTTCTTCACTTTCTAACCCTCTAACCTTCTGCTCTACGCTCTACTACAAGCTTCCCCAGCCGGAGAGTGAACCACTGACCTGCGCCATAAGCCATTGACCCTGGTTCTGAATATCGGCCATGGCCATTTCCATAGCCACAAACCTGTTGATCATTGTCTCCATTTTGCGGTTCAGGCTTGCTTCCATGTTTTCAATCTGATCCTCAAAGCTGTCAATGCTGTTTCCAAGGGACGTTTGCTTGTATGTAACATATCCGTCTGAGGTGTTGGTGATAAAACCAAGCCTGCGATCCATCAACTCCCCGATCCCAAGAGTAAGTGTAAAGGTTGTGTCTATAGTGGTTGTACCCGTATAACTTATAGACAGCCCGTCTGCGTTATTACCGTCACTGTCCAGCGACAGCTTTTGACCGCTGCCGGTAGCCGTCAAGCTATTTATAGTTCCGGCAACGTTATAGCCCCAGATATTTGTAGCATCATTTAATCCCAGAGCGTCACTCCCATTCTCTGACTTTGTAGTAACCTGCTGCCCGGTTCCATAAGTGTTGTGGGTCAAGACGAGCTTATTATCGTCATTTTCGGACGCCGTAATGGCCATGGAGTAACGGCCTTCGGTCGTGGTGCTCACATCTCCAAAATCCAAGTCGGTAAGAGCCGAAGTATCTATATTGAAGGAAAGATTGCTGTCCCCTGCCTGCGTGTTTGTAATCACGATCTTACCGTCACCATCCATGGCAACCGTGACCCCGTCTTCGTACATATCCTCGATGGCCTCCAGAAGGTTTCCTACGGTTTCCGTGGTTGCATCACTGATTGTGTAACTCCCGGAGACGCTGATGCCATTTCGTTTTATCCCTGAAAACGTGATGACATCGTTATCTTCACCGCCCACTAATGCATCGTTAAGCAAAGTCGTAGAGGTAACACCGGCGTTTGAAGTAGCCCCCGTGAGTTGCTCCGTGTATTCCCGAGCAAACTCCGAATTGATGGCGTTGATCACATCGTTGATGTCCATACCAATTGTGAGATCCACGGTCGCAATCCTGCCCGTGGCAAAATCCGTAAGGGTCACCTCTTCGTCATCTGCAATTGTCCCAACAAGGGCATTACTCCCTGTTGTTGTACCCCGCGTGGCTGCCTGCGAGATTGTGACGTTATATGCTCCTCCCTCTGTATCATCCGTATGCCCTATATATGTTAGATTTGAGTAAGGAGAAGATCCGGAAGCAATAAAGAGCTTTTTAACATCATCGAAATTCGTTTCAAGATAATCCATGAGATCATTATCATCAGCGCCATCATCATCGATAACCAGATTGAGCTTGTTATATTCTCCTTCGTCGGTGTCCACCACGTCTAAGGCAATCCCGATAAGGGCCAGCTTGTTATAGTCGCTGGATGCCCCGGCAACCGTTCTCGTGACCGTATTGATAAGCTCTGACTTGATGGTCGAGAGTGTGCCGTCCCCGAAGAGGATGCCGCCAACCTGTTCCGTGTCGTCGTCGTAGGTAAACTGAATATTGATATAATCCATTATGGAGTTATAGGCGCTGACCATGTCCTCGATCTTTGACTTTATGGAGGCAAGATCCCGCTCTATCTTGAGAGTAACGGTGGTATCCGAGTCTTCTCCCACAAGATTCAGGGTCGCGCCCGCGATAACGTCCTCGATAGTATTGGAAGAATTCGTTATGGTCACGTTGTCCACTACGATCTCCGCGTCTTCACCCGCAGCAACCTGCATGCTGCGACCCTCGGTGAGCATGGAGATCTCGCCGAAATTAAGAGAGCCTCCACCCTCATTGTTAGCAACAAGGGTAAGTAAAAGCTGGCTGTTTCCGGCGGTACCGTCGGTAATTATGATTTTTCCGTCCGCAGAAACGCTGGCGATCGCAGTCCTTGTCCCAGATCCAAACCCATCAACTGCGTTATTGATCTTATCCAAAAGGTCTTGAATGTCGTGGCCGTCGACAACCGTATAAGTTGTACTAATACTCGTGCCGTCTCCTTGTGTCCCTGAAATAGTGATGGTGTCACCAGCTGCAACAGTATTATCGAACGGCTCAGCACTGCTGAAGCTGAAGGTCACAGCAATACCGTTATACGTCATGTCGGTAATACTGAGCTGACTGCTACCGGACTGTAAGTCTTCAAGAACCAGCCTGCCGGAAGAATCAAAGTAGGCATCGACATTGGCAGAACCACCAAACTGGGTTTCCAGCCAGTCAAGGAAACCGTCCGTTTCGCCCAGAGTATCAGTAGCATCATCAATAGTAAAAGTTACGTTAACCGCGGTCCCATCGTGTTTAGTCCCTACAACATCGATGCTATCAGTATTTTTAATTGCGGCTCCTCCGGTGTCGATATCATTCCATACTGTTGTAGCTGATATAGGATCTGAATCTAACTCCACATTCGCCACATCACCGCGAATGATACCGGTGCAGATATCTGTAAGAAGGGTTGCTGAATCGACCTCACTACCGGACGTGTCGTAGTTCACACTCCCTGAGTGTACCTCCGCGACAGTCCCGTATGTCCCCTCAAGAATACCCAGAGTCTGGAGAACATTGCCACTATCCGTAAAGGATGTGGTTCCGCTGATGTCTATCCGATATTTTGTCTCCCCATCTACAGTTTCAGAGACGACCTCGGCCGAAATGCCCGCGAGTGCGTCTATAGTGCTTGCAATATCCGTTATTGATTCGCTATCAAGATCAATATCAACGTTGTTTCCCCCGATCGTAACCGTTACGGGGTCCGCTGGCGCATTGGTCAGGTTCAATAATGTGGCCACAATTCCATCAGAACTCGTAAAGAGATCACTTTTGGCCCCGTCACTCGTGGCAGTCTTGATAGTAGTGGAACTACTGATAAAACCCATCTCCTCAAGGATGTTGTCACCACTATCATAGGCCCCCTCAAGCACACTGAGCCCGTCTTCGCCTGTATTATCGCTTGTCAGAATCAGATGATAATTTGTGGAAGAGTGTGAAACAATACTTGCTGTCACATTGGAAGGGTCCGAACCCGTATTCACTGCGTTAATTTTGTCCTTGATATCTGCCAGTGTGTCGGTCGATACAATGTTCACAACTTTTCCCGACACCAAAATATCCCCTTCCATCTCAAGCGCCGTGTCTGTGGCCGTATAATTTGTGGAAGAGATTTTTTCCGATTGCGCGAGATTGTTTACCTTGATGTTATACAGTGCGGGAGAAGCCGTGGAGCTGGTTGAGATAGTCAGCAGACTGGATGCCGCTGTGGGTGTGCCGGACTCTGCACTGGACGTAATACTGGACTTAAACACATTAAAAGCGCTTTCTGTACTCAAGGCGGCTGAAGCTGTTTTGAGCGAAAGCAGCATGGTGTTGACATTTTGCCATTCAGCAAGCTGTGACTCGTATTCAGATTTCCTGCCCTCGACCAGATCGACCCTGCCGCGGTCTATCGCTATCAACTGATCAATCATGGACCGCCAGTCAAAACCACTTGAAAGGCCGGATATCAGGTTTGTGCTGATGGACATTTTTTTCTCCTTTGTTCAGGTAGGCAATTCGTATCCAGTTATAAGCTTAATCGGAAAAATTTTCCCAAAACTTTAAGGTTATTTGGTAATAGTTCAGCCACTAAGACACAAAGACACCAAAAATTATAATATAATTCTTTCCCGCCCCGTGTGTCATTCCCGCGAAACTTGTCCTCGACCCGAGCGATGACAAGGGATCAGGCATCGGGTTAAAGTAATTATCTGTTTTATCAAGCTGTTAACACTTAACATCTGATGGATTCGTACTTTTTACAAATCCATCATGACTAATAACAGCAAGAACTCTGCCATAAAATTATTGTAACCACGCCCTTGCCATCATTATAAACAAATTGACAAACACCGGAATGTATAATATGCGTAAAATATGAATAATAGTATGATAAGTGAATCCATCAATAATCTGAAACAAGATTTGGCGCCCCTTTTCCTGAGGTTTCCGGCTATTAAATCAGCCTATCTG
>JAFDAS010000085.1 GCA_019313695.1 Deltaproteobacteria bacterium
TTGCACCATGTTATCTCCAGAGGGATAGAGAGGAACAAGATATTCCGAGACGATGCGGATCGTGAAGATTTTCTGCAAAGACTCGGCAAGCTGGTAGAGCAAACTGACACCAAGTGCTATGCTTGGGCGCTGATACCTAATCACTTTCATCTGTTGCTGAAGACCGGCAATGTTCCGATTGCCACCGTAATGCGGCGGCTATTGACCGGCTATGCAGTGGGGTATAACCGCCGTCATCGGCGAAGCGGCCATCTTTTCCAGAACCGTTATAAATCCATTTTATGCCAAGAAGACGCTTATTTGAAAGAATTAGTGCGTTATATTCATCTCAATCCATTGAGAGCTGGTCTTGTCGATGATCTCAGTGCCCTGGATGAATATCCGTATGCGGGACATGGTGTCATAATGGGGAAGCATAAAAAGGAGTGGCAATCGACAGAGGCGGTCTTGGCATTTTTCGGTAAAAAGTTCCTTCAGGCGAAACGCATTTATCATGACTATATCACTACAGGGGTTAATCAGGGCAGACAACAGGAATTGATTGGAGGAGGGCTGATTCGCAGTGCCGGAGGCTGGGCCGGGGTACAGATGCTTCGTGAAACGGGCGGTTTTCAAAAAAGCGATGAACGAATCTTGGGGGACAGCGATTTTGTCGAGAAGGTATTGGCCGATGCAGATGAAAAAATGACGCGAAAATATGCATTGAAGGCTAAAGGGATAGGCTTGGATCGTCTGCAACGAGTAGTGGCGACCCTGATAACGATACGTCCGGAAGAGTTCGTTGGCCCTGCAAAGGCCCGCAAAGTGACGAAGGCGCGTATCCTGTTTTGTTACTGGGCTGTTCGAGAACTGGGTTTTTCGATGACAGATGTATCGAAGCGATTGGAGATATCCTTGCCGACAGTGAGCGTTGCCGTCCAAAAAGGGGAACATCTCGTTCGTGATGAGTGCTGGGTGCTTGATGACTATTTAAATATAAACATATAAAGGGCGTCCCCAAGTTCGCAAGTTCGCCAGATTACATAAAAATGGGGAACAAGCCAAAGGCCTATCCCCCATTTTTTATTGGAGGCGGCAACCGGACTCGAACCGGTGAATAACGGTTTTGCAGACCGCTGCCTTAGCCACTTGGCTATGCCGCCAAAAACTGGAGCGGGCGAACGGATTTGAACCGTCGACGTCAACCTTGGCAAGGTTGCACTCTACCACTGAGTTACGCCCGCTTGATTTTCAGACGGTGTAAGGCGGAATAAAAAAAGGGCGCTGTCCCTATTTTCCCCTTATCTTTTCCTCATAAAACTTCTTGAAATAATCCGCGCCGGACCACACAGTCAAAACAAGGGCTAAGTAGAGAACAACCATGCCAACCGCGTGCGCGTTAATACCAAAGACGGTGTCATAGTGTATCAACAGCGCCGATACCGCGACAATCTGGCACAGGGTTTTCTGTTTCCCCAGCCTGCTTGCGTCGATTACAAGACCATCCGCCGAAGCAACGCTCCTCAGGCCATCCACCAGTAAATCTCTCATGATAATAATAGCGACTATCCACGCCGGAATCCTGTCGATGGGAATCATCATGATCATGGCGGTAGTCACTACAAGCTTATCCGCCACTGGATCCAGAAATTTTCCCATCGTGGTCACGATATTGTATTTTCTCGCCACGTACCCATCTATCAGGTCCGTAATTGAGGCCAGAATAAACAGGACGGCAATGACCATGCTCAGGGATCTACCCGGAGAAAGGAGAAGCAGAAACAACACCGGAACCACCGCGAGCCTGAGAAGGGTGATACAGTTCGGAAGATTGAATATCTCGCTCCTGTCCTTTGATGTCGTCATCTTATCAAAGGAATCTTTCAGGAAGTTTATCATGTCATCCCTTCGGAACACTGCGCCAATCGTCCAGAAATCTCTTAATCCCCACATCCGTGAGCGGATGCCCGGCCAGCTGCTTTATCACCTTAAATGGAATCGTGGCGATATCGGCCCCAAGAAGCGCCGCGTCAAGGACATGAAGAGGATGTCTGACGCTTGCAACAATAACCTCGCAATCGAACTCGTAGTTGTCGAAGATGGTCAGTATCTGTTCCACAAGTTCCATTCCCGTGTGAGAAATATCGTCAAGCCTCCCTATAAAGGGACTGACATAATCAGCGCCTGCCTTGGCAGCCAGAAGCGCCTGCACCGGAGAGAAAATCAGCGTCTGGTTTACGCTGATTCCACGGTCAGATAACATCCGTGTGGCCTTCAATCCCTCGGTTGTCATCGGAACCTTCACCACAACATTCTCAGCCAGCTTCGCCAGTTTTTCCCCTTCGGCAACCATACCCTCGGCGTCTTCACTTATTACCTCAAGACTCACAGGGCCATCTACTATCTCCAGTATCTCTCTGACTACTGTGTCAAAATCCTTCTTTTCCTTTGCCACAAGAGAGGGATTTGTGGTTACACCATCAACCATCCCCAGACTTAACCCCTCTTTGATCTCATCAATATTACCGGTATCTATAAAAAACTTCATGCAATCTCCTCAGCCGTTCTCTTTTTTGTATTTTTCAAGGCACTCCCTGCTGCAAAAGTACAGCGTCTTGCCATCCATGGCAGCCTTGTGTGCGCTGTTTATCGGCACATATGTGCCACAGTATGGATCTTTTACGAGATCTTCTCCCTCAATACGGGATTGCTCCCCGGGACGATTCTTCGATATCTTCCCCGCCGGGGTAAACAGAAACCTCGAAAGACGGTATATCACATATACAATAATGCCTGCAATTACTAAACGAATCATTCTCAAACAAACGGGCGGTCTTTACCGCTCAGCCATTCAACTTTATTTTTATCCTGAAGCCTGTCCAGCAGGCCCTTTATGGAAACCCCGAACGAGGGATGTATAGCACAGGAAGCTATTTCATTCAATGGAACAAGCGCAAAACGTCTTTTGTGAAGCTCCGCGTGCGGTATGGCAAGCCCTTCCTCTTTTATGACAGCCTGCCAGTAGAGGAGGATATCGATATCTATTATCCTCGGCCCCCACTTCTCTCCCCTGTTCCGGCCCATTTCGTCTTCCACTCCCTGCATGGCATTCATGAGGGCGCGCGGCCCGAGCATGGTTCTTATCTCGATAACTCCATTTACAAACCAGTCCTGCTCCTCAAATCCGACCGGCTCAGTCTCATATAACGATGAGCATCTCAAAACCCTGACGCCATCCACATCAGATATGCGTTTTACAGCGGCGGCGCAATTCGCAGCGGCATCCCCGATATTGGAGCCTATACCCAGAAAACAGATAACGCCATCATCCATGATGATATCCTTGCTTCAATCCTTCAAACCCAGGACATCCTGCATATCATAAAGACCGTTTTCCCTGTCCACAATCCAGATGGCCGCCCTGATCGCTCCTCTGGCGAAATTATCGCGGCTGTGGGCCCGGTGAGTAAACTCCAGTCTCTCACCCATGCCGCCGAAGAGCACCGTATGCTCGCCGACAATGTCACCGGCTCTCACTGTATGCACACCGATCTCGGCCTCCGGCCTCGCGCCTGTCATACCCTTGCGGCCATATACACCGACCTTATCAATGTCTCTGCCAAGGGCCTGTGCTATGATCTGGGCCATTTTTACAGCGGTCCCGCTGGGCGCGTCCTTCTTCTGGTTGTGATGCGCCTCGATGATCTCCACATCGTACCCGCCACCCAGAATCCCGGCTACGTCTTTGAGCACCTTGAACATTACATTTACGCCCACGCTCATGTTGGGGGCCAGGACACACCTCGCATTCTTAGAGATGTCCGCTACCTGCTTCATCTCATCCGGCGTCAATCCTGTGGAGCCTATTACAACAGCCTTATTATTTCCGGCCGCTATTCTGAGATGTGCCACAGAGGCGGTGTGACTGCTGAAATCTATAACAACATCGCCCCGTCCGATGCAATTGTTCAGGTCGTCTTCCAGGATTACGCCAGTTTCGCCTAATCCCAGATATGCGCCGACATCACGGCCTGTGAGTTGATGTCCCTGTCGCTCCACCGCTCCCACAAGTTCTACTCTATCGTCACCATGGACAAGCGTTATTATGCGCCCCCCCATTCTTCCGGCAGCGCCGGCAACTATTACCTTTATCACTTTGTTCACCATCACCAGATCAGACCATAATCAGTCATGATTTGTTTTAATTGTTCATAATTTGCATCCGACATCCTGCATAGCGGAAGCCTCAATTCATATTCTATCTTACCCATCATTGCCAGAGCGGCCTTTACCGGAACGGGGTTGGTTTCCAGAAAACATGCATCCATCACCGATCGCATCCTGTGATGAAGTCCGCGGGCCTTGTCCAGATCACCATCATCAAAGGCATCTACCATGGCAGCCATGTCTTCGGGAATAATATTGGACACAACGGAGATAACCCCCCTGCCCCCCACCGCAAGAATGGGCAGAACCGTGAAGTCATCACCCGACAGGACGACAAAATCGTCATCGCAGAGCTCCACAACCCTGCTTATCTGTTTCAGATCCCCCGAAGCCTCCTTTACGCCTGCGATATTGCTGATCTTTGAAAGTCTGGCATCGGTTTCCGGCAGGAGATTAATCGCCGTCCTGCCTGGCACATTGTAGAGAATAATCGGCACAGGAACGGCGTCCGCCACCGCCTTGTAGTGTTGATAAAGCCCCTCCTGTGAAGGTTTGTTATAGTAAGGAGTAACCAGTAATGCCCCATCCGCACCCGCTTTGTACGCATGTTCGGTAAGCCTTATGGCCTCTGTTGTGCTGTTGGAACCCGTTCCCGCGATTACAGGAACTCTCTTCCTGACGGCATCTATGGTAATCTCAATAACCCTGTCGTGCTCTTCATGGGACAGGGTCGCGCTCTCTCCCGTGGTGCCGCAGGAAACAATACCATCGGTCCCGGACTCTATCTGGAACTCGATAAGCTCCCTCAACGCCTCTTCATCCACCCTTCCATCCTTGTAGGGTGTTACAATCGCGACTATCGCTCCTCTAAACATAACCTCTCCTCCTGTTGAAAGTTTACTTTTCCGGTTACCCGATACACCTTTTACTCGACCCCTTGAACCATTCCTTTTATCGCAGGAAATCCGGGACACTCTCGCCCTTTGTCAGGCCTGTCCGGGTTTCTCCGGATCTTATCACGTAAAACTCCCCGTCCCTGACAAGCACCTCCGGGCTTCTCGGCCTTGAGTTATAGTTCGAAGACATGGAAAACCCATACGCCCCGGCGCTCATGACAGCTATGAGCTCTCCCCGTTCCAGCCGGGGTATAACCCTGCTCCTGGCAAGATAGTCGCTCGATTCACAGATGGGACCAACCACATCAGACAGGATATCCTCCCTCTCTTTCAGTTCAACAGGCTGGACCTTATGATAAGAGTCGTACAGACTGGGTCTTGCCAGATCATTCATTCCCGCGTCAACTATGACAAATCTCTTGTCCGCGCTGGTCTTTGTATAAAGCACCTCGGAAACCAGGATGCCCGCATTTCCGACAATTACTCTGCCCGGTTCAAATATGAATGTACAATCAATATCTCTCACCCTGTCCATGATGGCCTTCGCGTAATCCGTCGGATGAGGCGGGGTTTCATCATCATAGGTAATCCCCAGACCTCCACCCAGATCCAGATACCTGATGCCGATGCCCTCATTTCTCAGGGAAGATATCAGCTCCTTCAGACGATCCAGCGCGTCAATAAATGGAGAGATCTCCGTGATCTGTGATCCTATATGGCAATCCACCCCTATGATATCTATGTGATCCAGCTTTGTGGCACGCCGGTACTCGTCCAGAGATTTCTCGATATCTATTCCGAACTTATTCTCCTTCATGCCGGTGGATATATGCGGATGTGTCATGGGATCCACATCGGGATTCACACGCAGGGATATCCTTGCCACCCTGTTCATCCTTCCGGCGCACGCATTTATTACCTCAAGCTCCTGGGAAGACTCGATATTAAACATGAGTATGTCGCTTTCCAACGCATATCTTATCTCCTCCTCCCTTTTTCCGACTCCGGAATAGACTATCTTTCCGGGATCTGCTCCCGCCTTGAGAACCCTGTAGAGCTCTCCTCCGGACACAATGTCCATGCCGCTTCCCTCATTTATGAATATCTTCAGGATAGCCGCGTTGGAATTGGCCTTCGCGGAAAAACAGATAATATGGGGGATATCCTCAAAGGCCGAGTCAAAGACCTCGAAATGCCTCTTGAGCGTTCTGTGGCTGTAAAGATAAAGGGGGGTCCCCACGGCCTTTGCCACTTCAAGAACCGGGACATCCTCACACCAGAGGTTATTGTCTACATAGTGAAAATAGTTCATGACTTTCAGATCTCAAGCTTTTCAGGCCTGCACATCTCCCTAAAAATAATACCCGACCTTCGCGGTATTGGATTCTCCTCCACACATACCGGAGGAATTGCATATCACAACCCTGTAAGAATAGAGAAACCCCCTTCTGATGTTCCGATCCAGGTACATGAACCGCCCCTTTTCATCCAGACTTAAATCACGAAGCGGAAGGTATCCTGTAATAACATATATGCGCGGGCAATCCGGACAATCAGTGCCATCCGTCTTCAAAGCACTCTTCAAGATCTTGACATGCCCGGCATCTCCTCGCTCTACGGGAACACTCCATTCCAGAACAGCTCTACCTTCTTTATCGATAGATACTTTCAGGTCTGAAATCTCTCCGGGATAGTCGACATGGGGGTAACGCGGATCAGCCTTTTTCCCGCAACCGGCGCAGAATATAGACAGGAAAAATGCCGCCACTATCAAGATTGCCCATAATTTATCCCTTTTCATCATACGCACACCTCCCCCGGCGATTCTAACCAATCCTCCTGGACTCTATCTCTTCTATTCTCCTCAATACCGCTTCCCTGGCCGTTCCGCCGGTAATATTCCTCGCGCCAACCGAACCATTCACATTCATGCACGCATAGATATCCGCATCGGCATCCTTCCAGAACAGGCGAATCTCCTCTATATCAAGGGCCTTCATATCCTTCTGTCTTTCAATACAGTATCCCACGAGACGTCCCACTATGCCGTGCGCCTCCCTGAAGGGAATCCCCTTCATTACCAGATAATCGGCCACGTCTGTCGCCGTGGAAAAGCCTCCCGCGGCGCTTTCCAGCATCCTGCTCCTGTTGAATTTCAGATTTCCAGTCATATCCGAAAGGACGGCAAGGCAGGCCTTCACCGTATCAACCGCGTCAAACAGAGGTTCCTTGTCTTCCTGAAGATCCCTGTCATACGTCATGGGGAGCCCTTTCATGACGGTCAGTATCGCCATCAGATCTCCATAGACACGTCCGGTCTTTCCCCTTATCAGTTCAGCCACATCGGGATTCTTTTTCTGGGGCATGATACTGCTGCCGGTGGTAAACGCGTCGGATATATCTACAAATCCGAACTCCTCGCCGGACCAGATAACGAGATCCTCGCAGAAACGGCTCATATGCATCATCAGCAGGCTTGCATCGAAAATAAATTCCGCGACAAAATCTCTGTCTGAAACCGCGTCCATGCTGTTTCCTGAGATCTTCGGAAAATCAAGCAGTTCGGCCACATATTCCCGGTTTACAGGAAATCCCGTGCCCGCCAGGGCCGCTGAACCCAGAGGCATAACATTTATTCTCTCCCCGCACTCTCTCAGGCGGCTCATATCCCTGTCCAGCATCTCCCACCAGGCGAGAAGGTAATGGGCCAGAAGCACCGGCTGTGCCTTCCGCATATGCGTGTAACCGGGCAGTATGGTATCAATCTCCCTCTTCGCCACATCAACAAGAGATGTCTGGAGATCCGCCACAAGATCAAGGATATTTTTCACCTCATCCCGGAGATAAAGCCTCATGTCAAGGGATATCTGGTCATTTCTGCTCCTTGCCGTGTGAAGTTTTCCCCCCACTTCTCCGATACGATCTATCAGAGATTTTTCTATGGCCATGTGTATATCTTCCAGATCGGAAGAATAGGAAAACTCACCCTTTTCCATGTTTTGCAGGATATCCTGAAGACCGGATATGATTTTTTCGGCTTCTTCCGGAGAGATAATCCCCTGCGCGGCAAGCATACGGCAATGCGCAATGCTCCCCTCAATATCATAACGGTAGAGTCTTTTATCGAAATGGAGAGAGGATGTGAATTCCTCCACTCTTTTGTCAGTGGGTTCGGAAAAGCGTCCGCCCCATGGTTTTTTCTGTCCGGACATAAGTCAATCCCGTTTATTATTTCTGGTTCTTCTCCAATCTAATTGGAGAAAAGGGTTTAAGGATTCAAGGGGTCAAGGATTCAAGGGTTGTCTTCTTTTTTTTCACTCGACCCCTCGAAACCTTGAATCCTTGACCCCTTCTTTGTAGTTTTTCAGTCTTTCACTCGACCCCTTGAACCCCTGAAT
>JAFDAS010000086.1 GCA_019313695.1 Deltaproteobacteria bacterium
AAGATTAATCTCGTCTTCGTAATATGGCGGGTAGTTCTGGGGATATGGCTGCTGATTGGAATCTCTTTCGGTCATTTTTTCTTCTCCGGTTTAAGTGTCAGGGGGATGCCTGCAATTTTTTTACTTCTTCCATAATTACACCCTCCCTCCCGTAGAACAAATTGCAAATTACATCTATCACCATGAAGAAGTCAAGTATATTCTATGTAGTGGACTGTCCTCAATCTCTCAAATTTCTGTCAATAATACAAACAAAAAGGGATTAGCGTGGGGGATTAAAGGATGGATATAAAAAAGCTGGTTGGTATTCGGATTGGGGAGATCAGGAATAAAAAAGGGATTACCCAGGAAGAATTATCATGTAAAATAGATATCAATTCAAAGTATTTGAGCAGCATTGAGCGTGGAAAAGAAAATCCCACCCTTAATATCCTGATCAGGATAGCTGAATCGTTGGAGGTGGAGCTTTGTGAAATCTTCAGATTTGTCCAGACAGAGGATCCCACCAAGAGGAAATCCCTCCTGATTTCGCTTCTTGATGAGGCAGATGGTGAACAGTTAAAACTGGCGGGCAAGATACTTTCGGCAATAATACAATAGAAAAGGTTTCTATTTTTGCCTGATCGTGCGTACACTGATATCGGGTTTGAGAAGACAGAATGGACTACTGGTTATGACGGAATCATATACAGCCCGTCAGGAAACCGTATAAAGGTTACGCCGGAAGATGGGTACACTTTCTATGTAACTCGTTCTGACGGAAAGGAAAAAGTGCTGAAACCCGAAACCAACTGGTCCCTGTGGCACTCCATGGAAAATGAAAAGTGGTATTATCGCAGCATAAGAGACAAAAACGAGATAGACATATCCACTCTGCGGGTGGAAAAAAAATAAGAAGTCTACTTTCGAATTGAAGATCCCCGCAGCCCGGTATAACTCCGACAAGCTGCGGGGAATCTCTGATTGTTTTTAGTAAGTTAGAAATCATTTTCTGTGTTTTTCTGAAAGAAAATAATTTTGTTAACGCACTTATCCCGTTTATCGGAGACAGGGAAAATTTTTGGTTTTATGCGCTCGCGGTTCAGTTCATTTTTCATCTTTCAGGCTCGCCCGTTTGATAACATCCGTTCCGAATTTCCCGGTTATCGTGTCGATTGCCTCATCCAGTTTTTCCCAGTTGGAGTTCTCCGGATCATCACGTTCAAAGATGTCAACCTGTACAGATTCTGTTTCGGAGACAAGGTTGGACACTCCGACACCGATCAGCCTTACCTCCTTCGGCATCCTGTAGTTCTCAAGTAACTGGAATGCTTCCCTGATAATAACCTCGGAAGATTGTGTCGGGTCTTGAATGGTGACGCTTCTTGTAATCTGCTTAAAATCCGAGTGTTTTATCTTAACGCTGATAGTCCTTGCCCTTATATCCAATTTTCTCAATTCTCTTCCAACTTTCTCCGCCTGCTTCAGAATATATTTTTTGAGCGCCTGCTTATCATCAGTATCTCTGAGAAGCGTTTCTTCCGCGCTGACTGATTTTGTTTTCGAAACAGGTGTTACAACTGATCTGTCAATGCCGTCGGCAAGTTCCATGAGTCTGCGGCCAAATTTACCGAACTTTTTTTGAAGTATTTCAGCGGGATATTTTTTCACATCACCGAGGGTCCTGATTCCCATCAGCTCGAGTTTATCATGGGTATTCTTCCCGACGCCGGGCACTTTATGGATCGGCAGAGACTCTATAAACTGCTGGACCTTTTCCGGCATAATGATTGTCAGTCCATCGGGCTTATCCATATCCGATGCGATTTTTGCCAGAAACTTGCTCGGGGCCACCCCAAGTGAACAGGACAGGTTCAACCTTTCTCTTATCCTTTTCTTGATACCGGGTGCGATTTCATTTATTCCTCCAAAAAGCCTTTCACAACCTGTAATATCAACATAGGCCTCGTCAATTGAAACTGGTTCAACGAGTGGAGAAAATTCGCGAAGGATGGACATAAACTTTGCTGATAATTCTTTGTAGCGGCCCATCCTGGGTGGAAGAAAAATTGCTTCGGGACACTTTTTCCGCGCCTGAAACACCGGCATGGCGGAATGAACTCCAAACTTTCTCGCCTCGTAATTTGCGGCGGACACAACACCACGTTCGGACTGCCCGCCCACGATTACACACTTGCCCTTCAGGAGAGGATTGTCCAGCTCTTCCACCGAGGCATAAAATGCATCCATATCTATGTGAAGAATCATATATTTTTGTATTACTCTGGATTCAGCGTCAGTGTGTTTTTCGTGTGCTCCTTAATTGCCCTGTCACTGAACCACCAATAGACTTTTTCACCATTCATAAAGGGCTTGATCTGATCTGTGGTGTGTGGGTCGAACTGACGTCCGGCAATGCCTCCCGGCAAAACCGCCAGGATCTTATCCGGATCACCTAAATCCGCCACCATCCTGAGAGAAGCGGAGATGATAACGTTAAAGGGTTTATTAAAGTCGTATATGCCTCGGTACAGCGTTTCCCCGGAGCCCATAGCGGAATGTGATCCTCCGCCCAGCCATTCCTTCCCGGTCCCGGATCGCCTGATGGGACTGAGAAATTCATGCACATGCACCTTCCCCCAGAGCCATCCGGCCGGATCATCTCCCAGGGCCGGCTGAAGTTTTTTGAGCGCATTCAAGGCAGCCTGATGAAAAAGATCGTCCCGGCCTTCTTTTCTGTCACCGGTATTGACATTATCAAACCAGGAAGAATCTCCCTCGATCACCATCTTTTGAAGCCGTTCCTCCCAGAAATACCAGTTGCTCAGCATCTCTCGGGCGAGTTCGTCCCCCAGCTCGTCGCTATACACCAGAAGGGCAAATTCGCGGTAGACGGACTGGAATACGGTGGGAGCGGCGCTATCGGGAGAATCGACATAGTCCCAGTCTGAAAGTATCTGTCCCAGCGTTCTGGTGTCGTCATGGCCTGTCAGCGCCCGGGCCATGACCGGCGCGATTTCTTTTGCCATGAGATTGACCGCGTCCCTCTGAAACTTCCAGTGGTCGTCCACCGATTTTTCCCCGGGGCTGTCCATCAGCTCGATCAGTCTCCGATACCTGTAAGAAGGGGACGCCCAGGAGGTATAATACCAGGGGTAATCCCTCCCCACTGTCATGTGGTTGCAGGTGCCGACCCATCCCCGGCCGGGGTTGACGGCATGAGGCATATCCTCCCAGGGAATCCAGCCTATCCAGTTGTCCTGACCATCGTGAACCACATAAGGTACCAGGCCTTCCTTCTGGGTGCGTACAGGAACTCTGCCCGTTGTCTGCCACCCGAAATTTCCCTCGCTGTCGGCAAAGACAAAATTCAGGGGAACCTGGCTGACATCCCTCAGAGCCCGGCGAATCTCTGTCACCGTTCTGGCTTCCTGTAGTCGCTCAAAGCCGATAGTGGGCGTCATAGTCTCAAAACCCGACCAGCGGACCGTTATGACCTTGTCGGTTTTCAGGCCGGGCATGACACTCGAAATAACGGGCCCTCTTTTCGTACACCGGATTTTGATCGTTTCTTTCCGGAATCCATCGGATGCTGCCTTATCTTTTATCTTCAGTGTTTCTTTAATCACTTCGAATGGCAGGGAACTGTCGCCTTCGAGGTAATTGTCCGGGTTGCCGGGATCTACCGTTTCGATATAAAGATCCTGGGTATCGCTGTAAGCGTTCGTTACCCCGATGGCAAAGTGGCTGGTTCGACCAATGGTCATCCCGCCTATTCCGGGAATGGTCACTCCCACGGATCGTGTCGCAGGGGTTATAAGCCCGCAAGGGTACCAGGGGGCCGGCAGGATCGTGGCGCTCAGGTGTGGGTCATTGGCAACAACAGGTTTTCCGCCCGCTGAGAGCTTCGGGCCTGTAGCCCAGTTGTTGCTTCCAATCTTCAACGAACCGTCACGAAAATAGGAAAGCACTGTTTTGTCAAGTGCAATACCTGAGCGGGCGATTTGAAAGGATAAATCAGGGGTATTCACCTTTGTCCGGACAGTGTCGTCAGGATTAATGGTAAGGGGGAAGATTTCAGCGGCCCTGGCCGGTCCCAGTTTTTCGATCAGCATCTGGGTTATCATCTCGCAACCGGCATTGGCCGCACTATTCCATCCCATGTAGTAAAGGATGGTCAGTGAATCCGTGATGGTCCATGGCGTGGGTTTTAACCCGGCCAGTTTGAATTCCAGATGTATGTTGCCAGGCCTCGTGTTGATAAAGGCATTGACGCCATCCACATATTTCTGGAGATAATTCCGCGTTTCATCACTGAGCAATTCAACGTGTTTCTCCGCGTTGCGATGGAAGCCCAGCGTTCTCATCCGGATGTCCAGGCCCCTGGCCTTCTCTCCGGCAAGCTCTGTGATTCTGCCGGACGCGAAAAGCTTTGTCAGCTCCATCTGGAAAAGCCTGTCCTGGGCGGCTACAAAACCCTGGGCCACGCTGAGATCATCCATATTCTGAGCATAAATATAGGCCATGCCCTTTTCGTCACGGTGAACCGTTACCGGGGCGGTTAACCCGGAAATGGCCAGATTACCGTCCTTCGTGAATTTGTTCAGAGGAGAAGGTCCAAAGGGGTTTATAATGACTCCGATGGCAATAATACCAGTAACGATTACTGCAAACACCAACCAGATGATTCCTTTCAAAAGTTTCATGACTGACCTCCATATCCGTAACCTTGATGTACTCGCAAAAAGTCTGTCATTTCCGCGTAGGCGGGAATCCAGAAGCGTATAACTATTTAAAAACACTGGATTCCCGTTTTCACGGGAATGACACTCCCGACTCGTCGGGAGTGCATATTTCGACTTTTTATAAAGCCGTCAACCGTAAAACCGAAACCTTTTTTGCCACTGTTACGCCCTGTTGCGCCGCCTGATTACATACCGAACAAGACCGATGATCAAGATGACAATTAAAAGAACTATGAAAATCGCGCCGCAGGCAATCCATGTGACATGCGTTCCGCGTTTCAGCAGCTTGAATGGATTCCAGCTGGGCTCGACAAGCTGACGCCCCAGTTTACTCCTGTATTTTTCCGGGATATCCGGCACCCCGTCGCCCGTAGTATCGGGAAAGCTCCGGATATACTCCAGAACTCCCGCATACTCTTTGAGTTCCTGGATTCCGGGGGTCTGCTTGTCTGCATCGACCCGAAGGGTTCTCAGGTCGTCAACAGGATTCCCGTCTCGGTCCTTTGGAACAATATCCAGGACATGCCAGGTAAAGTTTCCCACGACCTTTAAAAACGTGGCATTGTAGATGTCGGCGGCAACCCGTATGAGTCTCTTATTCGATGCCGAATAGTCCAGCAGGTTATATCCATTCTCTTCGTCCCCCAGCCATATTTCTGTTACCCGGTCAAAGATCATTCGGTTGGGATTGTATGAGACTTTGATCCCGGAGGCTTGGAGGTAGTAGTCGCCCCCCTTCAGGGGATAGACACTGGTCAGTATCTCCAGGGCCTTTTTCATCTCACTCGGATATATGTAAAATGTTATAAGGGGATAACCCATGGAAGCCTGGTCATCGAACCCGATCCCCAGCGGTATGGCGCGGAAGACATCACACACCGCGACATCCCCTGTTCTGCCGATCTCGATATCATCGCGAATAACCCCGTTGCTGATTACACCTACTTCTACCCTGGTAGCCGGATCATTCGGATCGGAATCGTTCTTATTGATGTACCAGCGGATTGAATCGGAAATAAGGTTACCCAGGTTGCACTCATCTTCCACGATTTCAAGCCTGAAAGGGGTGTGTGCGATAATCTCACGAAACTCAAGCCCTTCCCCGGCCAGTACCTCTTCGCTGATGCGATCTTCAAAGTCACTGATCATGGCCGTAATCCGGGCATCGCCTTTGATGGAGTCATTGATATCGATGAGGCGATAATCTTTCAGAGAGACCTTCCCACCGGCCCAGTCGATATCCATCACACCCAATTGCCTCCCATAGCACCAGGCTTGAACCACAAGGGTATCATTTACCTTTCGAACATCGGTTTTCGTATGGGTATGGCCGCTGATGATGATATCGATCCCCGGCGCCTCTCTTGCCAGAACCTCATCCTCTGATTTTTCCGGGTTGTCTGAAAGGCCGCTGTGGGACAGGCAGATTACGATATCCGCACTTTCCTCTTCACGCAGCTTTTTGACCATCCTCTGTGCCACGGCAACCGGGTCTTTAAATTTCACCGGCGAAGAGAAGGGCGCTACCTCGGCGGCATCTTTTCCCATAAGTCCGAAAAAGCCGATCCGGATGCCGTTTTTTTCCAGCACCAGGTACGGCGCTACAAGTCCTTCGGCAAAAACCTTTTCAAGCTCATCATCGGCCTTGCTTTCGCTGCTGAAAATCGCATTGGAAAAGACAATAGATGGAATCTGATCCTGTTGATTAGCAGTTAAAATGCGGGCCAGTCCGGCGGGTTTGAGATCGAACTCGTGATTTCCAAGGGTGACGACATCATAGCCCATCGCTTTCATCAATCTGAGTTCAAAAGCTTCCTCCCGGCTCAGCATATGAAACAATGAACCCATGAGGAAATCACCGGCATCTACAACCAGCACGGGATTATTTCTATCCTGTTTTACATCCTTTATGACCGTTGCCAGCCTGGCCCATCCGCCGACGGTTTTATCATCGCCGGTTTCTGAAGGTGTATAATCAATATTGGGTGAAAATCCCAGAAGATGGGAGTGCAGATCATTAGAGTGGACTATGGTTATCATTTTTCCCTCAGCTGCACCAAGCGGTTGAATAACTAATAATACAAATAATACCAGATAAAACCAACCTTTCGACTTCATAAAGCACCTCCCGGAAATGTTAAAAAAATGTGGTTCTTCTCCAATTTAGTTGGAGAAGAGGGTCCAAGGATTCCAGGGTTCAAGGGTTCAGGTGAAATACTAAACTGGAAACTGAAGACTGGTTTTAAGGAATTTATCTGTAAAGATTTTCTAGTTTTCCCGTTTCCTTGACCCCTTGGCCCCTCGACTCCTTGAATCCTGTTTTCAGGGTTCTATAATCATTGCAACCTCATCACAAAAATCAGGATACTTTGGACAGTTGATACAATCGGACCATATCTTTTCAGGAAGCCCGGATTTGTCAGCCACGACAAACCCGACACTTTCAAAAAACTCAGTCTGATAGGTCAGCGTGAATATCCTCAGCAGGTCAAGCGTTATCGCCTCGGAAATGCATGCCTCTACCAGGTCCCTGCCGATACCGGACCTCCTGTACTCTTCTATCACATACAGGGATCTTACCTCCGCCAGATTCTCCCAGAAGATATGCATGGCACAGAAACCAGTGATGGAACCATCATCGTCAAGATATACGAAGAAGTCCCTCAAGTTGCCGTACAAACCCATCGATCATCCGGTGGATCACCTTCACATCGCTTACCTTTGCTTTTCTCAGCATTTTCCAAACCACCCTATTCTCTGGACATTTTAAGCATTTCAGACGCGTGTTCTCTGGTTTTCTCCGTAGCCTCGGCGCCGCTCAGCATCCGGGTCACCTCGTCGAGGCGCTGTGTTTCCGAGAGCAGGACCACACTGGCACTCGTTCTCTCCCCGCACACTTTCTTGGAAACAAGAAAGTGTGTGTCTCCAAAACACGCTATCTGGGGGAGATGCGTTATACATATAACCTGATGGTGTTTTGACACGTCCTTCAGCTTTTCCCCCACGGCCTCTGCAGCCGCTCCTCCTATGCCGCTGTCCACTTCGTCAAACACAACAGTACCGACCGATCCGCTGCCGGCCAGCACTTTTTTCATGGCGAGGACTATCCTGGACAGCTCCCCTCCTGAGGCTATGCGATTCAGGGGCATCAGTTCCTCACCCACATTGGTCGATAGGTAAAATTCCACCTCGTCCATACCCTTTGAATTCAGGGAAGAGATCTCGTCGTCTCCGGGATGGTTCACAATCCGGACATCAAACACCGTGTCGGCCATCCTCATCGAGTGGATTTCATCTTCTATCGCCTTTTTCAAGACCCCCGAAACCCCGCTCCTCTTTCCGGACAGTTCTTTTGCTTTTCCCAGGAGCAGTTTTTCCATCTCGTCAATCTCCCCGGAAACACGGCCAATTTCTTCGTTCAGATAGGCCATCCCTTCCAGCTCCGCCCCTGTCTCTTCCTTCCTTTTCAGAATATCCTCTATCGTCTTGCCGTACTTGCGTTTCAGTTTGCCCAGGTATTCAAGCCTGTCGTCAATTTCCTCAAGTCTCGCCGGGTCATAGGTTATACTCTTCACATAGTCTCTCAACACAAAGGCGATTTCCTCGAGATTGAAAAAGGCCGATTTCAGTTCTTCCTCTGAAATCTTCAGGCCGGGGTCTATCTCCTTTACCTCCTTTACATTGCCGACAACGCCATCCAGTTTTTCCAGCACGGAACCCTCGGCGGCATAGAGGATATCATGGGCCTTTCCAGCGCATTCATCAAGTCTCTTCGCGTTGGCGAGAATCCTTTTCTCATCCTGCAGCAACAGGTCCTCGTCGATCTTCAGTCCGCTCCTTTCAAGCTCATCCAACTGGAATCTCAAGAGTTCCTCCCTCTCGCGCTTTTCATCATTCCTTGTTTTCAGTTCATCAAGCTTCCTTTTCAACACCTGCCAGTCACTGTAAAGACCGGAGAATTCGGCCCTGAGGGGCATAAGCCCGCCAAATTTGTCTAATATATCGACATGGCTATCGGCATCCAGAAGAATCTGGTGTTCACGCTGGCCGCAGATATTTACAAGTGATTCTCCAAGTGATGAAAGCATCCCCAGTGTTGCCAGATTTCCATTTATGTAAATCCTGTTTCTGCCACCCCTGGAGACAACCCTCTTGAGCACCAGTTCGCCGGTTTCACCCATGCCCGTTTCTTTAAGCTTTTCTCTTATATCTTCATTGTCGTTCACGTCAAAAATCGCTTCAACCACAGCGGATTCCTCGGAAGAGCGCACAAAATCGCTCGAGGCCCTGTCCCCGAGAAGGAGACTCACCGCGCCGATGATTATGGATTTACCGGCGCCAGTCTCCCCGGAGAGTACATTCAGTCCCTCTGTAAAAGCGATATTCAGCTCATCAATGATGGCGAGGTTTTTTATACTCAGCTCGGTAAGCATATCAGGGTAACTCACCCCATCCCAGTTTGGTTCGCAGTATCTCCAGATAATCGCGATACGGAGATTCTACGAGATTTATATAATTCTTCGACTTCTTTATACTCACCTTGTCACCCGGCTTTAATATAAACAGTTCCTGCCCGTCTAATGTCATGGACGCTTTACCTTCCTTTGTCCACACTATTACTTCTATGGCAGAATCGGGCGGCAATACAACAGGCCTCTTCGTAAGGGTATGCGGACATATGGGATTGATAATAATAGAGTCGAGCTCCGGCAGGACAATGGGGCCGCCGGAAGAAAGGGAATAGGCGGTAGAGCCGGTAGGGGTGGATATGATAAGGCCGTCCGCCTTGAACGTGCTCAGATACTTTCCGTTAACGAAGGTCTCCAGATTAACCATCCTGGAGAGGTTGCCCCTGTTAATCACAACATCATTAAGCGCGGGATACTCCACACCTTCCAGAGACACGCTTAGCATCATTCTCCTGGAGATGCTGTATTTCCCCTCAAGAACCATCTCCATGGCGTCGAGCATCTCGTTCAGATTTATAACTGTCATGAAACCAAACCCGCCCAGATTAATCCCCAGGACAGGCACATCAGACCCCATCGCCATGCGCGCCGCCACGAGAAGGGTCCCGTCGCCACCGAAAACGACTATCAAATCCACCGCGGATACCAGATCACTCCTGGAAACCCCGGGCATACCCGTCTTCCCCGCTATCTCTTCCTCGAAGAGAACCTCCAGGCCTCTATCAGAAAGCCACCTGCCAAGCCGCAGCGAATACTCCGCGGCCTTTTCCTTGCTGCTGTTCGCTACAATACCTACTCTTTTTATATCCATAAAGATCTCCGCCTGTTACCTGATACCGATTGTTGAAAACCTCGTAAACAACTATCACAAAAAAAAGTGGGTGTCTATTGTAAATGGCTTGACACCAGCGCCTGAATTGCGTTAGTTTCCCCGCCTGGCAGATAACTGCCTGCCGATTAAGAAAGGTGATACATTATGGGAATATCAAAAGGAACTCTGACTTTCATGAAATATCGCGTCACGGGCCGGTTGCCGGACAAGTTTCCGGATTTTATAGACAGGCAGATAAAATCCTTCGCCTTCAGAGAGCTGTCACCCGGAAGTGATGAAAAATCCTTGGGGTGGACCAGTTTTGACAACATACTGGATACCGATTTTGAATACGCGAACTACTCAATAGCCGATTATATCGTCTCTTCCCTTCGTATCGATCGCCGGACAGTGTCCCCCGCCCTGCTGAAGCTGAGGGTACTCAAAGCGGAAAAAGAGTTTCTGGAGGAAAAGGGCCTGAAGAAGCTTTACAAGGGACAGCGGGAAGATATCAGAGAAACCGTCAAATTAGGATTGCTAAGCAGGGCGCAACCTGTTCCCTCATTCCACGAGGTCTGCTGGTCGGTCTCGGGGGAGTGGCTGCTGTTCGGCTCACTCTCGGAAAAGGTGAACGACGATTTCAAGGAATTGTTCAAGAGATCATTCGACCTGCCCCTCACCCATTTTATGCCATGGGACGCGGAGTCGATGCCCGGTGATATTCCGCTTCCGGGAAGAGAATTTCTGACGTGGCTCTGGTTCAAGAGCGAAGAACGCGGTGGCAGCATCATGATCCCGGACAAGGGAGACGCGGAAGTAATATTTTTGCAGAAGATAGTCCTGGAATCGGGTGAAGGAGAATATTCTGAGACAGTGGCCTGCAGGGGGCTTCACGCGGATCTTGAGGAGGGCAAGTCGGCACTGCGCAAAGGCAAGAAGGTAACAGAAGCGCGGATAAGGCTCGGCGTGGGAAATGAGCAGTTCGAATTCACATTCAAGGCCGACGCCTTCTGTTTTCAGGCCCTCAGGCTGCCGGTATCGGAGGATATGGATGAAGAAAACCGGGAAGGAAGAATCCTTGAAAGGATCTACCTCGTGGAGATCGCGATGAAGACAATGGAGCAGCTGTTCGCCCTCTTCCTTGAAAAACGCCTGTCCCCTCAATGGAAATCCGAAGAACTGCCGAACATGAAAAAATGGTTGGACGGCTGATCCGGCGGGCAGGATTGGATCATCCCGTTCAAGCGCCATACTTGCCTGGAGTGGTCTTTCTTCCTGAAACAAACATAACTTGAATTAAATTGTACAGTGTAGGTTTCAATTAGCAATCAGCACAGCAGCAAGAGATCGCGGTAGGAATGCCGATTACTCGGCACCCCCCGCACAGATCCCAGCGTGCACTGCTAATGCACTGGGCTTCTGCCTCGGGTAATGACGCGCAAAGTTATTGGTGAACATACTCTGCCGTATTCTTGTAGTCTCACTTTGCAAGGTTCCCCGGTTCAGTGTCCGGCCCTTGTTTTGCTCTACCGAATTCCCCTTGGCCAGCCTCCTTTTCTCCGCCTTTTCCGCCACAGGCTTGTTGTCACCTATCTTGTTCAAAGGCTTCTTCGATACTATGAGGCTGTCAGACTCCCTGTATCCGTTCATCAACTGCGTTACTCCCTTGGGATTTTCAATGCGGACCTTATTGCACTCTTAATAAGGCCAGATACAGGGCCTCCCGATTCCCGCGCAAAAAGCTTCCATGCATGCATGAGGTCTCCGACCCCGCCAAGTCCTCATATCCCTCGCCGTTTCGGGATATACGATATTGCCTTCTGTATTCTTGAAGTACATCGGCACTTGGACTCATGTCTCTTACGAGGCTCAATACTCAGCCTGCATGTTCCCCTGTCAACGCTTCACCGGCAATGTTACCATTACCAGCGCATGACTCAGGGCTGATGTTGGTGGCTAACCCTTCATCATGGGACACTTTCAGTCCCTACTTCCTGCCGGTTTTAATCGGCGCTCTCAAGAATGAAGACCTGACCCCTTTTCGGTAACTATTTTTTACTATTTCTTAAAAATTACTTTTTAGCTTTTGCAGGAGCAGCCCTTCTGCTGGCTTTTAATTTAGGCTTCCTCGTAGGTACTTCTATTAATGGCATAATTATTGGGCGAAAGCCGCATCGAGCACTTAAAGCAAAAACATGTTCTCTAATATAAGGATTTAATATATATGGAGCATTATTTTCCGCAAAATCTTCAATATTTTTGATATCAAATCTGTTATCATCAACCTTAAAAACACCCATCACTTCAACTTTTAAAAAAAGCGGGAGACCACAATCTTCATCATCTTCGCCAATCTGGGCACTCATTGACACACAAAGAATTTTTCTCTCCGCATCGTAATCACCATGACCAATGCTAACCGTCATGTCATTTGACTCTATTTCCAAATCATTTGCAGGAGGCACGAAAGACCTTACGTGAAGTTCCTTAACACCTAGTATAACGTTTCATAAAAACACTTACATTAGAAAGCATGGGCGAAGTCGAATTTCTTCCATCTATGCACAACAGGAGAATCATTGATTTCCTTAATACCCAGTAAAATTCT
>JAFDAS010000279.1:0-789 GCA_019313695.1 Deltaproteobacteria bacterium
TAAAGATATCACCGAGGGCACAATGGACAAGGGGTTGAATCGGGCGACAATCCAGTGATCTTTTCAGGGCTGTCTCCGCGCGGTCATATTGCCCTGCCAGGGAAAGGACATTACCCAGTTCATTGTAAAACCGGTGCGCATCCGTTGGTTCCGTGGAGATTGCCCTGTTATAAGCATTTTCAGCCTTCTCGAAATCTCCAGCCGCGACATGGACATTGCCGAGATTACAGAAAAACGAGGGGGCATCCGGTTCCATCTCTGTAATCATCTTAAAAACCTCAACAGCCCTGTCTGGTTTTCCCGCCTCGAGATACGAATTCCCGAGGGTAGTCAGTAGGGAAACGTCATTAGGCTGGGCGGCAACCGCCGATTCACAGATTGTGACAAGACGCTCATAATTGCCTTCATTTCTGTATATCTTTACCAACTCATCAAAGGCAAAGCCTGTAAAGGTTTTCCTTTTTAACTCTTTTTCCAGGAGTTTTTCCAGGCAGGCCACAGCATCGGATAATCTTCCACTATCCCTGTATGCCCAGGCCAGAGACATAACGATCGAATCATTTTCAGGATTTACCTCCGCCAGTTTATGGTAGAGTTCAATCGCTTCCTCATAGCGTCCCTCCAGCATACGCTGATCCGCAAGATCATAAAACTCGTCGATTCCCGCCTCTTTACTCATACCTGAATCCGTGGCATTAAAGTTGCTACCCGTGAAAAACGGACATAGCGCCCCTCTCTTCCCTAAATCTTCGCAAAAATTACATCCTGCGTAAAGGAACTTTCGAACAA
>JAFDAS010000279.1:815-2185 GCA_019313695.1 Deltaproteobacteria bacterium
AATTAAGCTAACATGCTGATATCACGCTTAATATTGTGATTTTTGCATGTACATCCCCCTATGTTTCTACTTCGAACGATATTTACAATAATTGACGGCTATCTTGCCTACGTTACGGGAATCATAAATCGTTGATACAATATCTTCCATGTATCCGCCCATGGCGCGTATCTGCCAAAGGATAAAAATACCTTCCTGGCGTGGTGTGTCACCCTGCATGCCATGTAGATGAGATCCTGAATAACGGTGCGTATCCTTCGTCTGCCCGCCTTGCGCCGATATAAGGGCCTCTTTGTAATGGTACCATTGTCTTCTCGCAGGCTCTCCTGTCCGCATAGTCTCAAAAGATTGTACGCAAGCATGCCGATCAGGAGTATCAGTGCATTGGTCGTGAAGTCTTCACTCGGCAGTCTCTCAAGGTCCATGTCGGATTTTATCTCGGAATGGTATTGTTCTGATGTCCCATGATCGTGATAAAGCTCTATTACGTCGTATGGATCATCTTCCAGGCTTGTCCAGTATGTGTCAACCGCGATCTCCGGCAACAGCAGTAACTGTCCTTTTTTGATGGTACGTTCCGTTACTTCAAATACTATACGCAGCGGGGTATCGATATTAGATATTTTTCGATATATTGATCCTCGCCATACAGTCTTTCCGGCACGGGGGGAATATGATTCTCCGTTTTCCTTCGCTATTTCCAACCATGCGTCGAGAGATTCTTTTCGAAGGTTGCGCTTTATGAGCCAGTCGATATCCTCTTTTATGCAGATCTTTATGTTGTCGATGCTGTCGTTGCCCGAGTCCATGCGAAGGAGCAATGGTTTGGCTGTTATCTTTTTGCCGTAATAAATGGATGATTTGAGAAAGCCCGGTGTATCTTTCTGGCAATGCTGTTTCCCCTCACGAAGTTCAAGGTTGCCCATGTATCCCTCGTTACCAGCATATGCAAATATGGGTGCAAAACCATCGGTGCCTTTGTATGTCCTGGATACACCCTCTTTCTTCGTCTTTGAGTTGTCGAAGGGGCTGACATCTATATCAAGTGGTATCAGTTCTCCCTTTAATGTGGAAACTCCGGTTATGTTCACCGCCGTGCGGTTAACTACTCTTGCGGATTCTTCTTTCAGAATTGTATCAAAGCCATCTTTTACAGCTTCCAGCCTCTGCCTGAGTGTTGCGCTTGACGGACAACTGTCCATCCCGAGGCTTTGTGTGAAAAAAGGATTATCCCGGAATGGTTCTATGGCATCATAGTCGGGCTTGCCGAGACACATAAGTCCTGTCGCGGCATATATGATATCTGAATGGGAGATCTTCGGCTCTCTGCAATGTGATAATATTGTCTCGGAAAGGCGTTCCTTTAATCT
>JAFDAS010000280.1 GCA_019313695.1 Deltaproteobacteria bacterium
TATCAGGTCGACCATTGTCAATGAAATAGCTTTTTCCGTTTGCTTCATACCGACAGACTACGTGAAAGTGAGGCTGTATGGGATGAACGCCGACAACTGAGGTTTTATAACCTGCCTTTTCTAAGCAGTAAGCTGCGAAATCACTATGGTCATAACAATTACCCCAACCGCTTAGAAATAGATCACTAGGGTGACCAGTGAGCCCTTCTCTGGTTCCCACTCCTCTGCTTAGGTAGACAAGCCTAATCCTTTGATAATAGTTTACTAATTCCGGCGCATTTAATCTGTCAGTGACAGTTTCATAGTCTTCCCATCTAGTCCTGTCCGAAAAATTCCAAGCTTTATCCAGCAACTCTTCAAGAGGTAGCTGCAGAACCTGCTTGTTTCGGTCGTAGTCATCTTTATCGAGGAACCACAAAATCGCTTCCAATGGTGAAGAGTAACGCCTAGAATCTCTGAGCCCAATGTTTAACAGTGATTTCAAATTGGTCTTTTGCTCAGGCGTGGCCTTCTCAACAAGCTCTGTGAAGCGAGTTATAGATAGGATTTCTTTTTCTTTTATGCCTTTTTGAAAAGCTGGGAGTCTACCCACTTCTAAGGCGAGATCTCTATTGACACCGAAAAGACGTTGCAATGCGATCTGCGCATGTTGAGGAAGGGGCTCTTGAGTTAAGAGCCTGGTGTCGTTAGGAAGTGGCGGCAATTCTTTCTGTAAACTCGGCACCTTATATAGCGCATTAATGTTTGGGGCTTCTACTGGTGCGGTGGCAGAACAGCCTGCTATCAAAGCTAAGGTTAATACACAAAACAAAAGAGGACTTCGCCAGATGGATTTCAACTCTACATTTCCTAATAACTTCATGATGTCCCTACCTCCTTTCATGTAGGCCTAACCAGTGATTGAGCAGTTTCTGTGTAACCTTCCTGATAAAAAAGTGTTGACAAGAAAAACGGTCTATTTTATAAATTATCTAACTGCATAACTCCACAATTTGAATGTTATAGAGCAAACTGTATAACTCCAATGAGACAGATTCCGGCCTAAATAGTGCCTGAATGAAAACTGTCTTTTTCGTCCCGCCATCGGCGGGACGTCAGACTCAAATTTTAATCCTCGAAATGCTCAATGTATTCCTGCGGCTAAAATCATCGCCTTCCTTGATCTGAACAAAAAATCCTAGTTTTCGTTCGGACACTAAATAAGAGTGCTTTATGATGCACTGCTGGTTCAAGAGAAGATCCCGGAAACATTCAAGAGAAACGGGGTCAGCCCTTGACATAGGACAGAACCTCTAAATCATCTTTTGATTTCCATCTTACAACACAAGCATTATCTATTTTCCTTAGAAAATTCAATTTCCTATCAAATAGAAAATTCAATTTCCTATCAAAAGTTGAACTCCCACTTTCACAAATATTCTTAGATATGTCCCATGTCAAGGGCTGACCCCGTTCCATGCAATTTCCCTCATGCATCTTTATCAATTTGACCGATCTAATTGCGCCTAACTTTTCATCTTACTGCGGGGTTCGACGCTAATCAGCCGCGCGGCTTTTTGCGTCGGCTGCATTAGCCTGGTTGGACAGAATATCACTAAGAGAGCATATTTTTTTCAAACTATTATCTTGGAGCTTTTCTGTTATTATTTCCCTCATTCTATTTAAGAGAGTATCAGCATCGGAAGTTATCCCCCTTCTTATCACAAGGGTTCCATTCTTTCCTCTACCACGTTGAGATGAAAACCCATTGCCAAATGTATACCAATGAAGAAAGCATAGTTGAACCTCTAAACTTTTATTGCAAAAAGCCAAAAAACCAATACTAGGTGGGTTATCAGTTGTATAAATATGGAGACGATTATTTCCATTATAATTATTACACAAAAGTGTTAATACGCCTTTGGCCTCTTTAATATTTGCTTGAACAAGAAATGGCTCGCGAGGAGGAAAACAAAAAGCGTGGACATCAATATTTGTATTGTCTAAAAAGTCGGTGATGTATTTTCCAGACCGGCCAAGGCTAGTAGCACAGATATATACTGTCGTAGCCTCAACTGAACGGGCAGCGGATAATAGATCTGGGGCATTGGGTGGGCTTACTTTGATTCTGAATTTGTATTCCCTTTCTTGGTTGAGGTGGAAGCAAGTTTTCGGGGCTAACGGAGGGAGCCCGTAGGGCGACCGGAGTTAGCCCCGGCGTCGGCTGCTTGA
>JAFDAS010000009.1 GCA_019313695.1 Deltaproteobacteria bacterium
CACTGGGTTCCCCGCCGTATCGAGGCCCATGTAAAGCTATGCGTTCTTTCTCTCCTGATAGAGCGTGTCGCAGAGATCGAATGTAATGACACATGGAGCAGGATTCAGCACAATTTTGAAGGTCTTCAGGTCTCAGAATTTCGAACAAATTCTCACAAATTCTTCAGGCGCAATGAAATAACGCCCAATATCCGCAACATCCTGAAAAAACTAAAGGTTCCAACCCCCAACCTGGTCGCGGAACTCGAAAAACTGTAAAAACACCCCTGATTTTGTAGACACACGCCTGTTTTTCAATATCGGTGTATCTGTATGTTATTGCACACTATCTGACGATTCGTTGTAGACACACGCCTGTTTTTCAATATCGGTGTATCTGTATGTTATTGCACACTATCTGACGATTCGCTTACTTACTGATCCCAAACGCAAGTAAAAGTTTACCAGTGCGTTTATCGGTAGTTCGCAACCACTCTATAATCCAAATGTTAGTAGATTTTATAACCGCTTCAACAGGTGGACCTGGAAGGCTATCAAATAATGACTTTTCAGCATCTGTTAAAACGATTTTATCCATAACGATTTGAATTATACCTTGGCACTTAACGCCGCTGTTGGAGCGGGCGCGGCATTTTGCGATCCGCTGAAAGATCGTTCGGCTTGCAAGCTATAATAGTTCGTGGTGGCGCTAATTGCTACTTTTCTTATCAACAACGGCACCAATATACAGTAATAATGTGGGTATATAAAATAGCCACCCAGTAAAGCTGGCGGCCGGAAACAACATGAGAAGGGGGGCAATAACTGAACTAATCTTTATAAACTTTTTATGAATACAATTTCTCCTCTCGGCAATAACCCATGGCCCGGCAAAATATCCAATGATAACCAATAAAAATGTTGTTGTGAGCAAAGACGACTTCATATAATATTTAAACCTTTTATCAAAAAACAATATTGGCTCAAGATCGGAACTTTACTCTGTATTTTTTTCTAAAGCCTCATTGACATACGACTGTAATTATCGACCGACCTAATCCTGCAGGAAATATTACCGACCTAATCCTGCAGGAAATATTAGGGACACTTCCCATATTATTTCCCCTTCTTCTTTCCGGCACCGTTAGAAAAACCTTTTAATGTGGTTTGTTGGGTCACATCTTAAAGCAAAATAGTCGCTGCCACTATTTTTTATGGATGGCTTTTATACTGAAACTGCCAATGGCTCTATCTCATCCAGATTTATGATTTTTTTAGCATGCCACAGATTGTAACTATCCTGCATCGCCAACCAACTTTCAGGACTGCGCCCCAGCCCCTTAGAAAGCCGCAGGGCCATTTCAGGGCTCACGTTACTCTGACCTTTAATCAAACGTAAAAAGGTGGAGGGTGACACTTTGAGTTTAAGGGCAACGCTGCGATAGCTTACGTTTAGTGGCTCCAGATATACTTCCCGGACAAACTCTCCGGGATGAGGTGGATTGTACATACCCATTAGTGATAATCCTCATAATTGACAACATGTACGTTGCCATCTTGAAATTTAAATGTAATACGCCAGTTTTTGCTTACATCTATTGCCCATAAACCCACCCTACCGCCCTTCAATGGGTGCAAACGAAAGCCCGGCAAGTTTATGTCTTCAATGTCAGTTGCAGTATCCATGGCGATTAAACGCATTCTGAGCTTTTGTTCGTGATATGGCTGAATTCCTGCTACGCTGCCGGTATTGTAAAATTTTTCCAAACCCTTATGCTTGAATGATTTAATCATATTACATTATACTCCATATTGCGCAATACGCAATATGTTTTTAAGGAAAAAGCTCTGTAAATAGATTGGATCATTCTTCAAATTGTCATTTGGGGGTTTTGCAATGCAATATTCCATCTATACAGTATCGAACAACCCATTTGAAATGTGTTACTGCAAGACCTGTCCCTATTTTCCAATGGGTTAAACCGTCATCTTCTCTTGAACATCCTCTCTAAATCCCTTATGTCAATTACCGCATAGGTAGGTCTTCCGTGAGGACAGGTTGCCGCGAATGGTATCGAATCAAGGTCTTCACACAACGCCGCGATCTCTGAATCCGTCAAGCTGTGATTGGCTTTGACGGCCCCCTTGCACGCCATCGTGGTAAGGATTTTGTCTCTTGTTTCATCGATATTCGCAGTCTTCCCTGTATCCCCGATTTCTTCTATTATATCGGAAATAAGCTCTTCCAGATTGCACCCAGTCAGGAAGGCGGGGATTTGCTTTATTAGTATCGTGTTCTCGCCATACCGCTCCACACCAAGTCCAACGTCTTTCAGCGCATCAATATTATTCATCAGTAGATCAAAGCGACCGGGTTGAAGGTTCACAACTTCTGGAAACAATAAGCCTTGGATTTGTGTTTCCTCTCCCGTGGACATTTTAAGCTTTTCAAAAAGCACTCTCTCATGAGCGGCATGCTGATCCACTAAAATAAGCGCCCCGGTCGATGAAAATACAAGATACGTGTCCGCAATCTGTCCCAGGTATTTGAGAGATGAGAAGGTTACCGTGTCTTCCGGCACATCACGCTCGTTGAAAAGGTTTGGCAGTTCCTTCTCGCCTTCTCTCCCGCCGAAAGAATCCGGTGCTTTCCTCGTTCCCTCCTCAGAAACATTCATGCTAAAGGTTTTTTTTTCAGCGCCTGACAGAACAGTGTACCTTTTTAAAACATCTCCAACTCTTTCTCTGTACGCGTCCGCGCTCACTCCAAAAGAAGGCTCGGGGAAACCAGTCCTGACGGCAGACATACCTGACAGTGCCCCGGAAAGGGTATCTGTAACAAGACTGTATATGTCTGACGAATTTCTGAAACGTACCTCCATCTTGGCCGGGTGAACATTGATATCCACATCCGAGGCAGGCATATCTACAAACAGAACGACGTAAGGAAACCTCCGGGGTTCTATCAATCTCCTGTAAGAAGTTATAACCGAATGATTCAGGAGTCTGTCCCTTATGAACCTGTTGTTGATAAAATAGAACTGCCCCTTCGTGTTTGATCTTGTGCGATCAGGCGTGGAGATCACCCCATGAAGGGTTGTCTCTCCCCTTTGTCCCTCGATCTCAAGGGTGTGCCTCTCGAAGTCTTCGCCAAACACAAGAGCTATTCTGTCGGACAGGTTTTTCGTTTTGGGCACATTAAGGACAGTTTTGCCGTTTGCAACGACCCTTATCTTCACTCCCGGATTGGAAAGAGCCAGCCTCATCATGGCATCTATGCAGTGGGTCTGCTCTGTGGCGTCCCCCTTCATGAACTTCATCCGGGCCGGCGTGGAATAAAAGATATCACTGACAGACACCGACGTGCCGACAGGACATCCGGCATCAATAATCTCTTCGATTCTGCCCCCCTTCACCAATGCCCGCGTGCCTGACAGAGACCCTTTTTTTCTTGTCAGCATTTCAATCCTGGATATGGAAGCTATGCTCGCGATGGCCTCCCCCCGGAATCCAAAGGAGGCTATATTATTAATGTCTTCAAATGTGTATATCTTGCTCGTGGCGTGTCGTTCAAACGCGAGAGCCACGTCATCCCTGCCGATCCCCCTGCCGTTATCCACAATCTTTACAGACCGCTTCCCTCCACCCTCAAGTTCAACGAGGATATCGGTCGCGCCGGCATCAAGGGAATTCTCGACAAGCTCCTTGACTATGGAGGCAGGCCTTTCAATTACCTCGCCGGCGGCTATCCTGTTGGACAGCTCTTCAGACATAACAACTATTTTTTCCTGCAAGGCTATCTCCTCAGCTTATGCGGCCATATAATCCTTCAGCGCTATCTGCCAGAATCTCATCGTTCTGTGTGTGGCATCGGCAAATTTTCTGCAACTGAGGCCCGAATATTCGGGACGTGGCGCGCGCCTGGCAAGTTCTGTCGTTTTTATCGGAACGACCCTGACATCCTCCATGCCTTTGTATTCCAGTATTTTCAGAGCAAACTGATACCAGCTGCATGTTCCTCTGTTCGTTACGTGGAAAATGCCCCTGTAATCACCCTCAATAAGTACTCTTACCGCCGCCGCCAGATCCACTGTATAAGTAGGAGATCCCGTCTGATCGTCGACCACTTCCAACTCCCCTGTTTCTTTCGCTTTTTCCACTATTGCCCTGACAAAGTTTCTTCCATTATCTCCATAAAGCCAGGATGTCCTCAGGAGTATGTAATTATCGGAAAATTCTCTGAGATACTCCTCACCCTTCAACTTGGATCTCCCATAGGTGTTTATGGGATTGCATGCATCATCCTCTGTATAGGGGGTCCCCTTCGTACCATCGAACACATAATCGGTGCTGAAGTGGATCAGTTTGATGTCTGTCCCTCTGCAGGCCAGGGCAAGGTTCTTTACACCGTCGGCATTTACGGAAAAACATCCGGCCTCATCCGTCTCACAGCCATCCACATTCGTATAGGCGGCCGCGTTTATGACTACATCCGCGCCTGATTCATCAATTACATGCCTGCAATCGGAGGCGGATGATATGTTAAAATCTTCAATATCTTTCCCGATCACATCATGAAATCCGCCAAGAGTTGTCACAAGATCGGTTCCAAGCATTCCCTTATATCCCAGCACCAGTATTCTCATCAGTATCTGACCTCCCTGAGAAAAAGCCCCTGCGGAGGGGCCGTGATGCCGGCCTGGGTCCTGTCCCTGGCACCCATTATTTCTTCGAATCCGGCAGGCGTGATGATTCCCTTCCCCACATCGACAAGAAGACCGACGATATTTCTCACCATATAACGCAGAAAGCCGTTTGCCTCTACGGTGAATGAAATCATGTCGTCCTTCACACCAACGGAAGTATCGATAACTGTTCTTATATGGTTTTCGGAATCGCACCCGGCAGCGCAAAAAGATGAAAAATCGTGCCTTCCCTTAAGCAGTGTCGCCGCTTCTCCCATCGCGTCTGCATCAAGGGGGGCGCGCACATGCCAGGAATAATTTCTGTAGAGGGCCGTTCTCACCGGGTTATTGAATATCCTGTATGTGTATACCTTGCTCTTCGCGCTGTAGCGCGCGTGAAAATCCTCTTCAGTATCTCTCAGGTCTTTTACAACAATATCTTCGGGAAGAAGACTGTTTATTCCCTTCAGGAGATTCTCGCACCTTAGGGCCGACTTCGTCCTGAAGTTTACCACCTGATTCAGGGCGTGAACGCCGGCATCCGTTCTTCCTGAGGCCGTCAACCTTATTTTTTCCTGTGTGATGATACCTGTCTTTTCTTCAAGTACTTCCTGAATGCTGATGCCGTTGGGCTGTATTTGCCATCCATGATAGGAGGTACCGTCATATTCGCAAATAATCCTGACGTTTCTCATAAGGCCCGGTCCCCCGGTCAATCCATCTTCTTTTCCCATTCATTAAGAGCCTTGACCGCCGGCAATTTCTTGCCCTCCAGAAGTTCAAGGGATGCGCCACCTCCGGTGGATATATAGGTAATATAATCGCTTTGTCCCGCTCTGTGAACCGCGACATCCGTATCTCCCCCTCCGACGATGGTAAGGGCATGGGACTGCGCAACGGTATGAACCATGGAAAAGGTGCCCATGCTGAACGCGTCGATCTCAAACACACCCATGGGACCATTCCACATAATCGTCTTCGCGTCACTGAGCGCCTCGCGGAAGAGGGCAATAGAGGCGGGGCCGATATCGAGACCCATCCAGTTGGGGTCTATCTCCTGAACAGGTACGATCTTTGTCACCGCTTTCGGATCGGCCTCTTCGGCGATAACACAATCAACTGGAAGGTATAATTTTACGCCCCTTTCCTTTGCTATCTTGATACCCCGGCGCGCCATATTAACAAGGTTCTCTTCCACGAGGGATGTGCCCACCTCGTGCCCCATCGCCTTCAGAAAGGTAAAAGCCATCCCCCCCCCTATTATCATCTTGTCAACTCTTCTGATAAGATTCGCAAGGGCTTCCAGCTTGTCTGATACCTTTGAACCACCGATTATGGCCACAAAGGGACGTAAGGGGTTTTTAAGGGTGGTGCTGAAATAATTCAGCTCTCTTTTCATCAGGAAACCGGCGCAACATTTCTTTGCGAATTTTGTTATTCCGACATTGGAGGCATGGGTCCTGTGGGCATTTCCGAAGGCATCATCCACGTACACATCGGCATAGCCGGCCAGTTCCCTGGCAAAATCATCAGAATTTTCTGCTTCTTCTATGTGGAACCGCAGGTTTTCGAGCAACAAGATGCAATGAGGTTCCATACCCTGAATCAGCGTTTTTACCTCATCGCCAATACAGTCCTTCGCCAGCACAACCTCTTTGCCAAGGAGGCGTGACAGTCTCCTGGCCACGGGCTTAAGACTGAGACTGTCAATCACTTTTCCTTCCGGCCTGCCAAGGTGGGCTATCACTATTACCCGCGCGTCTTCATCCAGCGCGTAATTGATTGTGGGAAGCGCCGCCTTTATCCTCCTGTCGTCGGTAATATGTAGATCCTCATCCAGCGGAACATTAAAATCAAACCGGCACAATACCGTTTTCCCCTTGATATCAATCTCATTTATGTATTTCACAAATTCATCCCCTATTCAGTTAGCAGTTATCAGTTGCCGGTTATCAGTTTTTTAACTGTAAACCGTGAATCCCGACGAGTCGGGATAAACCATTTTTCAGTCATCGGTTACTTCTCCTTGATCCCTGACCCCTGCTCCTCATCGTAACTACCGCAAAGGCGGCTATTCCTTCACATCGTCCGGTAAAACCCATACCTTCATTGGTTGAAGCCTTGACATTTACCCGGGCCGGTTCCATATCAAGAAAATCGGCTATATTCTCAACCATCTTATTTATATATTTTCTTAAATTCGGCTTTTCCAGGACAAGAGTTGAATCAATATTATTAACCAGGCAACCCTTCCGGGCCGCCAGTCCATTAACCTTGACCAACAACTCTCTGCTGGGAATATCCTTGTAGGCGGGATCGCTGTCGGGAAAGTGTCTCCCAAGATCACCTTCTCCAATAGCGCCAAGGATGGCGTCACAAAGGGCATGAAGCAGGACATCCGCGTCGGAATGGCCAAGGAGCCCCTTTTCATGGGAGATTTCCACACCCCCAAGAATCAGCTTTCTCCCTGTCACCAGTCTGTGGCTGTCGTATCCGAAGCCGACTCTCATATGCCCGCTCCGATCTTTTTCAGCAGCAGTTCGCCAAGGTCGAGGTCTCCCGGCGTGGTAATCTTGATATTATCGTACAAACCCGGGATTGTCTGCACAGGCACACCCATGCGTTCCACAAGAGACGCATCATCAGTTCCGTAGAATCCCTCTCTGTACGCGCTCCTGTACGCTTCCAGGATGATCTCCCTTCTGAATGCCTGAGGCGTCTGAGCAAGCCGCAGATCGCTCCTGTCGGGGGTATCTCTTATAATCCCGTCTTCACCAACTATCTTAATCGTGTTCTTCAAGGGAATTACCGGAATCACTGCCCCGTTCCTGACAGCTTCCCGGATGGAAAGGTCTATCAATTCCTCCGAGAGGAATGGCCTGACACCATCATGAATAACTACTACATCGTCACTATCATCAACCATCTCCAGACCACTCCTGACGGAGTCTTGTCTTGTCTCTCCTCCGGCCCGGATATGCTTCACCTTAAGGATTTGATACTTGCCAACGATTTCATTCTTCGCATAAGCCATATCGTCTTTCGGAACTACGAGTACGACGCGGTCAACAGATGAAGTCTTTTCAAATTTGATAAGGGTGCGACCTAATATAGGGATGCCATCCAGCGATAGAAACTGTTTTGGAAGATCACGCAACATCCGTTTTCCGGAACCACCGGCAACTATAATCGCTACAGACTGCACCATCATTACTTTTCTATTTTTATTTCTTTTGCGTTTATGTTCTATTCGCTCACAGACCCTGCCGCAAGCAGCGGGGAATATCCCGACGAGTCGGGATTCAATTCATGTCGCGGCCTTGTTGCTCATACTTGCGCGGATATGCCGTTATGCTCATCATCTTTCGCGTTGGAAAAGATCATCCTCCCGGCCGCTGTCTGAAGAACACTGGTTACGACCACCTCTACGCTCTTTCCCATATATTTTATTCCATTATCCACAACCACCATGGTGCCATCATCAAGATATGCCACGCCCTGTCCGGCCTCTTTTCCCTCTTTTATAACCTTGGTTATCATTGTCTCTCCGGGCAGAATCGGAGGTTTCAGGGTGTTTGCGAGCTCATTCACGTTCAGGATTTTTACGCCCTGAAGCTCAGCAACCTTGTTCAGATTATAGTCATTGGTCACAATTTTGCCCCCCTTTTCCTTGGCAAGGGCGACAAGTTTTGCGTCGACTCCTCTTATCTTTGGGAAATCGGCATCTACAACATCAATCCTTATATTGTCGCTTTTCTGCATCCGGTTGAGTATATCCAGCCCCCTTCTACCCCTTGAACGCTTTATGTGGTCAGATGAATCAGCGATCTGCTGCAATTCATCCAATACAAAGCGTGGAACTATCAGGCTGCCCTCAATAAATCCCGTATCACATATATCGGCCATCCTGCCATCAATAATAACGCTGGTATCAAGTATCCTGTAATCCGGATTTTTTTCATCTTTTGAGGAACGGGATCTGGGAAAGTGGAATTCTTCACTCTTCTTTGAACCCAGAACCAGACCGAGATATCCCAGGATAAAGGTAATTGTGACGTAGATATACCCCCACGGCAGTATCTCCTGCTTCTCCAGCCCCGGCATGAACTTCAAGCCATAGGTAAAGAGAAAGGCGATTGAAAGCCCGAGAACTGTTCCGATAACGCCACCGAATATAACCCTCAGCGAAAGTTTTCTTATGGCCTGTTCGGTTTGTATTACAAAGATTGAAAGAAAAAGCCCTAACACCAAACCTATTAAAGAAAGCGGGAAAGTATAATATTTTAAAGCAATAAAATAACCACTTAAGGAGCAGGCCACTATGAGTAAAAGCCTTATAATCAAATCTCACCTCCTGACATTTAAAAACCTGTCATTATTTCAAGGAACAGAATGCAAAACTACGCTGTAAATATCGCGTTCAAATTTCCCTCTACTTCAGCTTCATCGCAGTCACCGGCTATTGATATTTCTCTTATCAACAGACTTTTCGCGGTGTCCATCATTTTCCTTTCACCGAATGACAGATCCTTGTCAATTTTTAATGTAAAAAGATCGCGCAATACTCCTGCTATTTCATAAACCGATCCTGTCTTTATTTTTTCCCAATACTCTTTATATCTTTTATTCCATGTCTGCTTATCCACTGCCACATTTTTCTCTTTTAATATTTCATAGATTACGGGTATCTCTTCTTCTGAAATCACCTCCCTGAGGCCAACAAACTCCGCGCCATTCCGGGGTATCATGATCTTTGCATTATTACCCAATATTTTCATTACGTAGAAGAGTTGATCGTCTCCCATAACGTTTCTGGTTTCTATAGACTCAATAACACCGACCCCATGTGCCGGATAAACAGCCATATCTCCTACATTAAACATTCCTTTTTCCACGCTCCTCTCAACCTAAGACAATCTATATTCACAAGTTGACCTATATATCATAACCCTGCATTGCGGTCAATCAAATCTTCCGGAAAACCGCCAAAAGGAAGAAAATTGTCTTGACTTTGCAAGATGGAATGGGCTAAGCATCCGCAGTTATAACACCACCAACAGCTATGGAAAGGAGTGTCATGTCACAATACGATTCTAATTCACTCAGAAATGTTGCAATTACGGGACATGGAGGAACGGGAAAGACTTCTCTCTGCGAATCCTTCCTGTTTTTAGGCGGGAAGTCCGACAAATGCGGAAGGGTCGACGATGGAAGTTCTTCCATGGATTTTGAACCGGAAGAGCAAAAAAGGCATATCTCTATAAGTTCGGCAATAAACTTCTTTGGATGGAACAAGCACAGGGTAAACATCATTGACACTCCAGGCGATTCCAATTTTTTCATGGACACCAAGTACAGCCTACGCATCACTGATAGCGTTATAGTCGTGGTGGATGCCGTGGGCGGAGTCGAATTCCAGACGGAGAGGGTATGGAAATACGCTGACGAGTTGTCGCTCCCCCGTATGGTCTATATCAGCAAGATGGACCGGGAGCGTGCCGATTTTTTCAAGACCGTGGAAGACATAAACAACAAACTCGGCAAAAAGGTAACGGTCTGCTATCTCCCGATAGGTTCCGAAGAATCCTTTAAAGGCTTGATAGACCTTGCGAACATGAAAGCGCTGATCTTTGACGATCCCAAAGGGAAACCCGGGAAAGAAGATATTCCTGAAGATCTCCTGGAAGATGCAAAAGCATATCGTGAGACTATGGTGGAGGATATAGCCGAATGTGACGAGGGCTTAATGGATAAATATCTGGAGGAGGGAGACCTTTCTATCGACGACATTCAAAATGGTCTTCGAAAGGGAGTCATCTCAGGAGGCTTGATCCCTGTCATGTGTGGATCGGCTCTGAATAACATAGGAATCACCCCCCTTATGGATATTATTGTAACCTCTCTCCCCTCCCCCCTGGATCGAGGAGCTGTCACTGGCAAAGAACCGAATACAGGGGAAGAGAATGAAAGAACACCGGATGAAAATGCACCCTTTTCGGCAATGGTATTCAAAACCATCGCCGACCCATATGCGGGAAAACTTACACTGTTCAGGGTCTTTTCAGGAACACTCTCGTCTGATTTTGTATTTTATAACGCATCGAAGGACCTGAGTGAAAAATGCGGAAATATCTTCTATCTGGAAGGCAAAACCCAGGTTCCGGTGGAATCACTCATCCCCGGAGATATTGCCGCTCTTGCCAAGCTGAAAGAAACTTCCACCGGTGACACCATGTGTGATGCAAAATCGCCCATCATCTATGATAAAGTTCCTCTGATAAATCCTGTTGTTCGCTACGCGGTGGAACCCAAGACCAAGGGGGATGAGGAAAAGATACATTCGTCTCTCAACAGACTGATCGACGAAGATCAAACCCTCTCGATCCATAGAGACCCCCAGACAGGAGAAACCATCCTTTCAGGTGTCGGACAGGTACATATTGATATAACCTTGGAAAAACTCAAAAGAAAGTTTGGCGTTGACGTAAACCTTCGACAACCGAAGGTTCCTTACAGGGAGACCATCAAAGGCAAAACAAGAATCCAGGGTAAGTATAAAAAACAATCGGGGGGCAAGGGACAGTATGGTGACACCTGGCTTGAGATAGAACCTCTTTCCAAAGGAAGCGGATTCGAGTTTGTCGACAGGATCGTAGGTGGAGTCATACCGAAAACATACATACCGGCAGTGGAAAAGGGCATTGTAGAGGCAATGGCTGAGGGTCTCCTGGCCGGTTATCCTATCGTCGATGTAAAAGTCTCCCTTGTCGATGGCACATACCATACCGTGGATTCATCCGAGATGGCCTTTAAGATAGCGGGCTCCATGGGTTTCAAGAAGGGATTTCAGGAGTGCCAGCCGACGCTCCTGGAGCCGATAGTCGACATCAGTATTGAAATACCCGATGAATATATGGGAGATGTAATCGGCGATCTCAACAGTAGACGGGGACGTGTGATGGGTATGGACAAAGAGGGATCAAACCAGGTCATCAAGGGACAGGTTCCACTGGCTGAAATTCTTTCATACGCGCCCGATCTTACGTCGATTACCAGCGGCAGAGGCACCTTCTCTTATGAGATCTCTCGCTACGAAGAACTGCCCTCGCACCTGCAGGAAAAGGTTATCGCCGAATCGAAAAAGGAAGAGGCTTAAGAGAAGGATTCGAGGGATCGAGTGAAAGATGTAGGGTGGATTAAGGCGCGTAAGCGACGAATCCACCAAAATCCCGACTCGTCGGAACAGCCTTCAGCCTAAACAACCTGAGCAGTTACGAGATGGGTATCTATGATTACCGGTGGAGTCATAACAATAAGTGACAAGGGCTCCCGCGGCGAGAGGGAGGACTTAAGCGGCGGGGAGGTTATTCGCATGCTGGGCGATATCGATATCCGGATTGCCGATTACGAAATAATTCCCGATGAAAAAGAGATCATAAGAGACAAGATAATAGAGTACACCGACAATAAGAATCTGGATCTGGTTGTAACAACCGGCGGAACCGGAGTAAGCCCACGGGATGTCACGCCCGATGCGACCCTGGAAATAATAGAAAAGGAACTCCCTGGTATGGCGGAAGCCATGAGGAGGGAAAGCATGAATAAGACACCTCATGCAATGATATCAAGGGCTGTAACGGGGATAAGGGGGCAATCTCTGATCATCAATCTGCCAGGAAGCCCGAAGGCGGCCAGAGAAAATCTGGCGGTACTCCTTCCCGCCCTGAAACACACGATAGAAAAATTAAAGGGGGACATGTCGGACTGCGGCGGTTAGGACTCATCCGACCTGTTACGAATTCCACTTGCTCGTTGTCTCTTCAGTTTTTGTCTCCTGAATGGCGGGGAGCTTCTCATTCGGTGTTGTTTTTTCCAGCACCTTAATCTTCTTTTTCAGCTTTGCAACTTCCCTGGAGAGCCTGAACCTTTCCACTATTCCCATAAAACCGGCGAATATTATGCCTATGCCAAAAGATATGAAAATCAGCATATAAGCGGCCACGCTGACGTCTATAATCTTGTAATATTCGAGATGAACAGGATCAGTATTTACCAGCGAGAAAGTAATGATAAACAGCATAACCAACGTCACAATAATTGTATAAAGAAGTTTCATTCTATCTCTCCTCTCTCCTTTGAAAATAATGTAATAACGTATTCCGTGTCTTTATAATATCCTCCGGAATCACCCTGACCTCTCCCAGGACTGTGGTGAAATTGGTATCACCCAGCCATCTGGGAACAACATGTATATGCAGATGATTATCGACACCGGCACCGGCGGCTTTTCCGAGGTTCATCCCTATGTTGAAACCTTCAGGAACAAGCGCTTTTTTCAAAGTTCTCACGCACATATCGGTGAGTTCCATCATCTCCATCTTCTCTTCGGCATTCGCTTCTTCTATATCACATATATGTCTGGAGGGAATCACTAAAAGATGGCCGGAGGTATATGGATACTTGTTCATCATGATATAACAGGTCTCCCCCTCGTACAAGACAAGGCCTTCCTCCCTGACAGATCCCTTACAGAAAATGCACCCATCCGGCTTTTTGCCTTTAATATATTCCATTCTTCCGGGAGCCATTATGCTGTTCATAAATGATATCCTGCTTCAATCCATGATTCTGCTGATTAATGGTCTTTTCGCCCAATCTCTGCGTTATGCTCAAAAAATAATCCTCGGAATATCAACTCTATATACCTGTGGTTATTTTTTTCGCATGCCTTGATCTTGAACGAAAATCCTCATAAATCAACAGAATCATCCAGGTCTATAATTTTCCCCACTATCTCTTTCCCGATATCCAGAATCCCCACGGAATTGTGTTTCGCAAATCTTTGATCTGTAGGCGAGCCTGGATTGAACAGCAATATTCCATCCCTCACTTCATTCATGGCCCGATGTGTGTGACCATACACTATGCACTCAACATTCTCAAATTCCCGCATTATCTTCTCTTCCAGACCAAATGGAGAACCCCAGCCATGTATCAATCCTATCCTTCGCCCCTCAATCTCCAGTATCCGTTTCCCGGGAAATACCTCTCTCACAGAATCGTGATCCATGTTCCCACTGACGGCATACACCTTTTTGTCTCTGAAAACATCAAGGACATCCAGCTCGACCATATCACCCGCATGCAGAATCAAGTCAACATCATGAAAATAATCCTCCACGATCTTTTCAAGCCTGTCATCGGGAATATTAAGATGTGTATCAGAAATAACGCCTATCTTCATAACCGGTAATAGCGGATTTTCTATTATACCTGTGATAAAAAGACAAGCATTATTTTACAGAGCTTTTGGTTTGACATTTTACCGGCGTATGACTAATATCTTCTCAAAACATGTTATTAAGGACCTGGCAATGATTGAAAAGACATTGGGACACATAGCTGAAAAGATACTTGCCCTTGACGAAGCATCGCTCAGCAGTCTATGGGAAAAGTACAAGACCAGAATGGAACAATTTGACACAACAAAAGAATGGGAGAAGGCGGCCATTATCTTCTTCATTATAAACTCGGTGAAGGTGAAGAACAATATCTTCAATAAACAGGTTGTCAGCAAGCAGGAAGGAAAACCCGGGAGCAGGAAGCCATTTCCGGACGTATCACACCTCAGGCGAATAAAATAATGGAAGAAAAGACAGCGATAAAAAGAATAGAAGAACTTCGGGATCTGATCAACTATCATAACAGACGTTATTACCAGTTAGATGATCCGGAGATATCCGACCCCGAATACGATCACCTGATGCGGGAATTGATCGCGCTTGAAAACCAGTATGCCGGGCATATCGACATCAATGCGTCGCCTACTCAGCGCGTGGGAGCCGCTCCTCTTGAGAAGTTTGACAGCGTTCCTCACCTGTCTCCCATGTTGAGCCTCGCCAACGCCTTTTCCGAAGAAGAGATTCTATCATTTAACGAACGTATCAAGCGCCTCCTTGACACACAGGAGGATGTCTCCTACGTGGTTGAACCAAAGCTTGATGGCATAGGGGTTAACCTGGTGTATGAAAAGGGCATTCTCAAATCCGGGTCAACAAGGGGGGACGGGGCGATCGGAGAGGACATCACCCAGAATCTCAGGACAATACACGCGATCCCCCTGAAGATGAAATCCGCCCCGGCAATCGCCGGGGCAATCCCCGATCTGATCGAGATACGCGGAGAAGTCTACATAGGGACCGACGCCTTCAAAGAACTCAACGGGCAGAGGATAGCGGACGGTAATAATCCATTCGCAAACCCCAGAAATGCCGCGGCCGGTTCGCTTCGTCAGCTTGATTCAAGGATTACCGCGAAGAGGCCCCTCGCGATATTCTGCTATGCTATGGGATTCGCCGATCCCGATCTATCGGGATTTCGGACCCACTGGGAGTTTCTGCAGGCCCTCGCCGTGTGGGGGTTTCCGGTAAATCCTCATATTCGGAGGGCGGAGAACACAGAGGAGTGTATCGCATATCACCGGGAAATGACCGCCAGACGTGAAACTCTTCCCTACGAAATAGACGGCACTGTCATCAAAGTAGACTCGATAGACATCCGCAGTCGTCTCGGCACCGTTTCGAGAAGTCCAAGGTGGGCCATTGCCTGCAAGTTCGCGGCGACACAGGCCATAACAACTATTGAAGACATTGTTATTCAGGTCGGCAGAACGGGCGTCCTGACACCTGTGGCAGAGATGAAACCGGTTCGTATCGCCGGCGTGATGGTCAGTCGCGCGACCCTGCACAACCAGGATGAAATAAACAAGAAGAGTATCCACATCGGAGATACCGTAATAGTCCAGAGGGCCGGTGACGTCATACCGGAGATAGTAAGAACGATCGGTACTTCCGCAGAAAGCAGTGAAAGCCTCTTCAGGATACCAGACACCTGCCCGGTATGCGGGTCCAGGGTTATTCGCCTCAAAGACGAGGCCGCGCACAGGTGCATCAACATCGATTGTCCGGCACAGATCAGGGAAAACATAAAACACTTCGTCTCCAGAGGCGGTATGGACATAGAGGGTCTGGGAGAAAAGTTGATTTCGCAGATGTTTGAACACGGAATCATCAGTGACCCGGCCGATCTCTACTATCTCACTAAAGATGGTTTGGCGAACCTTGAGAGGATGGGCGATGTATCCGCTCGCAATCTATTATCCTCACTGGAAAAATCAAAGACTCCTCCCCTGGAGAAATTTATATTCGCCCTGGGCATCAGGCATACAGGCGAGCATGTCTCGAAGGTACTGGCGCGAAGGTTCGGGACACTGGATAATATAGTGAATGCGAGCGAGGAAGATCTCTTGCCCGTAAAAGAGATCGGGCCTGAAATTGCCGGCAGTATCACGACATTCTTCCGGGAACCGTCCAATCTCCGGACCCTGGAAAAACTCAAAAAGGCCGGAGTCAAACCGGTAGAAAGCCATACAGTGTCCGGAGGTCTTTCGGGAAAGACCTTTGTTCTTACAGGAACTCTCCAAAAATTTTCGAGAAACAGGGCAAAGGAAATTATAGAATCCCTGGGAGGAAATGTCTCATCGTCTGTAACAAAGAGCACTGATTACGTGGTCGTCGGCACATCACCCGGTTCCAAGCTGGACAAGGCCAGGCGCCTGGATATACTCGTTCTTGATGAAGAAGAATTTCTGGAAATCACAGGACAGGGAACCGAAAATCAGAAATCAGGGGGAAATCTATTATGAAAAGCTGCCGGGATTCAAATCCCGACCAGTCGGGGCAGGACTCCCGCAATTCATCCATACGAAGGGTTCATGTCTTCATAACAGGAAGGGTACAGGGGGTGTTTTTCAGGGCGGAATCCCGACTGATCGGGACAGGATTAGGTCTCACGGGCTGGGTGAAAAATTTAGACGACAACAGGGTCGAAGCTGTATTCGAAGGCAGAGAAAGTGATGTCGAGAAGATGCTGGACTGGTGCAGAAAGGGGCCGACTCTCGCCCATGTGAGAGGGGTAGAGATTATCGAAGAACCACCAAAAGGCGGATTTGAGGATTTAAAGATCATGTAATAAAGAAGGGGCGACAGATCAGCGTAAAACTTAGCGTAAAACTTATTGACACGCAGCATTCATTCCCCTATAGTCCTACGAATCTTACAACATCATCAACCAAAAGGGAGGGTCTAAAATGAAGAAAATATTTTTTGTGGTTTTATTGGTGTTATTATGGACAGTTTCAGGCGCGATAGCAGGTGATTTAAAGGCGGGCGAGAAGGCTTCGGACTGGTCATTCACAGATGGAGACGGCAAGGCCTTCACAATGGGAAACTGGGCAGGTAAGGTACTTCTGATTAATTATGTCGATCCGGACGAAAGCGACCTGAATGAGCATTTCACCGATGCAATGAAAAAGGCAAAAGATGACGGACTCCTCACAGAAGACTACGCTGGAATAGGAATTGCCGACTGCAAGGCATCATGGAAACCGGACGGACTTATTAAGCTGATTGGCGGCAAGAAGGCAAAAAAATATAAGGCCGTTGTCCTTTTTGACTATGACGCATCGTTGAGAAATGCCTGGGGCCTCAAAAAAGACACCGCGAACGCGATACTTCTGGACAAGAATGGAGTATGCCGCGCGATAGTGCGTGGTCGCGTGCCGGACGATAAGGTCGCAATTATCGTACAGCTGGCGATTGATCTCCAGAACGAATAGATTATTCTCCCGGGTGCTACAAATACAAGAAAGGCGTCTCCTGCCATATGGGACGCCTTTTTTGCGTTGTCTGCGCCAACCTTTCATCTTGACAAACAGGATTACCTGTTATTATGTCCCATAGAAAAATGTCCGGGTGCAAATCATGAAGATAAAATTTTTCACAATCGGTGGCACAATAGACAAGGTGTACTTTGACAGGAAAAATGATTACCAGGTGGGACATTCCCTGCTCTTCGAGATATTAAAATGGGCGAATGTCGGTTTTGAATATGAATGCGAATCCATCTTAAAGAAAGACAGTCTGGACATCACCGGGGAGGACCGTCAAATAATCATCGGCCGGGTGGCGAAAGAAAAATGCCGGCACATTGTTATAACACACGGAACCGACACCATGATACAGACCGCCAAGGAACTGCAAGCGGTGCCAGATAAGGTGATAGTGCTTACCGGATCGATGGAACCGGCAAGATTCAGATCAAGCGACGCGGAATTCAATATCGGATGCGCCATAGCCGCCGTTCAACTGCTGCCACCGGGTGTATATGTCGCGATGAACGGGCGGATCTTTGATCCAGACAAGGTCAGAAAAAACGTTGATCTCAACCGGTTTGAAGATATCTGATCAATATTCCGGTTTTTTGAAGTCAAAACCCATAGCTCATAATAAATGCATTCGTAAAAAGTCTTTTCGTAGCGAATCCAAGCATTTTGGGGAAAAGATGCCGGCTGTCACATCTCCCCTATCTCAAAAACTTGAGATGTCCGTCCACGATCTCAATCCGCATAAGATCTTCGGCACACACAAGCCTGCCACCGTATGTCTTCCGGCATTGTGCTTCGATATCAACCCCTTCGCAATCAGGGTAAAAATGAGTGAGGACAAGGTTCTTCACACCGGCCTCGGAGGCAATCCTGCCCGCGAGAGACGGCGTCAGGTGGCCGTCAACTTTCATTTCTTCCGGAAACGCGGACTCACATATCAATAAATCGGCATCTTTGGCGAGCCTTACCGCGTTCTCACAGTAATCGGTATCTCCGGTATAAACGATAGATGTCTTATCAGGTGTCGTTATGCGGTAGCCGATGCTGCTTTCTATATGATTCACGGGAAAGGTGATTATATCCAGAAAGCCGAGTCGCATGAAATCCGGTCCTGAATTGCTCAGCTCAAAAATATCCACAATCCCCTCTTCCAGCTCCATCCACTGCCCATACACATCCTTCAGCTTTTCATAAAAATCCATAAATCCCACGGCGGCTGTAATCCTGAGCCTGTCGTGTCTCCGGCGCCCTTCCGGATATTTGTTAGCGAAGAGAAAATTGACCAGCTCGCCGGTATGATCAGGATGAAAGTGACTGAAAAAGATATGGGATATCTCACCTATCGTGACACCCGATTCAAGGAGACGTCTCATCGTGCCGGTGCCCATGTCAAAAACGAGTCTCGCGCCGCCAGTCTCCACAAGCACAGAACAGGAACTGCGTTTAAGAGAGGGAACGCATGTCCCCGACCCAAGTATGGTAATCTTCACATCTGACATATCAGCCACCCTATCTATGATTCTGTTGAGTTATGAGGATTTTCGTTCAAGATCAAGGCATGCGAAAAAAATAACCACAGATGCCCCGCAGGAAATGCCCTTGGGGTGCATATAGTTGATATTTCGAGGATTATTTTTTGAGCATAACGCAGAGATTGGGCGAAAAGACCATTAATCAACAGAATCATCTACACTCGTCCGTAATCATCCTCTACCCGCTCGATATCGTCCTCACTGAAGGACTCACCAGTCTGGACTTCTATAAACATTACAGGCCCTGTCCCTGAATTCGTTATACGATGCAGCGCGCCTCTTGGGATATCCACCGATTGTCCGCTTTTTACATGCAAATCTTCGCTGCCGATGGTGACAACAGCCTCTCCGCTCAGCATATACCAGTGTTCATCACGATAGCGGTGTCTCTGGAGGCTCAAACGCTTGCCGGGATAGACAACTATTTTCTTTACCTTGTAATCCGTTTCATCAGAGAGTACCTGATAATATCCCCATGGCCTGTGTTCTTCCATTGAAACGCTCCTATCCATTTCTGTACTTTTTCATGACCGCCTCGAATCCATCCATCGAGTTTATAATCGTGGAATCGTCAACGCAGTAGGAGATACGAATATGTCCGGGGCCCCCGAATCCACTCCCCGGAACAACAAGGATATTTTTCTCCTGCAACGCGCGGACAAATTCCACATCGTCGTCTATAGGCGTTCTGGGAAAGAGATAGAAGGCGCCATCAGGCTTTTCAAACTCGAACCCTGCCTTCCACAGGCCGTCACAAAGCAGGTCTCGTTTCCTTCTGTAGTGTTCGACATCGACATATATCCCCTGCATTCGCTCCACAACCCTCTGCATAAACGCCGGGGCGTTCACAAAACCGAGAATCCGGTTACAAAGGGTAATCCCATCGATGACCCTGTCAATATCCGATATTACGGGGCTAACGGCTATATAACCGATCCTTTCACCCGGAACAGACAGACTCTTTGAATATGACGTGACCATCAGACTGTTTTTGCAGGCATTAAGAATGCTGGGGACCTTTATTCCATCGTAGGCTATCGTGCTGTAAGGCTCATCGGAAACGAGATATATCTCTTTGCCGAGCTCTCTTTCCTTTCTCTCGATAAGCAGCGAAAGCCCCTCTATAGATTCCTCGTCATACACCTTTCCGGTGGGGTTATTCGGAGAATTGATCAAAATCACCTTTGTTTTCTCTGTTATGGCCCCCTCAATGGCATCCAGATTCAGGGAAAAATCCTCATTTGTCTCCACAAATACGGGGACCCCTCCATGATTATCCACGTAAAAGGTGTACTCGACAAAAAACGGCTTCGATATGATGACCTCATCCCCCGGATCAAGGAGCGTTTTAAACACAACATTCAGCGCACCTCCGGCGCCGCAGGTCATAATAACATGTTCCGAAGACAGGGCCACCGAATGCTCACCGGAAAGATGCGCCGCGATTTCAGCCCTCGTCCGCTCGTAACCGACATTCGGCATGTACTTATGGGCGCCCGGCGTGCCCTCCCCCGCAATCTCCATCAGCAGTTCCTTGAACCTGTCAGGGGGATCCACATTCGGATTTCCGAGACTGAAGTCGAACACGTTCTGTGCGCCATACTTTTCCTTCAGCTTTATTCCATCCTCAAACATCCTCCTTATCCAGGAAGACTTCAACATAAAACCTTCAATTTTCCGCGATATTGCCATGACATCAAGCTCCTGTGATACTAATTTGTGAAACCGGTTTACATACCGTTTCTGTAATACATTTTTGCTGAAACTACAAGATGCGGTTTCCCGGGAAAAGCATGAAAAACTATCCGGCTGAGGATATCATGGAAAATGAGATATGAGTTGTCAGGAGACTTTCAGTTTGATATTAAAGAGAAACTGAAGGTGGAATTTTTTGTGTGCTTATTGTCGGTGGATTCGGACTTCCGGTCTTAATTCACCTCGTTTAATCTGAGTTTGTTGATGAGATCAGGCGGTATTATATGGAAACTTTTCGCTGGCTGTGGGACACGGAAGCGCTTAACAGTTTGATGGCGGGGGCCCCCACCCTTCTCCTGCTGGTCTCAATCGTCATCTGCATAGCGATCCTTTCCAAGGGCGCAGACTGGATGGTGGACGGCGTTGTCGAACTGGCAACGCGAACCGGTCTCCCCAAGATCGTAATCGGCGCGACCATTATCTCTCTCGGCACCACAATGCCGGAGGCGTTCGTGTCCGTAATGGCGGCATGGATGGGAAATCCGGGTCTCGCCCTGGGGAATGGCGTCGGCTCCATAATTGCCGACACCGGGCTGATCCTTGGCCTTGCCTGCGTACTGGCACCCATTCCTGTCAATCGTTTTATCCTTAACAGGACGGGCTGGGTACAAGTAGGGGTTGCCACGCTGCTTGTCATTATTTCCGTCTACGCCCTCGCTTCAACGACCGGGGAACCGGTGCTGCACAGATGGGTGGGGATCTTCTTCCTGATTCTCCTCGCGGCTTATATGTACATGACCTACCGGTGGTCCAGACAGGACCCGGTCTCAAGTGAAGAGAACGATAGTGATGCGGGGACTACCAATGCAGGCACCTCCCTGGCAATGATTGCCGGAGGATTGTTTTTGATAATTGCCGGGGCGCGTTTACTGGTCCCGGGGGCGTCAGAAATTGCATTCAGAATCGGTGTACCCGATGATGTCATAGCCGCTACCATGGTGGCCCTGGGCACTTCGTTGCCGGAACTTATGACCGCCCTGGCATCCATCCGAAAGGGTCACCCGGAGATCATGGTCGGAAATATCGTGGGAGCCGATGTGCTCAACTGTCTTTTCGTCATAGGGGCCGCGGCAGCGGTCAGACCGCTGTCCATACCTTCGAATTTCTTCGTCTTTCATTTTCCCGCCATGCTCATTATCCTCTACTCGTTCAGGATGTTCATCTCTATGAACAGAGGTGGATGGTTTAAAAAGTGGCAGGGGGTATGGTTGCTGAGTGTGTATGTGATCTACGTGGTACTCCAGTATGCCCTCAACATCGAAATCCCCGGATAGCATCCGGCCTTATAGTACGACCATTCCTTCATACTTTTCGCAAAGGGCCTCGTCCAGTCTTTCACGATCCATCTTCACCGCGAGGGATAGATAATCCATAATATCCTGAGCAGTTATGCCGTCTTCGCCTTCATATTCGGCAGCGAGATCGCCGGAAAATCCATGCATAAACACACCCTTCCTGACGGCATCCTCAAGGGGCAGGCCCAACCCAAACATGGCCGCAATCGTACCGGTGAGCACATCGCCTGATCCGGCCGTTGCCATCCCCGGATTTCCACTGAGGTTTATAAACACCCTCCCGTCGGGGTATCCTGTAAGCGAATGGGCGCCCTTCATTACGATGATCGCGTTCAGGTCACGGGCGGTGTTTTGCAGTATGCCTATCCTGTCTGCCTGTATCCCTTCCACATCAACACCTGTAATCCCGGACATCTCACCCAGATGGGGCGTCAGGATGGTAGGCGCCTTTCTCTCTCTTATGATCCGCAGATCCGCGCTCAGAGCTGTAATCCCGTCCCCATCTATCAGCAGGGGCTTCGTGACGTCGCGCGCGAGTTCCCTCGCGAGAGTCTGCGCCTCTTCGTCAAGCGACAGGCCGGGACCCAGGACAACCATATCCACCTTCTCCGAAAGTCCCAGCAGGGCATCTTTATTTTTGAAGGCAATACTGCCGGAAACCGTCTCTTCCTGGGGGACAAAAACAATCTCACTCCCCCTGCCTGCTATGAAAGGCGTGATCGATCGCGGAGATGCAAGGCGCGCGTACCCCCCTCCCGCTTTCATGAATGAAAATGCCGCGAAATAAGGGGCTCCGAAATAACCGGCGGCACCCGCTATAAAGAGGACATCACCGAAGTCTCCCTTATGGGCATCCGCGCTCCTCGGCGGAATCCCCGGCGTAATATTTATTTCGACCTTTATGGAATCATCGTTGTAGTGCGGAGGTGGAAAGGATATGTGTGTTACATACAGTTTTCCGCACAGACCATATCCCGGGAAGAGCATGTTTCCCACCTTGGGGAGACCGAATGTAACGGTATAATCCGCCTTCACCGCCACGCCCATGACCGTTCCCGTGTCGCCATTGATGCCTGAAGGTATGTCGACGCTGAAGATCGGCTTCCCGGCGGCATTTATCATCTCTATTACATCCCGGTGCAGACCCTCGACGTCCCGCGTGAGACCTGTCCCGAAGATAGCGTCTATGATCGCGTCGCAGCCGTCGATGACCGCCCTCACAGGACCGGCATCGGTAACTTCTCTGATCTCCAGGGGAAGTCTTCGGATAATATCAAGATTCATCCCCGCACAACCCGTAAACCGGTCCTGATCGCCGATGATACACACCCTGACCTGTCCGCCATTTGAATGCAGTTTTCGTGCGATGACAAACCCATCGCCGCCGTTGTTCCCCACGCCGCAGAATACAATGAACTTCCTGCCCCTTATGCCAAACTCACTCTGAATAACATTGCATGTGGCAAGACCCGCGTTCTCCATCAACAGCTTTTCTTCTATTCCGAATTCCTCTATGGCTGTTCTGTCCAGCTTCCTCATCTGTGCTACGCTGCTTACCTTCATTTTCCGTTCCCCTGATTTGGTTGAAGAAATCGTTTGACATTGTAATGGTATATATATACTTCATCTCTTTCGTGTCTGCAATAGACTAAAAGGTCACCATCAGGTTACTCTATGAACAGATATATCCACTTTGTCCTTCGAAAACCGATACCCATACTGATTATGCTGGTCATTCTGACAGCGGTGCTGGTCCCCGGGATAACCAGACTGGAATTTGACAATTCCGTCGAAGCCTTCATGCCCAAAAATGACCCTGAGTATATCTATTACACCGAGTTGAAGGAGATCTACGGCGATAACGGCCGGTTTGCCATCATGGCCGTGTCCGGCGATGATCTGTGGAGCAGTGAAACCCTCCGAAAAATCGACCTTTTCCTTGCCGACCTGGAAGAATATAAAGACTTCGACGAGGAGAGGGAGGCTTCCCGGCTGAAAAGATTCGATTCAATCGCGTCACGGGGAGAGGTTCGTTACAGCGATCTGATGGCGCCATTCGACGATGATCCGGCCTTCCAGAGGCTGCTGGCGAGAAAAACAGTAACATCCGGCAAAACCGACCTGATAAGCGTCCGCGGTCTCAAAAAGCTGCGCGAACAGATCATCCGCTCCACGGACTTCAAGAAAAAAGAGGTCATAGACACGATCATCTCCCCCCTCACGTCGGAAGACATAACCGGTGAAAACGACACACTCGAGACATACGGCCTTCTCGAAAAAGATGATAACGGAAAGCGGGTACTTCCCTCGTCGGAGCAGGAGATAGACACATTCAGACAGCGGCTGGAACGGAACCCCTCCTTCGAAAAGGGGCTTTACAGCAGAGACGCTCAGACCGGGGAGATAACCGATTTCTGCGTCGTCATCAAGTTTATAAATCTGGACGACCAGGACCCGGCCATACGCGAAATGACAGAGGTTATCGACAGCTACCGCGGCGATCTTACCATCACATCCTCGGGCGTCCCCGTCGTGAACATGTGGATGAACGATTATATGCACGCGGACCTGTTCAAGAATATCCCCCTCGTTCTCCTGGTTGTTGTCATCGTCTTCTATATCAATTTCAGATCGGTCCGGGGGGTGCTGCTGCCCTTCATCACACTCGGGCTGGCGGAGCTGTGGATCCTGGGTCTCATGGGTTACATCGGATACCGGATCACCCCGGTCGGCGTATCCATTCCGCCCTTGATGATCGCCGTGGGGAGTTCGTACGCCATCCACATCCTCAATCAGTATTACGCCGACTTCAATACCATCATGACAATGGACAAGCGAGTGGGACTCTACGAATCCATGTCCCACATATCACTGACCGTGCTTCTGGCCGGACTGACCACTTCCATCGCCTTCATGACGCTGGCAACCAGCCAGGTCTCGGCCATCCGCGAGTGGGGTATTGCCTCCGCCATCGGGGTCATGTTCGCCGTCTTTATCTCCTGCTCGCTGATCCCCGCTTCTCTCGTGCTCCTGCCGAGGATGAGACCTTCCGTCCTGTTCCGCGAGGATAAAGTAGGAAAAACGATAGTTGACCGGATCATCGCCCTGATGGCGAAGGGCGCCATTATTCACTACCACAAGGTGTTGATCGTCGTCGCTATCCTCATCGCCGTGTCGGTGGCGGGAATATCCCGGATCAACATAGAAACCTCGTTTATGAACTATTTCAGGGAACACGACCGGGTCAAACTGGACACGCGGGTCATCGGCGACAAATTCGGCGGGGGATGGGGTTATGACATCGTTATTGACTCGGGAAAGGTCGACGGTGTCAAGAACCCCGCATTTCTCGTCATGATTGAAGAGTTTAGACAGTGGCTGGTCTCCGACGCGAATCCCCACCTCAATATCGGCAGGACCGAATCCTTCTCGGACTTTATCAAGACCATGCACATGGCCATGAACAATGACGACATATCCTTCTACAGGATTCCGGGAAACCCTTGGGATATCATCGATTACCTGGAGATATACTCCGGGGATGACGAAGACTCGGATGGCAGATTCGACGAGTTCGAGCCCTTCGTCGATATCGACTTCAGGACCTGCAACCTGCTGGCCAGGTTGTGCGAAAAGGAAGACTACCATGTGGGGACAACGGAAATAAGCAGGATTGCCGATGATATAGCGACCCATCTGGGCAAAACCCTGCCGGAAGGTGCATCGTACGCCATCAGCGGCTTCCCCATGATGAACGTCAAGCTGGTCCACTATATCGTCACGGGACAGATGCAGAGCCTCTTTCTCTCGCTCCTGGTCGTGGGCCTTATCGTCGCCCTGCTGTTCCGGCAGATAAAGGCGGGCCCCCTGGCCCTGATACCCATGAGCGTAGCCGTCATAATCAATTTTGGCATCATGGGGTGGCTGCACATCAACCTGGATATGGCAACCTCCGTTATCGCCGCCATTACCATAGGGATCGGCGTGGATGACACCATTCACTTCCTCAATACATTCCGGCACAACAGGGCGCGGGGATTGAGCGTTGATGAAACGATACGGCGTACCCTCGCCGTCTCCGGAAAGGCGATACTCTTTACGTCGCTCGCGCTGGTGTTCGGATTCTCGGTACTCATGACGTCCAATTTTCTGCCGATAGCCCTGTTCGGAATCCTGACCGCCACCACCATGATCAACACGACGATAGGGGCTCTCCTGGTGCTCCCCTCCGTCATCAAGGCCACCGGCATCAATCTCGAAAGTCCGGAATCCGATTCTCGGACGACCGGACACCTGAGCATTGACAAATTTTTCGGAATGGAACAGAATGACTCCGAAAAACACACCGACCGACACAATTAAGAAAAGGGGGCTGCCGATGAAACTAAGACTTCTTCTCACAATTCTTTTCGTATTGCTCCTCTCCAACCCCCTCTTCGCGCTCACGGGGAGGGAGATCATGGAGAAGAACGACGCCCTCCCTGAGGCAAAAACCGCCGTGAGTGATGTGCTGATGCAGATACACAAGGGCGAAAGGGTCATTGAAAAGCAGTTCGAGAGCAGATCAAAGAAGTTCCGGAATAATGAGGACAAGCTCCTGATATCCTTCACCCGGCCGACGCGGATAAAGCTGTTGACTCACGCGCACGAGGGAAAAAACGATGACCAGTGGCTGAGGCTGTCGTCGGGAAAGATAAAGAGAATCGCCTCCTCCGACAAGGGGAAGCCCTTTGTCAACTCACATTTCTACTATGAGGATATCGGCTCGCGGAATATTGATGATTACGCGTACAAGCTGCTGGGAGAGGAAAAGGCGGTCGATTCCTACTGCTATGCGGTAGAAGCGGTCAAGGAAGTCGGTGAGAAGGTCTACAGCAAGCTGATCCTGTATGTCCGCAAATCGGACTATTTTATTGTAAGAATTGACTTCTACAGAAAAGGCAATTTCCATAAATATCTCGAAAATTACGACATACGAGCAGTCAAGGGCATCCTGACACCCTTCAGCACCACCATGACCCGGGCGGACAAAAAGGGGAAAACGGAACTGAAGATCTTAAAACTGGAATTCAACAGAAATCTGAGAAATTCGACCTTCAATAAAGAGGCGCTGCGATAAAAAGACCCGCGAGAAACCCGCGCGGTAAAAAACGAATTTAATTCGAGTCTGACCCCATTTCTTGATTTCTTGACCCCATTTCTTGATTAATATTCATAGCGAATCTTCCCCATCACTATGTCGTTGTCCTTGAAGTAATAGAAGATCGAGTCGCTCTCCCAGGACGATCCCCTGTCACCCCGGATGACGGCATACCCCACTTCGATAAGGAACCCGTTCTGAAAATCATACCCTATCTCCGGCCAGAATATCTTCCCCCCGTGTTGCGTGTCAAAGATGCCCTTGATCGTCGTCTTGACGCGACCGTCGAAATAGCTGTCTTCAAGCTTGCAGCTGACAATATCGGTGATGGACGGAGAATAGACACCTCCCTCCAGATACCGTGACTGGAACCACTCGAAGGTAAAAACAGTATCACCCGTGTGACCCTCTATCAGCCTGCTCAGGGGGATGAAGTAGTTGAACCCGGTGGCGTAGGACAGGTAGTGTGACCTGTCGATCTCGAACGGCAGGGTCAAGCCCGGAAGACTGGTGACACTCTGCTCGACGATCCCTGCCTTGTCGGGTGAATAGGCGGCCTCGAACTGTACGACAAAATCGCCCAACGCCGCGGAGATGTCGAAGCCGAACATGCTGACAATGGAGGCCTGCGAACTGAGATGAACCGCGACGGGGATTGCGCCCTGGAAGATGATCTTGTCCGGAAGGAAGAGCTGGTCTTTATCCGGGCCGCGATATCCGCTCACGGACATATCGACTCCTCCCCTGCTGGTCGACAGCCGGGCGCCGTATCCGACATTGTCGATATCGCCGCCGAGCTGCTCCGGCTCATCGAAGATAACCGGCAGGAGAAAGCTGTTGACCGAAAGCGCCCAGAAGTTCCCCTCGGGGGCCATAATCGGAGGGATATGGACCGGCACGAAGACGGCCTCCAGCGTATAGTCGCCCAGGAAAAACATCCCGGACAGGGAGGGGACCCCGGCCTTGTTTTCGTCGTCGTCCCTGAAAAGAATCTCCCGCATGTCGGACGGATTGAAGTATGACGTCGGATTGAAGGCATCGGCCGTCCCCCAGCCGTATATCTGATTCCCCGCGCGCAGCCTGAAATTTCCCCTGCCGTAGTTCAGATACAGCTCGTTAAAGGACAGTTCGGCCTCCCGTGAGGAAAGTCTCAGGTTTCTCGATACCTTCTGATCTTTAGCGTACAGGTAGTGATCATCCGCTCTTTTGTTCAAGTATGTCTGAAACAGGTAGATATTCGAGGCGGAGAAGAGGAAAAGGTTCTCCGTCCCATACCTCATCCGGAGGCGGTTCCTGATCTCGTTTTTCTTGTTCTTGTCCCTGAAACTCTGGCCCGTCCCGGTATTGACAAATGTCTCGAACTCTATGAACCCGCTGTAGGTAAACTCCGGATCAAACTCCTCCTCTTCCTCTGTCTCCGTCTCTTCATCACGAACAACCTGAGGGCCTTCCGGCGGACCCTTTTTCTCGATGGAGACAGCCGCTTCGACAGGTCGATGGGCCACAGGTTCAAGAGGAGGGGGCGTCAGGGTGTACCGGTCCAGGGTCTTGACAAAAACGGGCTTTTCCTCCGCCTCCCGGTACCGGAGCGCCACACGTCCGGCTTCAGCAGCATCTTTGTACACACCGAGAAAAACCGAATGCCACAGCCTGCCCGAGGGGTCTTGCCATGAATAGATATCCGGAGTGTATCCCCTACCCTTCAGTCTTCCCACTATGTCCCGCGCGTTTTTTTCGTCGCGGCACGCGGATGCCTGAACGGCATACACCGGTACCGTATCATTCGAAGAATTGAGTTTCGTGGATATGTTTACCGGAAGGACGGGTTCCGAGGCGTGGGAACAGCCGTCAGAATTTACAGGCAGGAGTCCCGGATTGATGAGAGAAAGGGCGACGAGAAGCGTCAGCCATGCTGTTCGGAAGCATGCGTTCATTACTGTACCCGGCATCCATGTAACCGTCTGAAATCGAAGGGGGGACTTCCTTTCTCCCGGAGTCCCGAGTTGGGAAGATCATACACTAAACCGTATGGCAAGTATATCCCCATCCTTGACTATGTAGTCTTTTCCCTCCAGACGAAAACGTCCCTTGTCATGGACCCCTTTTTCAGAGCCACATTCAATCAGGTCGCTATATGAAAAGCACTCCGAGCGAATAAACCCCCGGGAAAGATCCGAATGAATGACCCCTGCGGCTTCCACCGCGGACTGGCCTTCATGTATATTCCATGCCCGCACTTCATCCGTTCCCACGGTAAAGAAGCTGATGGAATTGGAGATTTCGTATGCCGCCCGCGTCAGGCGATCTCTGGCCGATTCTTCTATCTCCATATCTTCCATGAAAAGCTGTTTCTCTTCATCATCCAGGCCGGACAGCTCCATTTCAAAGTTTCCGGCAAATTCAACCACTTTATATCTTTTCCCAATCTCTTCCAGCAGTTCCCGGTTTTTTCCAAATGTATCTTCGCTCGAGTTGAGTATAACCAAAAGCGGTTTTCCCGTCAAAAACTGGAATCCGCGAATTATCTTTTCTTCATCCCTGTCAAGTTCCATCTCAATGACTCGTCCGTCGTCATTCAGGCATTGCAGAATCTTTCGCAGGACATTCTCTTCCAGCTGAGACACGGGCGTTTTCTGCCCCCGCTTATGAGCCAGGGCGATCTTCTCCAGCCGTCGTTCGCAAATTATCAGATCAGAGATCAGCAGTTCCGTCTCAACCTGTTCAATATCGCTCGGCGGAACCGGGGCATCCCCCAGAACATCCGTAAAATTTCTTACAACCAGCGCGAGTGTATCTGTATTTCTCATCATCCCCACTGAGGCGTCCGGAAACGATACCTTTCCCGCCGAATCACGCGCAAGTCCCGCGAAATCCACAAATTGCATTGTCGCGTAGGCTGTTTTTTCCGGTTTATACATATCGGAGAGACGCGTTATCCGCTCATCGATCACATTCACGACGGCAACATTCGGCTTGGATTTTGCGTCCGCGTATGTTGTTACCTCCGCCACGCGCCCTGTCAGCGCGTTAAAAATCGTCGTCTTGCCGGAATTCGGCAGACCGATTAAACCTATCTCCATAGCTTTTTCCTCTTAAACAAACACAGCCCACGCGATGGCATAAAAAATTGCGGGCAGAAAATTTCCTATACGTATTTTTGTTATTTTCAAAAGGTTCATGCCTATCCCTACGATAAGCAATCCACCGGTGACTGTATGACGCAAGGGGTATCGCTATTACACCGTCAATGAGAGACTTCACATAGAGCGTTGTCGAATCGCCAATAGTGCCATCCTGTATGGAGCCGACTATCATCATCGCGCCCGTGAGGTAGAGAACGGAAGCGGACATAAAACCTTCCGCGAATGTAGAAGAATTCGATCTGAAACGGATTTTGATCCATCCCCCAAGGCGTTCAATCCAATACTCGATCCTGATCAATTCACCGGTTATCGCGCCGACCAGCATACAGCCAATGGTCACGATAAGATCCGTGACGGAAAGGGCCATTTTAAGACCGACAAGCACAACTGAAAGCCCGAGCGCCTGCACCATGATCGTCTTGATTTTTTCGGGGAGATATCTCCCCGCGGATATCCCTATCAATCCTCCCGCAATAATAGCTCCTGTGTTAACCAGTGTTCCCGTCAAGAATAGGTCCTTTCTTTAATTTGCTTCATTTATCTGTCACGCATAAAAACAACCCGCCTGCATGGAGCGCCCTTTTATTGCAAGACAGATCTATTGTCAATAGATTATTGGGAAATGATTTAATTTTGTATTCACGATACCTTTGTGGTAAATCTCTCCCGGTATTTCGATGACTGTGGCAAAAGGAGGGCGCGGTGCGAGGGCTTCCCGAAAAGATAGTAGATTTTCATGTCCATCTCTTTCCTGATAAACTGTTCAACGCAATCTGGAAATACTTCTCAACAGCATACGGCAGGAGCATCCTCCATGAACTTCATTATAGAGAATGTATAAATTATCTGCATGAAAAAGATGTGGAATACATCGTCTATTCAAATTACGCCCACAAAAAAGGAATAGCAAAGGGTCTCAACGAATGGAACCTGAAGATACTGGAAGAGTATCCCGAACTTTACTGTTTCGCGGCATATCATCCCGACGATGATGACGCCTTCGACATGGCGAAAGACCTCCTGGATCATCCAAGGATGCTCGGTTTCAAACTCCAACTTCTTGTCCAGAGGTTCTATCCGCATGATGAAAGGCTCTTTCCCCTCTACGAAATGATCATTGAAAAAGGAAAAAGGCTCCTGTTGCACGTCGGAACCGGCCCCATAGGAAACAGTTTCGTCGGTATAGATAATTTCATAAAGCTTCTCGAAAGATACCCCGATCTGCCCGCAAATGTGGCGCACATGGGTGGATTAGAATACGGGAAATTTATCAGTCTCCTGGATCACTTTCCAAATATCTGCCTCGACACAACCTGGGCATTCCTTCCACAGTCAGGTTTTATGTTCAATCAGAAAAAAGAGGTCCTTGAGATCCATAAGGACAGGATTATCTACGGATCGGATTTTCCCAATCTTATCTACCCCAGAGAAGAAGAGATCGACTGCCTGCTGGATTTCAACCTGTCGCACGATTTTTACAAGAAGGTGTTCAGAGAAAACGGGATCGCACTCCTGGGAAAATAGGGAGGGAGCTTCAATTTTGTCAATTCGGCCCCCTTTTTATTTCATTGCAAAATCTGCACAATAGTGTATATACGCATCAACATTTCAGTAAGCAGAGAAATGTTGTCCCGTAGTAAGAGTTGACATCGGCCATTACAGTGATCCCGCATTTCGCGGGTTCTTTTTTTAGCGCAGAGTCTCTTTTGCGCCCAACATGAAGCATTAATAAGGACAGAGCTTTGGGCAGACCAAACTATTCATTTCAAAAGCGCCAGAAAGAACTGGCAAAGAAAAAGAAAAAAGAGGAAAAAAGACAGCGCAAGCTGGAGAAACAGCAAAATCCTGCCGGGGAAGAGGAGAACCCCTCCCTTCAGGAAGATTAATCCCGGCTTGCCGGGACTTTCTCTAACCGAAAACACTCTATGCCACGGGGAGCCTCCTCGTGGCTTTTGTTATAAGGACACAACCATGATAACTGCATCCAATATTGCTCTCTCCTATGGCAAGAGAGTCATCTTCAAAGACGTCAACATCAAGTTCACCCCTGGCAACTGCTACGGTCTGATCGGGGCGAACGGCTCCGGAAAATCCACCTTTCTGAAGATCCTGGCAGGTCAGCTTGAGCCTGATCGGGGCGAGATTACCAAGGGGCGGGGAGAGCGCATCGCTGTGCTCAGCCAGGACCAGTTCGCCTTTGACGAGCACACCGTTTTCAACACCGTGATCATAGGTCATAAGAAGCTCTACAAGGTGATGACCGAGCGTGAGGCCCTCTATTCCAAGACTGATTTTACCGAGGAAGATGGCATCCGTTCCGGAGAGTTGGAAGCGAAGTTCGGTGAAATGAACGGCTATGAGGCCGAAGCAGAGGCCGCGGTGCTTTTAAACGGCCTCGGCATCCCGGAAGAAATGCGTCAGAAAAAAATGAAGGAACTTGACGGCAGCGATAAGGTGCGGGTGCTGCTGGCCCAGGCCCTGTTCGGCAACCCGGATATCCTGCTTCTGGACGAGCCTTCCAACCAGCTGGACCTGAAGACCATCACCTGGCTGGAGGAATTTCTCTCCCGCTTCCAGAACACGGTGATTATCGTCTCCCATGACCGCCATTTCCTGAACCAGGTCTGCACCCATGTGGCGGATATCGATTATGGCAAAATCCAGGTCTATGCCGGTAATTATGACTTCTGGTATCAGGCCAGCCAGCTCCATTTCCACCAGAAGGAAGCCGAGGGGAAGAAGGCCAGGGCCAAGGCGGAGGAGCTCAAGGAATTCATCCGGCGCTTCAGCTCAAACGCCTCCAAGGCCAAACAGGCCACCTCACGGAAGAAGCTGCTTGAGAAGCTCACCATCGAGAACATGCCGATTTCCTCCAGAAAATATCCCTACATCGTCTTCAAACCGGAACGGCCCTGTGGTGACATCGTTCTGGAGATCAACGGTCTTTCCAAAAAGATCGACGGGGTTTCCATGTTCGAGGATCTCACCCTCACCGTCAACAAGGGCGACAAGATCGCCTTCGTCGGGGATAACAGCCTTATAAAAACCACCCTGTTCCAGATCCTGGCCGGGGAGCTTGAACCGGATAAAGGAAGCTTCCGCTGGGGGGTGACCATCACCAACGCTTATTTCCCGAAAGAGAATAATGAGTATTTCAATAATGAGGAGCTTGATCTTATCGGCTGGCTGCGCCAGTTTGCACCTCCCAGGGAGGATGAGAGTTTTATCCGTGGATTCCTGGGCAAGATGCTTTTTTCCGGAGAAGAGGCGCTGAAAAAGACCTCTGTCCTCTCGGGTGGCGAACGGGTGCGCTGCATGCTCTCCAGGATGATGCTCTCCGGCGCCAACGCCCTCATTCTTGATGAGCCAACCAATCATCTCGACCTTGAGACAATCACCTCTTTGAATAACGCTCTGACGGCCTTTCCGGAGGTAGCGCTTTTTACCTCCTGACCATCAGTTTGTATCCACCGTGGCAAACAGGATTGTCGAAATCACTCCGGACGGCATCGTCGACGTGATGACAGACTTTGACGAGTACCTGGCAATGAAGGAAGTGTCCGGTGAAAACAATTACCTGTACATGCAGGCAGCTATGTGAGCCTGAATGGTAAGCGTTGAAAGCTAAAGGCTCACCTCACATTACAATCAGATGAGTTTGATGAACTCGTAAAAAATCGAAATATACACAATTTTGTCATTCCCGTGAAGCTTGTCCTCGACCCCGATCGGGGAACGGGAGTCCAGTCCCGACGAGTCGGGATTAAGTAGTTATGCGCTTCTGGATTCCCGCCTACGCGGGAATGACAGACTTTTTACGAAGCCTTCAAGTTTAAAAAATTGATTTTTGAGGATTTGATTGATAGCTTCCTGAAACAAATAGCACTTGAATTTACTTTTTCATCGTAGATTATAATAGGCAACCAGCAACAAGAGTCAAGAGCAGACTTGACCCCTTTTCTTTTCCCGATTTACTTAGAAGCCGACACTGTTTGTCGTTACAGGGGGCATCAGATGGAAGATCCATCCAGGACAAATCCGGAACTGAACAAAGAAATATCCGCCTTAAAACAGAAAATCAAGGAACTGGAGCAATCGAAATCAGAACGTAAGGGAATTTCTGAGGCACGGCTGGAGAGGGAGGAGTATTTCAAGGCGATCATCCAGAACTCATCCGATATCACTTTTGTTCTGGACAAGCTGGGGAACATCCATGATAAGTTTTGTCAAGGGGAAAACGGAGATTTCCCTTGACCTTCCGGATTGATGGATTCCCGGCGGTTATTTTGCTAATCTGCCTCAACTCGATCTTTTTCTTCAT
>JAFDAS010000087.1 GCA_019313695.1 Deltaproteobacteria bacterium
AAAGGGGGCGTTTTGCATAGGTCTCTTTGAGCGGGAGTAACTCAGTGGTAGAGTGCGACCTTGCCAAGGTCGAAGTCGCGGGTTCAAATCCCGTTTCCCGCTCCATTTTTTTGGCGGCATAGCCAAGTGGTAAGGCAGCGGTCTGCAAAACCGCTATTCACCAGTTCGAATCTGGTTGCCGCCTCCATTTAAAATAAAGGGTTTGTGAGTGATTTAAATAACTTGCAAGCCTTTTTTGTTTTTTGAAAAACATCACAGAACGTCACAGAGAGTACTCAAAATAATCTTTTTCACCCATAGTCCCACCATTTTTCACACCACTTAAAATCAGCTTGCTACAGAGTTCTTCAATTTCGAAAAAATAAAATTATTACATTGAAAACTATATCACTTAGTGTTATATATAAAAATATGAAAAAATTAATGACCAAGCATTTTGCAAAATGGCATTTTTTGTTCATGCCTTCAAGGAATTGGCAAAGCTTTTGTTGTCGCTTTCAAATGAGAAATTAAAAATAGCAATAAAAAAGGGGAATTTTATCGAGGTTAAATCATGAGGAATACAATTTCAAAATCCATAGTCAACACTGTTAATGACTTAAATAATAGTGGTATAATTGATGAAATTACGATGAAAAACATACAGAGCTTGTGCTTGCCTGAAGTAAAAGAATATACACCGGAAAAAATTATTTCAATTCGGAAAAAATTAAAATTGAGTCAGGCAGCACTAGCATCTATCTTTAATATTAGCCCATCTACTGTACAAAAATGGGAGCAAGGTCATAAACGACCAACTGGTGCATCAAGGAAGTTATTAGATATAATAGAACGAAAGGGGCTTGAAGCATTCGTGTGATCAAAAACATAACACACACATATGAGTCTTTTCGTAAGGTTTTAGCCCTTTTACCGCCGCTGGTGAGCTCTTCGATGAAGTTGGTGAGATAGCCTTTAGAAAAACTGCTTTTTTACTAATTTTTGGTCAATAATCATGAAATCTGTGTGAATAGTCAGAAAATATAATAACTAGTTGAGTAAATGAAATGAAAATAATACCTTTAATATGGCTCATATTTACATTCCTTTTCGCTTGCTTTAGCGTATATCATTATTTTCAATCAAAACATTATTTCCCGCGTTTTCAGTGGGAAACCGTTGATTCCGGAGGTGTTGATTTTGACTGGTATAGTCCATCTTCAATTGAAACAAGGCAAAATTTTAAAAATTATATTAAACAATGGAACGACTATATCGAAGAACAAAATAATACTTCTCGAACAATAAATCGTATAGCCTCAATAACTTATTTTGTTTCTTCAGTTATGGCTTTTGTTGCTATGATTCTTCCAGGCCCTTACAACATACAAGAGACTAAAAATTACCTATATGGAAAGTGCAATAAATCCAGTATGCTCAAGCGTCTCTTGGGGAAGCTTAAGCCAGATATAAAGACAGACAAAGATCATAAAACATGAAATAAGATAAACCTATAAGAAAAACCAGGGCGAGTGTAGCGATGTAATCATCAGCTAACCTGGGCATGTGCCTGACCCAAAAACCTACGGCTTATTGTCCAAGTAATGCCCGCCGTTCGGTCGGACATGAAATAGAACATGGATAAAGCTGATAGGAGTGCTTACAACGCGATTATCGATCTCCCATACGAAGATGCACCAATCTTCCGGGTTCTCGATTTCAATTTTCTTATGGATCTCTTCAAACGCCGCAAGTTGGTTTTGACACGTCCTAGCAAATGGGGCGATCCCTTTGAAAATCTCCTACTCAAAGTAAAGGTCTTTCTTAAGTCGAACGGTGAAGAGATAAACATACGTGGTGTTCTGGATATATTTTTCGGACAGTGTTGGTCTGATAACCCTGAAGAAACAGATGCGACTTGGCGGATCTACTCGCCGAATTCCAACGGTGTCCGCATATCCACAACAGTTTCAAGGCTTTTTAACTCCGTCTGTCTTGCACCGGACAGGGCGCCTTCAACGAGCGTATTTCTTGGCAAGGTCAAATATATGACCGCCCAAGAGATTATAGAATTCATCCAGGATTCTCAAAATGCCACGAGGGTGATATTGAGTGCCGACGGTAGGTCCGCTGCCGATTGGCTTCTTGTTAAAAGAATGGAATTCAAACACGAGAGCGAGGTGCGTCTCCTTCTCCGAGATCCCCTACAAACGGTGCCACAGTATGAGCCGCAGTGTGCTGTTTCGGTGGATCCATTCCAACTTATTCAGGAGGTAGTGTTTGACCCAAGGATTCCCGAATACAGAGTCCAGGTCTACCGGGACCAGTTAGGCATGCTGGGTGTCAACGTACCAACGCGTCATTCAAAACTGTATTCGTTGCCAAAGATGAGTATCGAGATTGACGTACCAGACCAGAAATAAACAAGGTAAGGCCTAACACATATGAGTCTTTCCACCTGACGCTTCACCCGACCGCCTTTTCTTTATCGTGCTTTCTCTTTTTGTTGCTTGCTTTTAAAAGGCGTGATATTTTTTTTACTTTAATATATCAGTCGTAAAACGGCGCCGGATTCGCATGCATATTAAATGATCTGAGCCAATAATTTAAATCGTAAGAGAGGATAGTATGGAAATCAAAACCCTCCGAAAAAGTAGCTGTATCGTAATTCCATTTTTAGTAATAATAATATCGTCTACTGCGACTTACGCTAATGACTATTTTGGGATATTGCAAGTTACTGAGCCAAGTTCAGGATTAATACGAATTGTTTTTCAAAGATCAGATAGCGAGCGGTTTTGTGAAATATTAAATGAAAACTTTTGGAGCGGGGTCAAGACTACTTGCCCTAATTGTATAAAAGATTTTTCACTAGTTTCAGAATCTATCCCTCCTTCATATAGGGGGATATATCAAAATAAGCCTATAATTTTTCCATATTTATCATCTAAAGAAGACAGAATTATATTTATTGGAATTCCAATGAAAGATGCAATTAAGCTTTGTAAAATATTGGTTGAAGGTTATAAAACAAAACTTAATAGACCAGCTAAAGCGATAATCCCACTAAATATTAATGATTAGGACTAACTATGATAGATAGACTTCTTGAGGTTGGCGCAAAAGGTATCCTGGCAGGGTTAATCGGGTTAATTGTGTATGGAATATACTATTTGATTTCAAGGGGTTCTAAGAAGAAAAAAGACAAACTAAAAGAACTGTAATTTCATTTGTACATCGGCAGGGCTAAATTGAGAAAAAAATAATGTTCGATATATTTAAGAAAAAAAAGAGCAAGGTGGTTTCCAACGTTAGAGCTTGGGCTGAAATGCAAAGCCAACAAGATTCAAAAAATCAGTCAATTATAATAACTTTATCCAATTCGATTATTTATGGACTGAGTAACTTTTGTAGTTCTCCTGATCTTTTTGAGGAAAAAGGTGGTTTTCTCAATGAAGAAAGTAAAAAGATATTATCAGCTTATTCGGGAGATGCTTCTCTTTTTGAAGTCGGTTGCTATCTTTATTTCCGAATAGACATGTGGCACATTCAAAATGACAAAGACAAATATCGTGAAGGTGTTGTCTACAAATACCTTATCAAAAAGTTCTTAGAAATCTTTGAGGATGCTCTGAAAATGAAAAACTGCCATTTGATCTTACAAAATAGATTAGATTTATATGGCGACCTTATTAGAAAAAAACCGGAAAGAATTAAATTTTATCTTTTACAATTAGTTAGTCGCACCAATAACAATACTCTGCCCGAAATTCATGATTTTGATAATTTCCCCGTAATGATTTCTGGAATTATTGAGGAAAAGATTCTTGAAATAGAAATCGAAAGTTTTGACCGAGTGATGATCCCAATCTGCTGCAAAAACCTTAAAATCTTTTATGACTCAATGACGGAGGATCTTAAGCAATTCCTTTTGAGTATTGCATAGTTTACATGGCTTAATTTCGATATTATCTAATGTTCAAGATGATAAAAACTTAGAGATAAAGTATACCACATCATAACATGCGGATTAACTCTGATCCAAAAGGCTGGTGTTTTTTGTCCAGGTGATTCGCAGCTCGTTAGGTTTCTGAATACGAGGGCTAAAACTATGAGCATTGGTCCGGATTTCACCAAGAAGGTCGTAGACGCGCTCGCGAAACGTGCAGCGCAGATATGCTCAAACCCAGATTGTCATAATCCAACCAGTGCACCACATAGCAACCCTGCTCGGGCAGTCATTTTAGGCGAAGCTGCGCACATTAATGGCGCACGGCCCACGTCTGCACGCTACGACCCAAACATGACTGATCAAGAGAGGTCTCACCCTTCCAATGGTATTTGGCTCTGTGTTTCTTGTGCCAAAAAAATCGACAAAGACGAGTCAATCTTTCCAGTGGAATTCCTCAAACAGTGGAGAGCTAACCATGAAGCCTGGGTTGCTGGCGGCTGCCCGTCGAAAAAGGGAAATCAGAACAAAGTTGTGATGCGTCCTGCCCGCTTGAAAGTCCGTAATGAAGTCAAAAGCTTTTTGCATTTTTGTTCTACTTATTGGACCATGCATTGTCAGGGCATGGTGAAAGGCTCAAATGACTTAATTCGTGAGCTACACAGTTTTGAGAAATCTGTCGATGCTGAAGGTCCACTTAGCATACCCAATTTAGAAAGTAGGATTAAGGAAATAATAATAAACGTATGGAAGATGCAGAGACTGGTCGACCGTTTAGCCGGCCCTAATCCTCGCCCGCTCGACTCGACTTATGATACTGCAGAAGATAATATTGATGCTTTGGTTGAATGGTTTGCTCAACAGGAAAAAGAAATTGACGAATTACTCGAACCATATTTAACCATTTAATGGTGAACCTCCTAACCATGCTCTTGCAGTGGAAAAAGCCGCGCCACTGAAGAGCGGCGGCGTAATATCATGAAGAAAAAACGGGAACAAAAATACGAAATTTATAATCATCGGATTCTTTGGATCACTGCCCATAAGAATCTGGCCTTGTCTCGTACATCAGAAGATGATGCATTATTCTACTCACTTTCTGCGATGTTGATGATGTACTTTGCATTTGAAGGCTACCTTAATTGGTTGGGCCATTTAGTCGCGCCTGAGATCTGGGATAAGGAAAAGGAGTTTTTCAATAGACCTCCATATCAAGGGACTCTTGGCAAATATCTTTTTTTATCGAAAATTCTTGTTTTACAGGCTCCTGAGCAATCGAAAGGGCCATTTCAAACCGCAAAAGAGCTACAGCAACTTCGAGACAAAGCAGTTCATCCTCGAACGGAAAGTGGAAAGAGAAATGTAAAATTTATTGAGGGAAAATTCCCACCAAACTATAGGTCTTGGCTTTCAACAAAGGTCTCTGCAAAAAAAAGAGACCGAGCAGAAAAGGATATCGAGGCATTGGTCAATGAACTCCATCAAGCTGCTAAAGTTCATTATCCAAATGTGATAACAGTTTCAGAACCGTTCACAGGTATGTTGGGATTTGATATCACTGACCATTGATAACTAATCGGCGCAGGCTCGCGCCTAACATGACGCTTGAGAGGTACGCTCGAACTTTCGCGCCCCTCAGCTTTTCGCATTTAACTGCATAAGGGCAAAAAAATTAATGCCATTTAAAACTGTGCTATTGGCAAACACATGGTTATTTCGTAATTGTCGCTTTTTCTGCCGATACGCACAATAAGAACAAGAAACCCATATAATAGTGAGGTAAAATAACAGATTATTATGTTTAATTTATTTAAATCGGATAAAAATAAAAAAATCGAAGCCGTTAGCAAGCAAATACTATTATGGCACAAAGCCTGTATGCTCGGGGTAGACGAAAATTTAATAAAAAAACCAAGACCAATGGTGGGAGCCATTTTGTTTTTCCTGGGTTCTATAGATAATGTGTGCCAATCCCATAATATTGATGATAAAGATTTTGCGAAACTCGCTGTAGAACTTTTAGATATTATAGGTTTCCCAAAAGATTTTGCGATACCGATATTCAAGAATTTCTACACGCAGCAGATAAAAAGCGAATTCGCCCTAAAAGCAAATATTGAAGGTGGCAAAAAAATAGCTGGGTTTTTATCAGGTAAAAATGAATTTGCACCTCTCGCTTTTGAGGCTTTCGTACGTGAATGGGCAGAAAATCCAGACTTAGGGCCAGATGAAGTTTCCCTGTTTGGGGTGTAATCTTTTTATCCAGCAGAAAAGATGACAATGATAGAATATACGATGCCTGGGACAGAAATCAATATTCTAAGCCAAATAATTGGCGACAAAGACAGAATTAAGTATTTTAAAGGAGGAAGGATGGATGGATAACTACACAAAACTTATTCTTTCTGTAATAGCTATATGCCTGATCGCGATAACCATTAAACTTTGGGAACCAGTCTCTCCCGCTTATGGTGCATTTATGGACAAGGGGCCTACTCACGGCGATCTATTAAATCCGAAAAAATTAGAGGGTGCTGCGTGGAAAAAAGAAAGAGCAAGGCTTATAAAGAATATACCGCTTGTTAAAGTATATGGCTCTGTGGATTGTGATTGATATCCCAAAGGATAAAAGTTGGCATAACCCATATGAGCCTTTCCGTGTCAACATGCGTATTCACAACCTACGCGCAGGGCTGGCGCTCTATTCACACCGCTAATCCAAGCGCCCCAGAAAATGTTATGATATAGGTTTCATATATTCAATGCGTCTGGCCGTTCTCACGGGCAGCCTCCGAAGAATTGAGAAGAGAAAAATTTTCAGGTGTTAGAAATTGTAATAGGTTAGTCCCTTAGCCCCCCTCTTTAAACTATAACGTCCTCATTATTTAAATTAGCACCATAGTATCTGACATAACGGTATTCTTATGTCATATTAGAGCAGTTCAACTTAAATAACGATACTGATTATGTCATTCCCACGAAAGTGGGAATCCAGAAAAATAAAAGTAAAGGCATGGATTCCTGCCTTCGCAGGAATGACTGTGTACAATATTGTTTATGCAGGTTTTAGGTGCCAAGAGCCTCATTACAGGCTGTAATATAGTAATTTGCTTCTTTAGAGTTTTTAAATTTCAGAAAATAGGGAAGTGCTTTGTTATATTCTCTTAAGTTCATATAACTAATTCCCATGCAAATATTAAGCTGCTCGCTTTCCGGGAAATATTCGACTCCTTCCGATAGTATTTTAGCCGATTGTATGTATTCTTCCTTTTTTTGT
>JAFDAS010000088.1 GCA_019313695.1 Deltaproteobacteria bacterium
GGACCGACCAGATCACCCATGTTTTTACGCCATTCACTTCTTTTTCTTTCCCTTTTTCATAAAAAGAATAATCATAGTCTTCAAGATTGCGGGAGGTCATATCCGAATATGTAAAATCGGAACCCATAAAACTGACGCTTTTATCGGTTGACGCTATGCGCTTGGTCTTTCGAAGTGCAGGCAGATACAGCCACTGGTCGTCGTCCTTATCGGGGTCGTCATAGTCATATGTAAGAAAGGCCGTGTCCTTGACATCTGCCGGATGCTGAAAGAACATCAGTTTCAGTGTATCTTCGCCTTTGTCTTTACTGAATGTGTGGATTCTGCGGATTCTTTCCTTCCCTTTTTTATCGATCAGGATCATTTCCATATCGGAGATCTGGTTGTCTCCGTCATCCCTCGCGTCCACCTTTTCCATGATTGCCCGCGCTTCGGGATCATCAGCAGAGGCGCAGGGAGTGGCAAAGAGCAGGATCAAAAAAGCAATAAAAACCAGCGTAAGGGTCCTTTTCTGTGTAGACTTCATTATATCCCTCCTTATTATTGACGATAATTCACGGTTTCAAGTTTCGAGCTGATTCGCTCCTCACTTCTTGATCCCTGTCTCCTGTCTCCTTACCTCTTCGGCCTGTTCACCACCACCATAAGAGCAGGCGCAATAAAATAGTCCGCAAGCAGCGCCAGAACAATTGCCAGGCCGGTCAGAAAACCGAAATGAATAAGATTATTCATAGTAGCAAACATGAAGATAAAAAACCCGACAGAGAGCACACAGGATGTCACCAGCATTGCCTTGCCGGTAGTATGCAGGGTTTCCATGACAGCAAATTTTGCATCTCCGGACTCTTCAAAGTACCTTCTGAAATTGTGCATGAAATGAATCGTATCATCCACTGCGAGGCCGATGGCAATGTTACCCACCAGCATGGTAAAAAGGTCCATCGGTATCTTAAGCCAGCCCATAATACCGAGGGTAACAATAATCGGCGCGAGATTGGGCACCATGCTGAGAAGGCCGATTCGCACACGCCCGATGAGGATGATCATCAGGATAGTAATAACGATCAGAGCGTATATGTAGCTTTTACTCATGCCGGCAATCGCGTTGGTTACTGTCCTGAAAAGGAGAGCCGTCATGCCGGTTACGGTGATTCTTACATCCGGGTACATTTTTTGAAGATGATCGTTTACCTTTTCAAGAAATTCAGTATAGGCAACAGCGTCTACGAAAGGTACTTTGACCATCAGGCGCGCCTTTGAAAGCCGGTTGTCTGTAAAGTCTTCCATATCGTCTGATCCGCTGTTTTCAAAAAGGAGCAGTTCCTGGGCAATCAGATTTTTGTTTTGGGGAATGGCGTAGAATTCCTGCCGATTTTCATGCAAGGCGCGATTTGTTTCTTTCAGAATTGCAGTAAGGGACCAGGCTTTTCCGGCAAATACCTTCCCTGCCTCAAGTGTTTCAAGATATGCGACTGTCTCTTCCATTCTGTTTAAAATATCCGGATCGTACAGGCCATTTTCTTTTCCTGTATCTATAATAATCTCCAGACTGACGGAACCGCGAAGCTCTTTGTCGATTTTTTCCGTTGCAATGCGGGAGGAATTTTCTTTTGGAAGCCATTTTAAAACATCGTGTGAAAAGCGGATTCTCATAATACCAACTATGGACAGGGCGATGATAACAGCCGATATGATAAGAATCTTATATGGATGACCGGTTGAAATCCGGCCTGTTTTCGCAAGAAACCTGTCGATTGCCGTATCTTCCGAAAGCTCTCTTTTATTTTTTATAATTTTAACAGGCATTACGGCAAGCAAAGCCGGCAAAAGAATAATTGTATAAACCATCGCGAGGAGCACTCCTGTACCGGCAAAAATACCAATATCCGCGATAGGCGCAACCTCTGAAGTTGAAAAGGAGAATAATCCTCCCGCTGTAGTCGCGGCCGTCATAACTACGGCAAGCCCTGAATGGCCGACGGAATAAACAATGGCCTCTTCCCTGCTGCGGCTTTTCAGGAAATTCTGATAGAATATGGCCAGAATATGAACACTGTATCCGACACTCACCGCGAGTATAAAGGATGGGAGTATCTGGGTAGGCAGCTTTATCGGCGCTCCGAATACCGCCATGAGACCCATTGTCGAAACAAGTGAAAGGATGACAATCAAAAGGGGCAGAACAACACCTGAGACTCGTCGAAACATGATAAAAAGCAATATGGCGACAGTGATAAAGGAAAGCAGTAAAAACCTGCGGACATCTTTCATCATCGATTGCTTCAAAAAGTGGGTTACCGCCGGTAACCCTGCGATATAAATTTCAAAGTCAGGGCCTTTATATTTTTCCGCGATTTTATTCACGGCGTGGACGACTTCGCTGTTTTCCTTATCCGTCAAGTACTCTTTTCCATCAGATTTGCCTGAATCTGTTAAGTCCCGGTTTGCATCATCTTCAAATCCTTCAAGAACATCAATGCCTTCTCCGGCTGAAGAATGGGCCTGGGTCTGAATCACGATGGTGGTCATTTTGCTGTCTTCGGATATCAGAAGATTCTTATACAGCGGGTTATCAATCGTCCGCTGCCTTATCAATGCCATTTCTTCGGGTGTGTTGGGCCAGTTTTCAAGCAGGTCCTCGACGATAAGCTCATCTTTTTCCCCTCTTGTATTCCTCGCGTTGATCAGGCTGGTAATATCTTCAATATAAGGAACATTTTCCTTCAGGTCTTCATGGAGTTTTTTTAATTTTTCGAGAAAATTGCCTTCGAAGATCTCCGAAGAGCGGATCGCGACAATAATAAGCTCGTCTCTGCCGAACTGGTCACGAAAATTGTTATACTCTATAAGGGTCGGATCGGTCTTACGCAGAAACCCTTCCGTGGAGATATCAATGGTCAGCTTTGGAAGTTGCGACGCGATGGCCGCTATTAGCACAGCCATAATCAAAAGGGTTTTAAACCGGTTGCGATATATGGTCCGCGCCAGGGAAGCGAACCATTTCTCCATGTTGTTTCTGACAGTTGTCATTATATTTCTCCGAATGTGAACTCGACCGGCAATGTTACTTTTTGACAGCTTTTAAAGCAAGTTCCTCGATTTCTCTTGAAACATCGCCTGAAACGCTCCCGCCCAAAACAAACTATCTGGTTGATGTGCTATTCATTGCGGTTTTGTCAACAATTTTTTTCTCTTGCCGCAGGAATAAATTTATTGTGGCAAGTCGGACTGTTGTCAAGTCGGACTTGACAGGGGAATTAATCGTTTATAGAATGAGTCAATCTGAAAGTGATCGTCAGGAACAATGAATAAGTTTGTCAAAACAATATCTTGTATAATCCTTGTTATTTTCCTTGTCTTTTCGATTTCTGCAAAGGGGAAAGGGGGAGAAATGGACAATGTAAGGAAAGCGGTTATTGCGGGTACGTGGTATCCGGGAGATCCGGCGCGACTGACGGCTGATATAGAAAGATACCTCCGTAGCGCGCGGGTGACTGATATTGATGGAAAAGTGACAGGACTTGTTGCGCCTCATGCCGGGTACGTGTATTCGGGACAGGTTGCCGCCTGTGCTTACAAGGTCGCGCAGGGAAATAAGTTCGACGCGGTGATTTTAATAGGACCAAGTCACAGGGCGCATTTCCGGGGGGCTTCCATATATAACGGGGAGGGATATGAGACTCCGCTGGGTGTTATGCCTGTTGATCAGGCCCTGACCGGGGAGATAGTGGCTGCCGGCAATGGCATGGTATCACTTGTTCCAGATGACCGTTCACCGGAGAACTCCCTTGAGATCCAGGTACCCTTTTTGCAGATGATCCTGGGTGATATTCCTTTTGTTCCCATCTTGATGGGGACACAGGACATGGATACCTGCAGGGTATTAGCCGACGCGATTATAAAAGCGGTTGGAGGCAAGAGAGTACTGGTTATTGCCAGCTCTGATTTTTCTCACTACCACGGTTACAATAAGGCAGTCGAAATGGATTCGGCAGCGCTTGGACACATTGAAAAGATGGATATAGAGGGATTCCTGCGGAGTCTTGAAAGCGGAAAATGCGAGGCGTGCGGCTCCGGGGCTGTTATCGTGACTATGATGGTAGCCGGAGCGATGGGAGCTGACAGGGGCAGGGTGCTGGAATATATGAATTCCGGTGATGTCACGGGGGATAAAAGCGGAGTCGTGGGGTATGCCGCCGTTGTTTTTTATGAAGATGCAGGGGACAGTATAAAGGAGCGGGAGATTGCCGGGGATGAGCTGACAAAGCAGGACAAGGACCAGCTTCTCAGAATAGCGAGGAAGAGTATCGAATCCGGGTTTGCCGGAGGAGAAATTCCCCGTTTTAAAATAGAGTCCAGTGCCCTGGAGGAGAAAATGGGTGCCTTTGTCACACTCAAAAAACAGGGCCGGTTGAGGGGGTGTATAGGGCTTATCGAGGGCAGGAAGCCCCTGTATGAAACTGTTGAAGAGATGGCGCAGGCGGCAGCCTTCAAAGATCCGAGGTTTCGTCCCGTTAAGAAGGGTGAGCTTGAGGATCTGGATATAGAAATATCGGCGTTGACACCATTGAAGCAGATAGAGGATGTCAGTGAGATTGAGGTAGGACGGCATGGAATCTATATTGTAAAGGGTTTCCATTCGGGATTACTGTTGCCCCAGGTCGCCACGGAATATAACTGGGACAGGGATACATTCCTGAGAGAAACCTGCGCCAAGGCGGGTCTGCCGCAGGACGCATGGAAGGATAAGGACACAAAGATATTTATTTTTTCCGCAAGCGTCTTTGGTGAAAATTGATGCACTCGTAAATCCCGACTTGTCGGGACTGATCCGATTTTTCCTCTTCACACAGGATTTCTGAGAGACGGGAGAAGTTGAAATCGGAGAGGTATTCCTTCTGTCAGCTTAATTATTCCACCTTATTTTTTTCTTATTTTTTTCTTGACATACCGTTCCTATTCCTCTATTTAGGCGCCGCTTGAAAAGAACTGTCATCTTATTACAGGGAGTTAATCATGAACGAGGATTTGCCATTACATCGGCACGCCGTTGCGATATGCTGGCTGGCATTCATTATCGGAACGACCGTGCTTTTTCTTATTCCAGGAATATTCCAGCACTACAGCTACTTTCAACCGTCAGGCAGCAACTCAGCATGTTCAGCCGCTGTCTCTCAACCGTCGGAAAATCATTCACTCCAACCCGCAGTGCCCGGGAAAACCGGACCTCTGTTTCATTCGATTATACAAGAGGCGTCTGATCGCTATCAGGTCGATCCGCAACTCATAAGGGCCATTATCATGGCGGAGTCGAGCAACAATCCCAAGGCCGTTTCCAAGAGGGGTGCACGCGGACTCATGCAGCTCATGCCCGCAACGGCAAAAGCCCTCGGGGTGGAAGACAGCTTTGATCCTGAGCATAACATATATGGTGGTGTCAGGTACTTTAGACAACTCCTCGACAGATTCGATGGAGACACCAGGATGGCCCTCGCGGCATACAACGCCGGGAGCAGGAAGGTCAGGCAGTATCAGGGGATACCTCCATTCAAGGCCACACACTACTATATCAAAAGGGTATTCTCCTATTACAATCGCTATAAGGCTGAGATGGAAAGCGTGTGATCATTTCCTGAACAACTCCTGCAGATCGCGCCCCTGTCTCTGTTACTTTCCGGTAAAATTGGGCTTTCTCTTCTCGGTAAAAGCGGTAACTGCCTCCATCAGGTCGTCAGAGGGGACAACATTCGCGCTGATAGAGGCAACATATCGAAGGCCGTCATTGACGGACTTGCCGATCCCGTAATTCAGCACTTCCTTTGAGGCCTGCACCGCCAGCGGGGATTGTCCGGCAATCTCCATCGCCATCTCCTCAGCCCCCTTCACAAGCTTCTCGTAGTCCCCGTATATCTCGTTGACCAGCAGGATTTCCTTCGCGCGCGCGGCGCTTATGTTTTTCGCACTGTATGCAAGTTCCCTGGCAATGCCCTGCCCCACAATCAGCGGTATCCGTTGCAGCACACCCATATCGGCCACGAACCCGACAGCGGCCTCCCTCAGCGAAAAGATCGTGTCTTCTGAACATAACCTGATGTCGCACGCCGTCGCCATGTCAAGGCCGGCGCCTAGACAGTACCCGTGAATAGCGGCGATGACAGGTTTGCTGCATCGCTCGATACAGGTTATGGCCTCCTGCATGTCATATATTTTGGGAAGGAAGGTCCGCTTGGTCCCGCCCTTCTGATTGCTGTTCAGGATCTCCGGCACAGCTCCTATCATGCCTACAAGGTCGATGCCCGTGGTAAAGCAGGAACCCCTGCCGCTTATGATAACCACCCTGATATCCGGGTCTTTATCAAGATCATCAAATATCGGTATGGATTCTCTCCAGGCAGGCGGGTTCATGGCGTTCTTCTTTTCGGGCCGGTTGAGATACACCCAGGCAACCGGCGGTTTCTTCTCTACTGCATAGTATTCATATTTCTCCATATCGACATCCTTTCTTTAAGTTTCGGTAAGCTTCGATTATTCACTCCCTCCGCCCAGTACCGCGTAAAGACTCACCTGATTGGCTAATCTGGCCAGACGGAGCGAGATGAGTCCCTGCTGTGCCGCATGGAGGGATCGTTGCGCGTCAAGAACGCTCAGGTAGCTGTCAATCCCCTTTGTATAGCGTTTATTTGAGAGGCGATATGTTTCCGCAACCGCATTAACCAGAGACTGTTGTGCAGATACCTGCTGGTTTATTGTACCCTGCACGGCAAGAGCATCGGCTACCTCCCTGAAGGCCGTCTGGATTGCCTTCTCATACTGGGTCAGGACGATTTCCCGATCGGCTTTGCTGACCCGCAGCGCAGCCCATGTGCGGGCGTCAAAAATCGGCATAGTGATCTGCGGAATAAAGCTCCAGACAGCCGAACCGGAGCTGAACAGACCCGACAACTCGTCGCTTGCGGTTCCCACTGAGGTGGTCAGAGAGATGCGGGGAAAGAAGGCGGCTCGGGCCGCGCCGATAAAGGCATAGG
>JAFDAS010000089.1 GCA_019313695.1 Deltaproteobacteria bacterium
GCGGCTAAATACTAAAAACTGTTGACCACCTTTTTGATTCGGGGGCACACTCTATTACTTTTAAGCGGCCTCAGTCCTAAGTACAGGATTTATCAATCTCGACATTTGTGGAGCAACTTTTTCAATCTGAACATGTATTACAGGCTGCCCAGGTTCTCGCTGTGCCCTAGCGATTTCAAAGTTCTTTTTGCGAAGTTCTGCATCATCTTCAGGCAAAAGAACAATCTGAGCATTTACAGGTATTTTCTTTGCAAACTCAGGATGTTCCAAAATGTACCGATCAAATTCAGTGCTCAAAATTAGATTTTTTTCAAATATCTCTTCATCTGTCATCATGTTCCAGCCTCCTTCAAAAATCTTTCCCTGTAAAATTTCCAGTTTGCTCTCAAATCGTTCTCGGCATAAGTCAAGCAAATGTTTAAATCCGTAAACAATAAACCGGTCTTTTCTTTCCGGCCATCTGCGTGCATCAGGTCTTTATGAGCATATCCGTGAGATGTGTCATACCTCACAAGTGGGTGCCATTTGTCTCTGACAAAAATTTCATACTGCACCATAAATTCAGTTACTTTTCCTTTTGACCTCGTATGGCGCACTCTCCGTCGTCCATCAAATCCCAATGGAGCAACATATTCAATCAATTTCATATGTAGTTCTCATTAGTTAAACCATTTTGTGCCTCATGTTTACCCCGCCTGTCGAAGATGCCGCCGCGCGGTGCCCAGTTAAATCTGATTTTGCTTTTATTTAACCGGGGTAGCTTCGGAAAATGGTACTGGGGTAGGTCCGGAAGATCGTACTGGGGCGGCTAATTCTCAGTTCATCTGCGGCCAATTGTCTGTTTGGCATATTTCATCCAATGAAATACTGCCGACTTAACTCCAGCGTTTTCTGTTCCCGCAAACGTTCTTCTTCAATATTTTCCTGTAAATTTTCTTTCAATTTCATATCAATGGAGTCAAGCTTGGCCTTGATCCTTTTATCTTTTTTCATTTCAAGCTTCCCCCCATTATCCAGAACTTGCTTCATCCATTCCATATCCTGCCTCCATTAAGTTGTTTTTATACATAGGCTCCTGGAAATTGGTTAATGTTGCTGATTTACCATTATGAATGAACAAATCTCCAACTCTTGCTGAAATCATCATGGCAATTCCGGCATATTTCAATGCCGTTGCATCAAATAAAAATCTTGAATGTACCTGATTAGGGTAATCATCTTTGGCAATATATTCAACAATCCATATGAACTTCGGCATCTGTTCCAACAGCAGATACGAGCGATAATGCTCGTCTGAAATATTCTCGAAAATAAACCGCTTAAATGATGTCGACGAGGTCATGAAGACTCTTCGGTACATTTTTTTGTGCGGCAAAAACAAGGTTTCAATTTCAGGCAGCACCCGGTTCAACAGGGTCAAGACATCCATATACATTTTTTCATATAATGGCACGATTACCGCATCAATATCACCTATTGAGTGCTTCCCCCTGCTCCCAACAATTGAATAGGGAAGAAAATTGTCATCTACAGAAAAATATCCTTTTATTAAATCAGAAACCGGCGTAATGCAATCTGTATCATCCTTTTCATGATCGATTTTCAGGTGACCGGTTATGGCAATCGCATGCCCTTTGGCTCTCAGCCCTGCAACAAAAGGAATTCCAGATTCAATAAAAATGTATATGATTTCGTTGAAGATCTTTCTATCATTGACTATTTCGCTGAAATATATCTCCGGATAAAACCCCATAAAACTGAAGATGCTGGATATAGTCTCTATTGTCAGACCCTTAGACGGAATCTTGCGGGTGTCGGAAGATGCTAAATCAAAGATCTGCTGTATGGTATGTTCTGCGTAAATGGGGTATCTTTCACTGTAATACCTGGCAATCGCCCATATTGAGACTTGAGCGCATCTGGAAATATTTGCGTCTTGTTGCATCCATGGGAATGCATCCACTGTGAATGTTTTGCCCAAAATATGCGCATCAAATTTTGTGAGCAAAAAATGGCCAGGGTCAACGGTAAGTGCCTTTGGGTTTAGATATCCTCTTCCCAGATTAAAGGGTGGCGTATTCCTTAAAGTAAAAAAACCATAGTATTCCTCATTTTCTCCGAATACATGGATTCGAAATGAATTTCTGTTGATGTTCTGGTGTCTCTTTGAAAAATCGCTGTAATAGGTACTTCTGAAATCCTTATCCACATAAGGATACTCCAGCATGAAATATGTAACACGCTTAGAAAAGCGATTTATGAGCAAAGACAAGGCGTGATCGGACAAGAAGTCTTTCCCAACCCTTTCCTGTAGATTCAGTAACTCTTCGCACCTCAATATCTCTATTTGGGTATTATTTGAATCACTCATATGACGATCCCTTAAAACAAATCCTTCATATGTTCAAGTTTTTTCGTTTATCTTTTTCTTTTTTTCTTTCGATATAAACATATCCGCGTTCATCTGCGTCCATCTGCCTGCCCAGTTAAATCTGATTTTGCTTTTATTTAACCGGGGTAGCTTCGGAAAATGGTACTGGGGTAGGTCCGGAAGATCGTACTGGGGCGGCTAAAATAGTTTCTAATGAATGCCTCGGCCTAAACCCCATCCCCATCATCCTCCCATTATCAAAAACCAGATCACCTGCCAATTTATCATAACAAGAATACACCCAGTTTTTTTGCTGCAGAAGAAGGCACCCCCAATCTTTACCCCGTTGAACCGGATACCCTCAGGGTGTTCAACCGGGGCGATGTCGCAACCCAAACAACAGAAAGCGGAACCGAAACAACAGGCCTGTTCGGACGTATCTCCCCCCCAACAAAAACTAAGGCGTTTTCTCGAAATCAAAGCCCAATTGAACAAAATGATCATCATCCGTCAATATCGACTTGACTCCTAACTCCTTCATGACGACCATCGACGTTAAATCTGTAAATGATATCCTTGGCTTGTCATCAAATTTCAAACGCAGGGCCTTTGCTTCTTCAAACCGCGAGGGGCTTATCCATTCCAGATGCAAATATCCCTGCCCAATCGCATCGTTGATAGAATCCATTGATGTTTTTGCCTGCTCCAAAGGCAGACGGCGAAAAACTAAGGTGAGTGTCTCATCGAGAACATAGTCTGTTGTATAAATTTTTCCTGCACTTAGCCGATATTCTCGATAAAACGCTTTGACTTCACCATGTCTTGTTTCCCGCTTGTTATGCAGTGCCACCCAACCCCAAGTATCAATAAAAAGCATCTCTTTCAAACTCCGTAAAGCTCCTGATCAATCTTGCTCGCAAAGGGTTCTACGTCACCAATGCCTATTATTTCCAAAATAGGATCTTTTTGGGGATCAAGGACAACTTTATTTACGAGTTCCTTCCTGGACCCCTTAAACAGGAGGTACTCCGAGAAACTCAGCACATTCTGGACATCCGATTTACTGAGCTTTCCCAGATTCTCCACCACTCGGTTTTTCAAAATAGATGTTTCTGCCTGTAAACCCATTGTTCTCTTTACCCCCTCTTAAATTCGTTTAATTCGTGGACCGTTTTTTCTTTAATCTGCATCAATCTGCGCCTGTCGAAGATCCCGCCCGAGCGGGGCCCCGTAGCTCCGGCAGATGGTACTGGAGTAATCTGCGGATTAAATTTCTTTTGGCCTTTTTCGCGAAAGGATGACTACTTTTGCCCGGCGATGTCCCCCGGACTAAAGTCTGCGTTCATCTGCGTTCATCTGCGGCTATTCTTTTCTTAACATCTTTGCGAATTTTGCGCCTTTTTGCGGCTATTCCTCAAATCTGCCCCCTCATCTTAGCCCATAACATCCCCAAATACTCATGTATCGCCCTCCCTGCCTTTTCCAACGACCCTGCACTCGGAAAAAACATTCCCGGACTCAATCCCCCCTCCCGCTCCTTCACCATATAATCCGTCGGCGCCGGAATAGCGGTCATTCCATGTTTCCTGAAAAGCGCCATCGCCCGCGGCATATGCGACGCCGAGGTGACCAATATAAACCTATCCCTCCCGACAATCTCCTTCACATAAATCGGATGATCCTTGGTATCCGTAGCCTTTGTTTCAAGAACAATATCCTCCGACTCCACACCCCACTCTTTTGCCACATCCCCCATCACCTCCGCCATCGGCGTGATTCCGTCAAATCTGCTCACCCCTGTGAGAATTAGCTTGGTTTCGGGAAGCCTGTTGTGAATGTAGACACCCTCTAAAAGGCGAAACAATGAGGCGGCTGCCAGATAGGTGGAAAGCGGCAGACCTGGGGTAGCCGTGGAACCCCCGCCCAACACCACGATCCATTTAATATCTTTGGCGGCTTCAAAATTCGTAACTGGTGAATATTTCTGCTCCAGTGGCCTGATAAGGACATCAGAAACCCAGCCGCTGCTAAAAAGGGCAAGCAAAATGAAAGCCATGGTGACGAGCATCTTCCCTGTCTTCTGCCTTCGGGTGAACCAGAGAAAAACCAGCCCTATCAGTAACAAAAAAACCAAAAATGGAACTGGGAGGAAAAATGGGGCGACTATTTTCTTCAAAAGGAACACTGGGGCGGCCATTTATTCTTTTTCTCTACCCACCTTACTCTTGCGTCTTTTGTGCCTTTTTGCGGCTATTAATCTCTGGATGTCTGTGCCAGTCTTGTGTGGGTCTGTGGCTAACTTTCTCCTAAGATAAAAGCTCATGCCTGCAAATCCCCCAAACCACGCAGCCAACAACACCACAACCCCCAAAGTCCCAATCGGCCTAACAACCAACACACTCACCCCAACAATCAACTGAAACACCCCATACCCCGTCGAAACCTTCCAGTGCTCAACCCCCATTTCATTCGCTAACAACTGATAAACATGCCTCCTATGCGGTTTCAGCAGGTTCTCCCCATCCCGTAGCCTGGCATATGCCGTTGTCAACTCATCCGCATAAAATCCATTCGGGGATGTACTACCACGGACCTCATTCCTGCAAGGGCGGCCCCCACCGCTGCACCGGTTATGGCGTTTTCAGACACCGGCGTATCAATCACCCTTTCCGGACCAAACCGATCCAGAAGCCCTTCTGGTGTTCTTCCAACATACCAGGGACTTTTCACCCCCTGTCCGATTAAAAAAACTGATTCATCGGCTTCCATCATCTGATGCAGCGCTTCATTTATCGCCAGAGCGTAGTTCAGTTGTCTCATAAAACCTTCCTTTTAATTCGCACCGCAAAGCTCACTGATATTACCTCTTTTGTTGTTTTCCGTTGACCCCGGTTAAATAGGCTTCGCATTTAACTTGGGAGGGAGGACGGAAAGCAAAAAGCCGTAGCCTCTATCTGCATAGTTTTAATTTATCATATGCTGATCTATTTGGCGCGCACCATGGATTACCGCTAATACATCTATCTGTTCAGGCTTTATTCGGTAAATGATACGATACGGTCTCTCTATCACCTCTCGAATATCCTCTGCTTGAAATTCAGGTACCATCCGACCAGACCTTGGAAATGCGGCAATCTGCTCACTATGTTTAGTCAACCTGTCTACCATTCTTGCCGCATAAATCTGCGAATTCTCAGAAATATAGGCATAAATGTCCGCAAGGTGGTTTATGGCATTTTTAGTCCAGTGAACTCTCACTGCTCAAGCCCAAACCTGGCACGCACCTCTTTCACATCGATTGTCCGTCCTGCATCGCTATCTTTTATTCCCGCTTCAATAGCCTGACGAACATATATTTTATACATCAGGTCATCCCAAGTTGCGTCTTCAGGAATATCTTTCAATAAATTCTGAGCTTCCACTCTTATATTGCGCGTCTGCATAGGTTGAACCTCCGATTGTGTTTGTTGAGTTAATGGGCTTTTTGAGTAACAATATTCCCTTCGCCCTCTTCAGTTCATCTCTTGTTTTTTCTCTTATAACACCTCAAGCTTCTTTGTGCTTTTTGAGCCTTTTTGCGGCTATTCATGCTTTTCAATTCGTCCAATTCGTGCCTGCCCCGTAGCTCCGGCAGATGGTACTGGGGAAATTCGTGGACCCTATCTTTTGCAGTATTTCAATACCTATTCCGCATAAACATATTTGTGGAGATCGTCGGGATCAGGGAACGCACTCTCCCTCGCAAACGCAAACGCCTCCTCCACCTCCTTCTCCACGTCTCTCTTTGTCCCTTCAATCTCTTCCTGTTTCATCACGCCATTTTCTATCAAATACTTCTCAAACCTCACAATCGGGTCTTTCTTCCGCCACGCCTCCAGCTCATCAGCCATCGGCCATTCTTGCGTCTCTTGCCTGCCCCGTTAAATCTGTTTTTGCCGTTATTTAACCGGGGCGGCTATTAATCTCTGGATGTCTGTGTCAGTCTGTGTGGGTCTGTGGCTAATTACAGCTTTTTTCAATGCGTTACCCCTTCTCTCCTCACAACCTTTATAAATGTCATCCACAATATCTTAAGGTCGAAAAGAAACGATCTGTTTTGCAGACCCGCCTGCCATTCATAGGAGATCCCGCCTGAGCGGGGCCCCGCGCATGGCGGGGTAGATCCTGTCTAATAAAGTCAGAAGGTAACAACGTCCCCTATTCACATATCATCATCAACAAAACCGGCCACATCATACTTGATGTCCGGGTTGTCCTTAATCTCTCTGATAAGTTTTTCGCCCGCATCCCCAGCGCCCACAATCAATACTCTCTCTTTGGCCTCATCTTTGCTACCGAGAAATGGGAAACTGAACCTTTCGCGCCCCGAGCTCAAAAACAGCCGGATCCCCACGCGCGCGCCTGACAACAATAAAAACGCCAACAACAGATCGATGACAAATATACTGCGCGGAAACCCCACAAATCGCACCTTGAGAACTAAAATAAAGACAATTATCCCCGAACTGATAACACACGCCTTAATCAGATTCTCCAGGTCATATATACCCGTATACCGCCACATCCCCTTATAAAGCCCAAAGAAGTAAAAACACGCCAGCTTCAACGGGACAATCCACACAACCGTGTTCATCCAGTTCGCA
>JAFDAS010000090.1 GCA_019313695.1 Deltaproteobacteria bacterium
TGAACGGCTACTATATGTATCCCCGCGTCGTACCCATCCAATATCCGCTGGAGAATCACCTTTGTGTCCTGCTGGACCTTGAACTTGCCTGTGGTCAGGATATCATCAATTTCGCTTTCGCCGACTGTTTCGCGCATAGCGGCCTCCGCGGCATCCTTTACTGTCTTGTCCTGATCTTTTACATTAAACAGATATGCCTCTGCGTCTTTTATCTTGTACTGAACAATAAAGGTCAGGTTGACTATGTTTTCCGCTCTGGTAAGCATCAGGCTTTCATTCGTTACCGCTCTGAATCTTCCGAGCTGTCTGTCTCCTATGGTCCTGAACCCTATTTCTATTCTCCGCACCTGCGTCACTCTCGGTTTCATAACCGTTTCCACCGGCGCCGGGGCGTGATAGTGAGGACCCGGTGTAGTGGTGCGCACCGCTTTGCCGAATCTCTTGACCACACCGACCTCGTCAGGAGCGACAAAATAGATCCCGGACGCAAGCCAGAGAATCAAGAGGACTACCACTATCACTGGAACCAGACCATATTTCCCGCCAAAGGGAATCTTGAAGGGTATCGCCTTCTTGATCCTTTCAACCGCCTCTTTGAAATCAGGCGGCTTTTGACCACCCCATGGGTTTCCATCATTATCCTGCCAGCCCATAAATTCACCCCCGGTAATTCTTCTGTAATTTTGCCCGAATCTAACACGGCCTGAAACAGGTGTCAACAGATATCGGAAAGCGCGATATCGGAAAACACGTATTGTCCAAATCCGCCATATATGGTATTAGCCAGCGCATTAAACTTGATGGTCTCGTAAAAAGTCTGTCATTCCCGCGCAGGCGGGAATCCACGGAGGGCTAAGTGCTTGAAAAAACTGGATTCCCGTTTTCACGGGAATGATAAAATTGTGCATATTTCGACTTTTTACGAGTTCCTCAAACTTTACAGGAGAAACTATATGAATCCGCAGGTATTCAGGGAATATGATGTCAGGGGAATCGTCGGGGAGGACCTGGATCATGACTTCGTCTATGACCTGGGAAGGGCCATAGGCACATATGGAAAAGAACGAAACGTGAGAATCATGACCGTTGGAAGAGATTGCCGTCTGACTTCCGAAGAATATCTCAAGACAGTCACAGAGGGGCTTCTTTCAACAGGCATCGATGTGATCGACATCGGCCTTTGCGCCACGCCTATTCTCTATTATTCCATCAGACACCTGGAGACCGATGGCGGAATCATGATAACCGGAAGTCATAACCCTCCTGAATTCAATGGTTTCAAGATATGCATAGGTCCCGACACAATCTATGGAGCAAGCATACAGGAATTGAGAACCATAATGGAAGGCAATCATTACGCATCGGGAGAGGGAACGGCCCGGCAGAAAGATGTTACAACGGATTACCAGGATTATATATTCAACAATGTAAAGATAAAAAAGGGATTGAAGGTGATTGTGGACGCGGGCAACGGTGTGGGTGGTTTTTTCGCCCTGCCCCTGTTTGAAAAATTCGGGTGCGATACAACTCCACTCTACTGCGACATGGATGGCCATTTTCCCAACCACTTTCCCGATCCGACCGTTGAAGAAAACCTCACAGAGCTCATTCGTCTGGTTAAGGAGAATAAAGCTGACATAGGAATCGCCTACGACGGCGACGCGGACAGGATAGGGGTTGTAACGGACAGAGGGGAAATAATACGTGGAGACGAACTCCTGCTGTTGTTCTCAAGATTTGTACTGAAGGAAAATCCCGGAGCGGCCATCATAGGTGAGGTCAAGTGCTCTCAGACCCTCTACGACGACATAACACAAAAGGGTGGCCGGGGGATCATGTGGAAGGCTGGACATTCGCTGATCAAGGGCAAGATGAAGGAAGAAAAAGCTCTGCTGGCGGGAGAAATGAGCGGCCACATCTTCTTCGCGGATCGCTATTTCGGATATGACGACGCCATTTACGCGTCGGCGAGGCTCCTTGAAATCCTGTCCCTGACAGGACAGAAACTCAGCCAGCTCCTTTCTGACGTTCCACACACATTCAACACCCCCGAGATAAGGGTGGATTGCCCTGACGACATAAAGTTTCAGGTAGTTGAAAGGATCAAAGACCGGTTTGCGGAGGATGAGGATTACGATATCATCGATATCGACGGTGTGCGCGTGCAATTTGAAGACGGGTGGGGGCTCGTGCGGGCGTCAAACACACAGCCAGTCCTGGTCCTGCGTTTTGAATCAAAAACGGAAGAAGGACTCAGATCGATAAGAGCCCTGGTAGAGAACGTTTTGAAGGGGACGTTGTTAACTTAACTTACGTTACCAGAAAAATCCTCAAGTCCATGACGTTTGTCATAGTTGGCCCGGTCATCAGGAGGTCCCCGGTTGCTTCAAAGAAGTGATAAGAATCGTTGTTCCTGAGATACCGTGCCGCGTCGTATCCCCTGCCCCGGGCAGCCTGTACGGTTGTGCCATCCGCGATTGCACCCGCCGCGTCCGTGGGCCCGTCCGTTCCATCTGTGCCGCCACTCAAAAGGGTAATTCCTCCAAGCCCGTCTATCTCCATGGCTGCGGCAAGCACAAATTCCATATTCCGTCCGCCAAGACCATCCCCGCGGATAGTCACTGTCGTTTCACCGCCGGAGATAACACCCCCCGGGATTGAAACGGGATTACCGGATTTTTGTATCTCTTTGGCAATGGCCGCGTGAACCTTTGCCACATCTCTGGTTTCTCCCTCTATGCACGAAGAAAGTATTATAGCGTTATATCCAAGCTCAACCGCCTTCTGCTTCGCGGAGGATACTGAGAGGGCACAGCTGCCTGTGACAAGCGCAAGGGTCCTGTCAAAAACCCTGTCTCCCGGTTTGGGAGTTTCAGGTTCTCTTCCCTGGACTCCGCTCTTAAGATACGCGATCACCGGAAGGGGCAGTTTTTCTCCAAGATCGTACTTATCCACTATCTCCATGCAACCCCTGAAGGTGCTTCTGTCGGGAACAGTTGGACCGGACGCGATCACGTCAAGATCATCACCTGTGACGTCCGAGAGTATAAGAGCAACAAGCGTTGCCGGAAATGCCGCCTCCGCGAGCCTCCCGCCCTTTATCCCGGATATATGTTTTCTTATGGTGTTGATTTCATGTATATCGGCACCGCAGTCCAGAAGGGCCTGCGTGGTTTTCTGCTTATCGTAAAGAGAGATGCCAGAAACAGGCATGGGCAGAAGCGCCGACCCTCCACCCGATATGACACACAGGACAAGATCCCTTTCACCGGCGCCTTCAAGCAGACCCAGTATGCGTTCGGAGCCGCGAACACCCGATTCGTCAGGGATGGGATGCCCGGCCTCCGTCACGGATACCACATTCAACGCGAGTCCATAACCATATTTTGTGGTTATCATACCCTCCGTTATATATGAACCAAGGATGCCTTCAAGCGCGGAGGCCATGCTCGCGGCCGCCTTTCCGGCGCCGACAACCACAACCCTGTCAAATGCACCCGGATCGTACTCCCTGTCACCGATCACCAACCGCTTCCCCGTGAGTTTCACGGCGCGCCTGATCGCCTCGCCGGGGTCCGCGGCCTTCAGACCGGCATCGAAGATTTCTCTGATATCCAAGCGAGGATTCTTCATAATATCATTACTCCCATTACATGCCCTGATCTACCCTACTGTCGTGTCAATCAAGAAATGTCATTTCGACCGCAGGGAGAAATCCAGGATTTCTCAGTCGTGAAAACTCCTTCGAAATGACAGAGTATCGTTGACATGACCCTACACTTCCGTCTTTTTCGTAACTTCAGTCTTTATGGCCTCCACTGCGTCTTTGAGCGCCGGAAACACATTATCCCTGAAATCACCGGCAACCACTACCAGCATAACATCGTCACCCGGGAAAAGCCTCCCCTCCTGCACCTGCGCGAGCGCTTCTATAATTCCCTCGCGCTTTTTAGTCTCATCCAGGATTTCTTCCAGTCGTTTGCGGTCCGCCTTAACAAACAGTTCACTGACAGGCTTTCCATCCCTTGATGTATTTCTTACCACGCCATTGTGGCACAGGATCATCCCCGCATTCTTGTAATCAGAGTGAGCCTTGACCTCCTGTATCATCTTTGCCAGATCCATTTTTACCTCCCTTGTTTCACAGAAAAACTGTTTATCATATAGAAACCACAGAAATCAATCGCGCTCTTGACTGTCACGGGCAATTATGCGAAAAATGCAGCCATGTACAGGAGAAGAAGATCAGGAAAACGACAGAGAAATCTCCAGAAGATGGGGGATTTCCTGCAGAAGGTTCTGAAGAAAAAGAAAATACTTCTGGACCTGGTAGATTACCGCATCCTGGATGTCTGGAAAAGGGCGGTCGGACCACAGATATCGGCCAACACAAGTCCATTCAAATTCAAAAACAATACATTGTTTGTAAGCGTTTCATCCCCGGCCTGGATGCAGCAACTGCGTTTCATGAAACAGGAGATTATGGACAAGGTCAATCTCGAATGGGAAAAGGAAGAAATAAAGAATATCTATTTCTCGATAGGTGACATACACCACACACCCGCAAAGCCGGCAGATCGTCCCATCGACTTCAGCCTGTATCCATTAAAGGAAAGGGACAAAAGACTCATCAGGGAGAATCTCTCTCAGGTAGATGATGAAGAATTGAAAGACATCCTGGAAAAGGTAATGATAAAAGAGACAATCAAACGCAGGCTGAATGAGTAAAAGATGTCCCTCTGAAGATCTCATCCATCTCCTCAGAATATCTGCCGTCATTTCCATAGATAAAAAGTGGCGGCATTATCTCCACCTCCTCCCCCGCGTTCTTGACGCCTTCGGCCAGGATAAACGCCGCCCCGGACGAATTGTTAGAATACACTACGCGGAGCCTCTTCGGTTCCATCCCATTCTCCCGCATCCGGGCAATCAGATGAACACTCCTCGACGCGGGATAGATGACATACACACGTCCGGAATCTTTCAACAGATACTTCGCGGAAACAAGAAAATCATCTATCGTGCCGTTGATCTCATGCCTCGCCACGGCCCTCTCCTGATCCGGATTTATTCTTCCCGAATTCAGCCTCCTGTAAGGCGGGTTAAACACCGCCACGTCGAAAGACTGCGGATCAAAGAGCTCTTCGATCTTCCTGACATCGCCGGAATATACCCTGATTCGGTCTCTCAGGCCGTTTAATTCTACATTTCTCCCGGCCATATCAGCCAGTTCCCGCTGTATTTCTACTTCCGCTATACTTACTTCCTCAAACCTGAGCGCCAGGATCATAGCTATGACACCGCTTCCGGTTCCCAGCTCAACAACGCCGTCGCCCCTCTTCAGTGTGACGAAATGCGCCAGAAGCAGAGAATCCACAGAGAACCGATAGCCATTCTCCTTCTGCAAAACCTTCAGAAAGCCATGAAAAAGATAATCCATCGTCTCATCATCGCGTTTCAATACGGTTTTTTCATCGTTCATAAATGATTCCTCAAACAAAGCCAGAAATATATTTGGCGGATTAAATGCATCGTCCTTATTCGTCGCGAAAAACCGCACCGAATGGGCAGCCAAGGCTTTAGCCTCCCATCATACCGCTTTGCGGGACCGGAGATGCTGCTCTTCAACAGACTTCAAGTATTCAGAAAACAGTGAAGGATTCATATCCTTCATCTGTCTGCGAACATCTATGAAATCAATCCCCTTAACGAGTTTCATAAAGGGTTCATTATCACAGAGAATAATAGCCCTTATAAACAGCCTGGCCTTCAGGGCAGGAGACGGCTCCCTGGAATATGCTTTCTGCAATGCGATGTATTCATCCACGAATCCCTTGAGTTCTTCTCTGAGCCTTATAATTTTTATTGCAAACAAGCCGCGGACACAGGCATAACCCGGAAGCCACTCAACAGCCGACGATTTATCCATATCGAGTGTTTCAATGAGATGATCTCTCAACTTCACAAGTTCCCGGTCTTTCACATGATCCCAATTCATGCCTGCGGGATCAATCAGACATGCCTCCAGATAACACCGCCTGGCGATATCCGCATCCCCCTTCAACATATAGGCATCCCCAAGATAACCATAAATAACGGCATTATCCCGGGTTGCGGGAATGCAGGCCTGAAGGGAGTTTATGGCCATATCATATTGGCCGGCACGCATATAAACATAACCCATCGGGATATTATCAGAAAGAAAAGGCGCATCTGTCAGATTGTATCGATCAACGGCTTTGAACAACTTCCGGAAAAAAGAGTTCCTGATCTCCGAGATGATATTCTCGGCTTCAAAACCGATGGATTTTACATAACCTTCAAAAGAATCCCATAATTTGTACAAACAGGCAGGTTCCTCCGGACACATGTCCGGCGCGTTTAAAAAACCATCGATCAGAAACTGCGTGATCTTGAGTTTGGTGTCAATGCCATCTCCATCTTTGTATAAATCTCTGTAACGTTCAAATGTCTTTTTCGCCTCATCCAGATTGAGCTTTTCCAGATCCTGCAAACCGCTGTTCAACAGCATATACCTGTCCTCAAAGAGCGGTAATTGCTCACCCATTACATCCTGATTCGAATCCATAACTACCTCAGATCTTTTTTATTGTTCCAAACGGCCGGTAGCAGGAAAAGGGGTCTGACTCCTTTTCCCCCTCCAGAAACCGCCTGCAAATCGAAAATCTGCCTTCACCGAAAACCGTCGTGAGACCGCACGGAATGATATCGGCAAGCACCCTGCAAGTCAAGAAACGAAAAGAACAGAAACGAAAAGACATAAAAAAAGCTGGGGAAAATTTGATGCACTCGTAAAAAGTTGGATTTCCCCTCCCCTGGCGGGAGGGGATTAAGGGGAGGGAGAATGTAACTAAGTGAAATGACATTGTATTCACCCTCACCCCAACCCTTGTATGTTGTCAATTATGGAGCCATGTATTTAAACAATAATTTGTAGTATATGTTCTTTGCTTAAAATGTTCTAGATGTGGCAGACCGTCCCA
>JAFDAS010000091.1 GCA_019313695.1 Deltaproteobacteria bacterium
CCTCCTTGTGGTTTATTTCTGGGCGAGTTCATCTCGACCCGGCAGTTTACATGTAAACATTGTGAACCGCTTGGAGGTTTCCTTCAATCTTTTTTACTTATGCATTCAAACATACAACATTCATAGAGACAACAGCGCAAGAAAGGAGAGAACCGATGGCGAATCAAATTAATATCACAGAGGTTGACAAGGTCGAAATTCTAACCCTCCAGGATAATTACATCGACATCACCTCACAGGACAACAGTGATGTGGTTACACGGGCCATGCCGCTCCTGGACGGAGAGATAAAGAACTCCATCCAGGCCGAACACGGTTTCTCGGCCATTGTAAAAACCACGGCGGGGGATTCGACGAGGACCATGCTCTTCGACTTCGGTTTTTCCCCGATCGGGGCGGCCTATAACGCAAAGGCCCTCGGAGTTCCCATGGAAGAGGTGGAGGTTATGGTACTATCACACGGTCACAGCGATCATACCGGGGGCATCGCGGAGCTGACCCGCATGATCGGCAGACGTGGGATCGGGCTTGTCCTTCATCCCCGCGTATTTGCCTATCCTCGATATCTCGAGCCCTTTCCCGATTTCAAGATATTCTTTCCGAGATTGACCAGGGAAGCGCTGGAGGCAGAGGGAATTGAAATAATAGAAACAACCGACCCATATCCTCTCCTTGACGGCCAGGTCCTGTTTTTAGGAGAGATAGAGCGCACAAGCTCATTTGAGAAGGGTTTTCCCATTGCCTACCGGGAGGAAGATGGGGAAAAAGAGTGGGATCCCATCGAGGATGATACCGCCATTGTCATGAATGTGAAGGGGAAGGGACTTGTTGTCCTTTCAGGATGCTCCCATTCGGGTATCATTAACACCGTAAACCATGCCAGAAAGATCACGGGGATAGAGAAAGTGCACGCAGTTATGGGTGGATTCCATCTCTCCGGCCCGCTTTTTGAGCCGATCATCGAGGCGACAACGGAAGCGATGAAAGAAATTACCCCCGACTACATCATCCCCTGTCATTGTACGGGAAGAAATGCCATTATGCGCATGGAAAAAGAGATGCCCGACAGGTTCATTCTCAATATGAGCGGAACAAAGCTCACCTTCTCCGCCTGATGCAAAAGGGCAATTGAGAACATAAGAGTTCAAAGCTCTCATTATACGAGAGATTTTATCCAGCCAACAGGCATTATACATGGTACATTCTTCTTATATTCGAGATATTCCAAACCAAACACACTTTCCATGGATGCTTCTTCTTCCTGTACCAGAATACGCAATATGAAATACATGAATACTGGTGTAGTCAATCCTATCCAACTGTTTACCAGGAGCACTATCCCGGGCACAATAAAAACCACCCATGCCGCATACAGGGGATGACGGCAAAATTTGTAAATACCGTCTGTTACAAGCTTATCAGCATGGTATGCGCGTGCCACAGTTAATATTGCAATAATGAGAAATGGAACTCCGATTAGAATGAGAAGAATGCCAAGCATTAGCAATATCCAATATGGTACAATCTCAATCTGGAAGAACGGGTCAAAATACCGGCTTACAATTACTGCCGCCAGCCCGTAGATAGCCGATAAAGCCGCAAACTTCGGTCCCACACCCCTTAAAGTCATTTTATCCGTCATCTGACATAAGCTCCCCAGGCGCGTTCCGCAAACTTTCCAGAAATACTTTCGGATCTTCTACTATTATAACTTCCTCTTCTCTTTTCTTGGTTTAATCGGGGTCTGTGAAAGTCTTATTCTCTGAAGATCGCTCCCGTGCTGGCCGATGTAACCATCTTCGCGTATCTTCCAAGGTAGCCATGCCCTATCGCGGGTGGACGTGGAACATGTGCCTTTCTTCTTGCACCCATTTCCTCGTCGCTTATCTTCAATTCGATAGTCTTGTTCGGGATGTCAATGGTGATGATATCCCCCTCTCTGACAAGACTGATGGGGCCTCCTTCCGCGGCTTCAGGAGATATATGTCCTATGGCAGCCCCTCTCGTGCCGCCGCTGAATCTTCCATCCGTCAGGAGGGCCACCGATGTATCCAGACCCATGCCAGCGATTGCCGACGTGGGGGAAAGCATCTCTCGCATCCCGGGTCCTCCTTTGGGACCTTCATAGCGTATAACCACAACATCTCCGGGTTTTATTCCGCCTTCCATGATTGCGCTCATGGCATTTTCTTCAGAATCAAACACGCGGGCGATTCCCTCATTTGTCATCATGTCAGGGGAGACTGCCGACTGTTTGACCACGGCGCCGTCGGGGGCAAGATTTCCCTTCAGGATCGCGATACCACCCTGCGGGCTGTAGGGATCTTCGACGGCATGTATCACCTCCCGGTTCCTGACTGCGGAGGTCTCGATATTGTCCCCCACGGTTTTCCCTGTAACTGTCAGGGATTCGAGATCGATAACGCCCAGTTTGCTTATCTCCTTCATGACGCCCTGTACGCCACCCGCCTCATCAAGATCTTCAAGGTGATGAGGCCCGGAAGGACTCAGATGGCATATATTGGGTGTCTTTCCGCTGATATCGTTAAACAGGTTGAGATCCAGAGTAATCCCGGCCTCATGCGCGACCGCCGGAATATGCAGGACTGTATTGGTGGAACAGCCAAGCGCCATATCGACAGCAATGGCATTTTTGAGGGCCTGAAGCGTAACGATATCTCTCGGCCGGATTTCTTTTTCCACAAGATCCATCACGCGCATTCCCGCCTGCTTGGCAAGACGCACACGCGCGGCGGAGACGGACGGTATCGTCCCGTTTCCGGGCAGGCCCAGACCCAGGGCTTCTGTTACGCAGTTCATGGAATTGGCGGTAAACATGCCGGCACATGAACCGCAGCCGGGGCAGGCGCAATCCTCCAGCTCATCCAACGCCTCCTGGGTCATCGCGCCCGACTTGACCTTTCCGACCCCCTCGAAGACGCTTATCAGATCCACGGATTTCCCGTTGAATCTTCCGGCCATCATCGGTCCTCCGCTGATAACAATGGTTGGAATATTAAGGCGAAGGGCCGCCATGAGCATCCCGGGGACAATCTTGTCGCAGTTGGTTACCATAACGAGGCCGTCGAAGGGATGGGCCGTTGCCATGACCTCAATGGAGTCGGCTATCAGTTCCCTGCTCGCAAGGGAGTATTTCATTCCGGTGTGTCCCATTGCGATGCCGTCGCATACCCCGATAGTCGGAAATGTCACCGGTGTGCCACCAGCCATCCGTATGCCGGCTTTGACAGCCTCCGCAATCGTGTTGAGGTGTATATGTCCGGGGATAATTTCGTTCGCGGAATTTACGACACCTATCATAGGCCTGGCAAGTTCTTCATCGGTATATCCCATGGCCTTGTACAGGGAACGGTGGGGCGCCCGCTCCAGCCCCTTTTTCATAAGATCACTTCTCATGCATCTCTCCATATATGAATTCTTTATATGAATTCTTTAAAACCCCGGCCGTTACTTCTTTCTCCTCTCCGGTCTTAGTGAACGAAGCACGGAACCGGCCTGCCACATCTCCATATTCTTCATTTCTTCCAGCTCTTTGTTCAATTTCTCTCTGTAATCAGGCGCGCTATTGGAATCAAGGACAATCTGTGTTTCCTCGCCGGAGGCAACTCTTTTGTATAACTCATCAAAGACAGGAACCACCGCGTCACGGAATCTGCCCTTCCAGTCAAGGGCTCCCCGTTGTGCTGTTGTACTGCAATTCGCGTACATCCAGTCCATACCGTTTTCTGCAACCAGGCGGATGAGGCTCTGAGTAAGTTCTTCAACCGTCTCGTTAAACGCCTCGCTTGGACTGTGGCCGTTTTTTCTGAGGCAGTTGTACTGTGCCTCCATGACGCCGGCCAGACATCCCATGAGAACGCCTCGTTCGCCGGTAAGATCACTGAAGACCTCTTTCTCAAAGGTAGTCGGGAACAGGTATCCTGAACCTATGGCAATACCAAGGGCGATAGCCCTCTCCCTGGCTTTTCCGGTATAATCCTGAAAGACGGCGATGCTCGAGTTTATTCCGCTGCCGGCCAGGAAGTTGGTGCGCACAGTGCGTCCGGAACCTTTGGGTGCGGCCAGGATTACGTCTACATTATCCGGTGGGACAACACCTGTGCGGTCGCTGTAGGTGATGGAAAAACCATGAGAGAAGTAAAGCGCGTCCCCTTCAGACAAACAGGCCTTTATCTCAGGCCACATATCTTTCTGCCCCGCGTCAGACAGGAGATACTGGATAACAGTCCCTCGCTCAGCGGCCTCTTTCAAAGGGAAAAGGGTTTCGCCGGGCACAAAGCCATCCGCCACCGCCTTATCCCATGAATCGCCGCCTTCCCGCTGACCAACAATGACTCTTATGCCATTATCCCTCATATTAAGGGCCTGTCCTGGCCCCTGAACACCGTAACCGAGTACAGCCACCGTTTCATTCTTTAACACCTCCCTGGCCTTTTCCAGGGAAAATTCTTCAGATGTAATAACCTCTTCAACAACTCCTCCGATTTCCAACTCTGCCATCTTCATGCTCCTTTATTATTTTTCTGGTGCTCTGTTCAGGCAACCCGGAAACAGAAGAATCAGCCCTTCATATGCAGATCAGGCCCTGATTTCTTCTATCCCTCAGCTCTGCCCGTTTTCCCCTGTTCCAACTCGATACCCTGGAAAAATATCCCGCGGCTCTCGTGATCCCCTCCACATTATCCGAACCGCAATGGGGGCAGGAAGCTTTGATACCCCTGGATGTCCTGTTGCAGTTCAGGCAGGTGGTAAATTCGGGCGAAAATACCACATGCTGGTTTCTGGTCTCTCTGAAAACCCTTGTGACAAACCCGGCCAGGGCTTCTTTGTCCGGTTTCACATCACCCAGCCATATACAGGTCGCGGCATTCCCCTCTATGAGAGGGTGACTCTCACCTTCAAGAGCCACTCTCTCGAATGGATCAGTGGGAGAGGATACCGCAAGAAACGTCGAGTTGGTGTAGTATATATCTCCCCTCGATATGTCACCTCTCACAAAATGTCCCGCCGCCGGAGAAAAATGTTTCAGATCCAGCCGGGCCAGCCTGTAAGGCGTGCTCTCCGCGGGTGACTGCTCCAGGACAAATCTTATTCCATGCTTCTCTGTCAGGCTGTCCGCAACGTCTTTCATATACGCGACAACACTGCGGCCAAACTTGCGTGCATTTTCCGACTCATGAAGCTGACAGCCCTTATGCGCCCAGACCAGCTCATTAAGGCCAATCATCCCCATAAGATATGTGCACCGGTTCATCCTCAGGTATGGCGTATGATCATAATCCATTGCGAGGAGCGACAAAGGTCCGTCATTGCCGTGTGACAGAAGCCTCTCAATAAAAGCCCGCTTCTGCAGATGGGCCTTCGCGGCAAGGTTCATGACATCGGAAATCATGGAAAAGAGTCTTCCATCATCTCCTTCCGCCTTATATCCCAGTCTGGGCAGATTTATTGAGACATTCTGAATGGCAAAATACCGCATCTTCCACGGCTCGGCTGCATCATCCTTCTCTTCTCTGCCGCTCATGTCCAGGTTGCAGCATTCGGACATATTAAGGTTATTATTCCTGTCAAAGATAAAATGGGGATTCCCCCTCTCCGCTGCCACATCACAGACAGAGCGAAGAAACTCCTCATGGCCTGGTGTCTGAAAGAACCTCTCCGTTATATGCAAAAACGGTCTGGGAAAAACAAAGGGTTGGCCCGCGGCGTCTCCCTTCCTGAATGCCTCAAATATCGCCCGGATAAACCTCTGGGCGTCCACCTCATACTCCTTGTATGTCTTGCCGGTATATTCTCCGCCCGGTCCTATGGCGGGAACGTTTTCGAAATGCCGGGGGACTTCCCAGTAGAGATGTACATCGGTAAATATCGTCTGCCCCCCTCTGCCGACAGCCTGCTGGGCAAATTCATAGATCAGCCTTTGCGCCAGCTGCATTACCTCCCGGTCGGTCAACTCCTCCAGATAGGGGGCAAAGAACAGGTTGACGGCATCCCATCCTATGGCCCCGGCAAAGTTTCCCTGAAGGGCGGCGGCAAACCTTACCATGTGCGACAGCAGCACCTCCGCGTGTCTGGCCGGCTGGGCGACTGCGAGTGAATTGGGAAGATTCAGGCCGAATTTCTTTATATATTCGAGAGACTGACAGGAACAGTAGGGTCTGTCTACATATCCAAGGTTATGTATATGTACATCCCCCGTCATGTGGGCATATCCAACATCCTCCGAAAAGACTTTAAGGATTGCAAATTCTTTTTTGATTCCCTGGGCCAGGGTAAGATTTGTACCCTCCGGACTATGGGGTATATTGGCGTTTTCCTTATTGCGGTACAGTATGAGCTGCCCCACGTCATAGAGGGGAAATCCCAGGCGGGCATGCAGCTTCGTCGCATTTTTCATGCCCCTCTCGATAAGCCTCGCATCCACCAGTTCCCTTATCAGTGAGGCGGTAAGAATATCGATTCCTGACACCGCTATCCGGGCCTCTACCTCTCGGCTTATCTCCTCCGCCGTATCAATATTCACACCAGCCTCACGGATCAGGGCATCGACAATCTTTCGTCTGTCCCAACCGGTGATATCTTCTTCTGACGTCCTGACAAAGAGCGCCATATCTGTTGTTTCATTGCCTGTCATGGATAAAATCCCTGCGGTAATTTCTGGTAGGGTTTTTATATATACGATAGTCCCCTGGTTGTAAAGTTCTTGCAAAGATGGGAAGAGAATTAAAGAGATCTTGGCAGGATTAACAGGATGCTCGGGATTAAGTCAGCAAGCATAAATAACTCATACACCTTGCTTGTCTTTTTGCTTGTTTTCTGTGTTGTGTCAAAGCTTACATAACTCGTTATGCCCGCTTCAACACGCCTTGAAAACAAACAAAATTACGGCGCAATCTGTATAACTTATTTATTCTTGATCTGTTTCTGTCATTTGTTACACTGCCGGTATATTTATAAGGATCCAGGAGGTTCTATGAAAAATCCCGGCATTGACAGCAAAGAAGAGATCATCTCCCGTTTCGGGAAATATGTATCCTCCGGCAAGGCGGATTTTTTCAAGGGCGTCGGCATCGATTTTGTTTTCGGCCGCAGAGAAGGTCCTTACATATGGGATGCAACCTCAGAAAAACGCCTCATTAACTGTCACTGCAACGGAGGCGTCTTCAACTTGGGACACAGAAATCCGAAGATTATCGGTGCCCTCAAGAAGAGTCTCGATGAACTGGATATAGGGAATCACCACCTTATCAGTAAACAGCGTGCCATTCTCGCCGAGAGACTCGCGGAATTAATGCCAGGAGATATAACCTGCACGGTATTCGGCGTTGGTGGAGGAGAGGCAATAGACCTCGCAATAAAACTGGCAAGGGGCTACACAGGGAAACTGAAAATCATTTCCGCCGGTGGAGGCTATCACGGTCACACGGGGCTGGCTCTCGCCGCAGGCGATGACCAGTACATGGCGCCCTTTGGACCGAGGCCCGAAGGCTTCATACAGGTACCCTTTAACGATAAAAAGGCCCTGGAGGGGGAAGTGGATGATAATACGGCGGCGGTAATTTTCGAGACTGTTCCGGCAACCTTTGGGATACCCATACCGGACGCGGATTTTTTTGCCTTCACCCACGATATTTGCAGGAAAAAGGGTGCACTTTTCATTATCGACGAGGTACAGACGGGTCTCGGGCGTACGGGAAAACTGTGGGGCATAGAACATTTCAATGTGACCCCCGATATCATGGTGATAGGAAAAGGCCTTTCAGGTGGAATCTACCCCATGAGCGCGACATGCTTCAGGGCGGAATACGAATCCTTCTTCCACGACCATCCTTTTATCCATGTATCCACATTCGGAGGCGCCGAAGTCGGATGCCCGGCGGCGCTTGCCGTCCTTGAAGAATCCTCGCGCCCGGAATTTCTCGAAAAGGTGAACAAACTTTCCGGCATTTTTTCTACAGGCTTTGAGGATCTCAAGAAAAAGCATCCTGAAATTCTCGTAGGGTTACGTCAGCTCGGCCTCATGATGGGAATAGAAATGGTAAACGATAGCTGCGGTCCCATCATGTCAAAGACATGCTACGATAACGGCATTCTCAGTGTATATTCCAACAATGACACAAAGGTAAGTCAACTCCTTCCGCCGCTCATCATAGACGAAAACACCGCCCGTGAAATCATAGAGCGGGTCGATAAGGCGCTCGATGACGCGAAAAAATTTCTCAATTTGTAAAAGGGGGGAATTTGCATGATAGAAAAAACAATCGACATACAAGTACTCAACGATTTTGAGAAAGGGCTCGATCCCCGACATCCGGAAAGAAGCAATATCCCGGCCAGGATCATAGGATACGGGGAAATGAGCACCATCTTTGAAATCAATCTCCGCTCCCTCGACAACTACGCATTCAAACGCATGCCCATATTCCGGTCGACGGAAGAGATAGACTATTACGAGATTCTTTACAGGGAATACAACCGTCTTATAAATGACGACATAGACGTCCGTATCCCTGAGAGCACATCTGTAAGAGTTATCCCGAACGAGGGGAATATGGTGCTCTATATAGTTCAACGAAAACTCCCCGCGCAATCAATCTGCGACCGTGTTATAAAAGTTCTTGATGATAATTCCATCGGTAAACTCGTTGTTCTTATCCTGAGGGAAATGAAGAAAGTCTTTGAATTTAATGCGTCGGGCGGGAACATCACCATAGGCTTTGACGGACAGATTTCAAACTGGGCGATAAAGGATTATGACGGTTCCGGCCCGCCCCATATAGACGAGGATACGCAATTCTACTATATAGATACAAGCACTCCTCTGATGAGTGAAAAGGGAGTAGAGAAGCTGAACCCTGACCTCTTCCTGCGCAGCGCCCCCTCTTTTATGGTGTGGCTTATCAAGTGGTTTTTCCTCGAAGGTGTTATGACGCGCTATTACGATTTTCACCTCGTTACAGTCGACCTGATCGCAAATTTCTACAAGGAACAGCGGGACGACCTCATTCCTTCTCTGATAGAAAGGGCGAATCGTTTCTTTGAAGAGGAGGCATCAGAGCTTGACACAGCTCCGATCACTCAGAAAGAGGTCCACTCATACTACCGGGAAGACGCCCTGATCTGGAGGTTATATCTCAGCCTGCGAAAACTCGACCGTTTTCTGCATACAAATATCCTGAGAAAGCCTTACGTTTATATTCTTCCAGGCAAGATAAAGCGCTGACTGATGGCTTTAAAAATCTTTACTTCTGCGGGGCAATCTACTATCTTTTAATTTACTGGGATTCATTTCGAAAGGAATATGGGTATAGTCGAGAATCCCCATGATTTCGAAGAACAAAACAAAAAAAGAGGAGAGATATGCTGGGAACAATTGCCTTTGACAACGAGAAGTATCTTGAAGAACAGACAGCGGCTATTCTGGACAGGGTCGAAAAATTTGGCAGCAAGCTGTACCTTGAATTTGGAGGCAAGCTTTTCTACGACTACCACGCCGCAAGGGTTCTGCCCGGTTACGACCCGAACGTGAAGGTAAGGCTTTTGCGGGAACTTGGTGACAGGGCCGGCATCATCCTCTGTATCTATGCCGGCGATATTGAAAGGAAGAAGATAAGGGCGGATTTCGGAATCACCTATGATTCGGACGCGATGAGGTTGATAGACGACCTGAGAGGCTGGGGGCTCGACATCCTGGGTGTCATTATAACCCGTTTTGAAAATCAACCGTCGGCCATACAGTTCAAGAATAAACTGGAACGCCGGGGAGTAAAGGTATACACGCACAGCTACACAAAGGGATACCCCACTAACGTGGACACTATCGTAAGCGATGATGGCTATGGCGCGAATTCATATATCGAAACGGAAAAGTCCCTTGTTATCGTTACCGGTCCGGGTCCTGGAAGCGGCAAACTGGCGACATGCCTTTCCCAGCTTTATCATGATTATAAGAGGGGCGTTAAGTCGGGATACGCAAAGTTCGAGACATTTCCGATCTGGAACATACCACTGAGACATCCGGTAAATATAGCCTATGAGGCGGCAACGGCGGATATCAGGGACTTCAATCTCATCGATCCCTTTCACCTCGAAGCCTATGATCTCAAGGCTGTAAACTATAACCGTGATGTGGAGACATTCCCGGTCCTCAAAAGAATTCTCGAAAAAATCACTGGTGGAGAGTCATTCTATAAATCTCCCACTGACATGGGGGTTAATCGCTGCGGTTTTGCGATAACAAACGACGAGGTCACGCAGGAAGCCGCAAAGCAGGAGGTAATCAGACGTTACTTCAGATACAGGTGTGAATATGTGGTGGGATTAACCGACAGAGAAACTGTCCAGCGGGTAGAACTTTTTATCAAAGACTTTCAACTCGAACCTGAGTATAGAAACGTCGTCAAACCGGCTCGTGATGCCGCCAGTGAGGCACAGGAAAAAGACAAGGGAAATGAAGGAATCTATTGCGGGGCCGCCATAGAGTTGGAGGACGGTACCATTATTACCGGGAATAACTCACCCCTTATGCATGCGGCATCCAGTCTTGTTATACACGCAATAAAACATCTGGCGGGAATCCCGAAAAAGATAAAGCTGTTGCCCAAAAACATAACCGATTCTGTGAGGCGTCTGAAAACAGAAATCCTTGATGAAAAATCGGTCAGCCTTGACCTGAATGAAACGCTCATCGCGCTGGGAATAAGTGCAACGACAAACCCCGCGGCCCAGCTTGCCGTGGAGAAGCTGAAAGATCTCATGGGTTGTGAGGTACACATGACACACATTCCAACGCCGGGTGATGAGGCAGGTCTGAGGCGTATTGGAGTCAATCTCACAAGCGACCCCAATTTTTCGACAAAGAATCTTTTCATTGTATGATCACGAAGCCGGATCGGGCAGGACAGAAGATCCCATAATTTCTTCTACTTTCTGTCCTTATCAAACGTGAACCGGTAACTGTAAACTGTAAACGGTTACCAGAAATTCTTATACTGAGAGGTTAACTATCGGGCATTTCTGCGGTTTTGTTGAAACCATGCCAGGCGATTCTGTAAAGAAAGCAGGGAGTTCTTCGCCTTTTCCCGGTGCTGGAAATTTTTTCCAGCCACTCCTTTTCCACTCTGTCCGCTTCGGCGAAACATCTGGCTGAAAAGTCGCGGCGTTCGGAATCCGTGTGATCGGCAAAATCGAGGGCTTCTGAAAAGAATTTCCTTTCGAGGGCATCCCTCTCCGGGCTGCAGGTTTCGAGGGATGTTGAAAAGTCGCGCAGCATTCTTCTGTGGAGTAGCTCATGTCTCCAGTAAAGGGTTGTGGCGTCATATGTTCCCGACGGCGTAGGATCGGTATCCGGCATCCCGGCATCGATCCATACAGGCTTGAAGATTCCGGTGCACGGAGCCGCTGTTCCGGTTACAAAGTGAGTGGCCCGATCAGTGCGCAGGTGTGACACCATTGACCCCGTTGTCTGGCTTCCCCTGACGGGTCCGAATCCCGCATGCATGCATATTGTGGACCCTGTAATCCCCTTATCGGGAAGCCGTGTTCCGCTGTCCCTGTAACCATGATCTCTCAGAATAGACATGAAATCGGAAGATGTCAGTCTGCCCGTTCTGGCGCCAAGCAGTTCGGTGGTTCTCGCGCGGCGTTCTTTGCAGCAACTGAATCCGGTGTAGATGAAATCAGAATAACAGCGGGCAAAGTGAAAATCGCTTGGATTTTTACACCATCCCTTTTGGATCGCGTGATCGACGAGTTCGGGCGAGGCAAGATCCCAGTCATTACCGATGGTGATACCGTTTGAGATCGCGTACACTCCGCTCACCTTTTTCGCGGCCCAGTGGCGACCCGCCGTTTCGAGAACCCATGCCTCATGGGGGTCTGCTATCAGGAAACTGTTGTGGTAGAAGAGTTTGTGCCGGAAACCGCAATTTCCTCCCTGACCATATTCGGCCATCAACCCGGTGATTGCATCGAGCGCGTCAGACGCGGTAGCGGCGCGTTCCAGGGCGAGCCGGAGGAGATCCATGCCGGTAAGCGACCTCCCTTTTTCATAGGGTTCTTTTGTAAAGACCGCCTCGTTTCCTATTGTGACGCCATGTTCATTTGCACCCATTTCCGCTCCCCAGATCCAGAATGGTTTGGCGAGGAGAAGGGCGTTGGTGTGTCCAATCTGGGGGATGTCGATATATGTGCATGAAACATGGCTGCCCGGGGAATGGTCTTCGGCGGGAATAGAAATCACATGGTGCGCCTCGTTCGGTTCACGATCGGAATTTTTTCCGAACAGGACCGTACCGTCGGCGGTGACCCCGGATGTCGCAACAATCGTATCGCACATAGTGGTCAGACTCCCTTATCGATTTCTTTTCCAATGGTGGAAAGCGCGGTCATAATGTTCTAACTTCAGATATTTGTGGTAATAACCTCACCAATTGAACCCAGCACCTTTTCGGAAGCGACTGTCAGTGCTTTGTCATGCCGGTGGTCGAGAGAAAACACCCGGAAGT
>JAFDAS010000092.1 GCA_019313695.1 Deltaproteobacteria bacterium
CTATTGTAAGCAAGCCTGTCTTTATTCTCCGCGCCGACAATAAACGCATTCCCATCAGTGTGACTACAGCCCTGCTGAAGGATTCAAAAGGCGGAATTATCGGAGGGGTTGAGACCTTCAGGGACCTGACGGTGGTCGACAACCTCAGGAAAGCGCTTCGCAAACAGCATTTTTTTGATGATATCGTGAGCAAAAACGAGAAAATGATCGAACTCTTTTCGATTTTACCGCAAATAGCCGAAAGCAACAGCACCGTACTGATTACAGGGGCATCCGGCACAGGAAAAGAGCTTTTTGCCGGGGCCATTCATAACAATAGCCTGAAAAAGAAAGGGCCTTTTATAGTCGTCAATTGCGGCGCCATCCCCGAGACCCTTTGTGAATCAGAACTTTTCGGATACAAGGCAGGGGCATTTACGGATGCCAAGAAAGATAAACCAGGTCGATTTGCGCTGGCCCAGGACGGGACGATTTTTTTAGACGAAATCGGCGATATTTCACAGGCCGTGCAAGTCCGCCTTCTTCGTGTTCTGGATGAAAAGACTTATGAACCTTTAGGATCTACCAAAACGATCAGGACCAATGCCAGGGTAATTACTGCAACCCATCGAAACCTGGAAAAACTGGTTGAGGAAGGCAAATTCAGGGAAGACTTGTATTTTCGTATTAACGTCATAAGGTTGTCGCTGCCGTCCCTTTCAGCTAAAAAGGAAGATATTCCCCTCCTGGTGGATCATTTTATAGACCGATTTAACCATTTAACCGGAAGAAAAATCGTAGGACTATCCCAGAGGGCGATGGCAGCGCTAATGCTCTATGACTGGCCTGGGAATATACGCGAGCTTGAAAATGCCATAGAACACGCCTTTGTATTTTGCCGGGATGATCTTATCCGTATGCGCTACCTGCCTGATCATATTATTCCTAAAGACGGTTTCATGCTTGACTCAACGGGCTTGACTCTCAGGGAGGTCGAAAAATTCGCAATCCAGCAGGCCCTTCAGAGAAACCAGTGGAAAAAAATGGCAACGGCCCGTGAATTAGGCATCGACAAGAACACCCTGCGCCGCAAGATCAACCGGCTGGAAATTATTGTGCCCCATTAATTTGGATTTCCAGGTAATCTTCTAAAATCTCTTGTCAGGAACCAAACAAAAAAGTATTTTTTACAGTTAAAAGGGTTATGTGTTAATTTAAAATTAATTCCCAGCAGACTGCCTGCCGTCTGCCCGCGCGTTGCGCTCAGACATGTTACGACACTGCAGATTTGCCGCAAAAAGATTTAAACAAAAGAGGGCATTATGAGATATCTCAGGGTTCTGATGGTTGAGGATGATCCCGATCACGCTGAACTGGCCAGAGAGGCATTGTTGCGGGAAAAGGATGTGGGGGAAGTTGTCCGGGCGGAATCTGGGTATGATTGTCTAAAGGAACTCGCCGGCAACCGCGAATTCGACTTAATCCTGCTGGACTACGATCTCCCGGGGACTGACGGCTTGGAAACCCTGAAGAAAATCAACAAGGATGGTTACGATATACCCGTGATTATAGTGACAGGCCATGGAAACGAAGCGGTCGCCGCTGAGGCGATAAAAATGGGGGCGTATGATTATATTGTCAAGACAGGCAGCTATCTATCCATTATTGCCCCTGTCGCTCGAAAATGTATCGAAAGGCACCGTATTGTCGGTGAAAAACTTGCCCTGGAGGCGGAGCTGGTAAAACAAAACCTGGAACTTGAACAAAAGACGAGGGAGCTCGGCAAGGCCAGGGATAAGACGGAAGCTGCCCTGCAGGATTTGAAGAAGACTCAACAGGCCCTTGTTCAGACCGAAAGGTTGAAGATTATTGGAGAGATGACAGGCGGGATAGCCCATAACTTTAATAATATACTGGCCATTATACTGGGAAAAGTGGATTTATTGATGCTGCGTCATGCTGATAACGAACCACTGATAAAAGATCTCGGGATTATTGAGCGTGCAGCCAGTGATGGCGCTATGATAGTCAGAAGGATGCAAGTTTTTGATAAAGGTGAGAAAAGCAGGTCTTTGATGAATGTGGACATAAATGAAATGGTTGATAATGTAATTAAAGCAACCAGGCCAGGATGGAAAGATATACCTGAACACGAGGGCATTCAAATCAATATCGTGCATGACAGGCGCAAGCTGCCGCCCGTGGCAGGAATCCCGTCTGAGTTAAGGGAGATATTTATCAATCTAATACTGAATGCCGTCGATGCCATGCCACATGGAGGCATAATTACGGTAGAAACCAAAACAGACAGGAAATTGGTATCTGTGAAGATCAGCGATACCGGCGTTGGGATGTCGAAAGAGATAAAGGACAGGATATTTGATCCTTTTTTCACCACCAAGCATGACAGAGGAAGCGGACTCGGTCTTGCCACATCCTGTGAGATCATACGCAGACATAATGGAGAAATAACCGTGGAGAGCGCTGAAGGAAAGGGAAGCAGCTTTATTGTGACTCTCCCTGTTTCTTTATCAGCAACCGGAGATGTCGCAAAACCTGTCTGCGTGCGGTCACGCACAGGCAGGCCGGCTTTTCAGCAGGAAACAGGCAAGCAAGGTTCAGATCAAGCAGAGGGAAACATTCTGGTAATCGAGGATGAGGAGGAAATTCGTGATGTGATTCGTGAAGCGCTTTCAGGGGAAGGCTACAGGGTAAAGACGGCGGCGGACGGCAATGAAGGAATGGAGATATTCAGATCTGATGCACCTTTTGATGTTGTCCTTACAGATATGGGGCTCCCCGGGATGAGCGGTCTGAATGTGGCGCAAGAGATAAAAGAGATATATCCGCAAACCCCTGTAATATTAATGACAGGATGGATCAATAAACTGAAATATAGTGATAATTATAAAGAAAAAGCTGTAATAGATATGCTGCTAATCAAGCCCTTTCAACTGAAAGAGCTTATCAGAGCAGTAAGAGAGATAAAAGAGAAGTGGCAAACAGAAAAACAGGAGTTTCTATAAATGAAAAGAATAGCAATAATCTGCATTGTCGCTCTGCTGCTGACATCCGCGGGATATCTGTTTATTTACAGCAATCATTTTCAGGTTGAAATCAGGATAGAATTTATAATAGCGCTTATCCTGGCGGCAATGCTCTGCGGCCTCCTGTATATCATGAGCCTTGACCGGCGGCAGATTAAGGCGCTGAAGAAAGAAACAGAACTGACAAAGGAGATAAAAGAATCAAGGGACCACCTTAAGAATCTCCTGGAGACCGCCAACGATCTTATCTATACCGTTGATATAAACGGCTGTTTCACATATATCAATCCAATGATCAAGGATTATGGATACACTCCCGCCGAACTTCTGGGAAAGCCTTTTCTGACCATCCTGACCGAAAAGCATCGCGGAAAAAGATTTGAAAAATCCATCGGGGAAAAGGTCCCGCAGATTTACAACGCGGAAATCAGGAAAAAAGACGGCGTTATCAGGATTTGCCGCATCAGTGTCTCACCTCTAATGGATCAGGATGGTAACGTCACCGGCTTGTTTGCTACGGTCAGGGATAGAACTGAGCACGAGCAGACAAAGGCAAATTTGAAATATCTCAAAGAATACAGCGAAAAGATCATTGCCAGCATCCCTTCTTCTTTGCTGGTTCTGGATAGAAATCTGAACATTAAATTGGTCAACCGGACGTATCGGGAAACAAGGGGTACCGGGGACAACGATGTGGTTGGGAAAAACATAAAAGAGGTATTCCCCGGCGATCTCCTGAAAGAAGGTGGTCTCCTCAAGACCATTGATGAGGTGGTGGAGACCGGTGAGACTCGCCGGCTTTATGAGGTAAAACATGTCTCATCGGATCATCCGAAAAAAATCCTGAACATAACAGTAAGTGGTATCCGCCGTGCAGAAGAAGAAGAAGAAGAAGAAGATATTATCCTTGTCATAGAGGATGTCACCGAAAGGGCAAGGCTGGTAGAGGAAATCCAGGAAAAGAACAAGGAGCTGGAGAGCTTTGTCTATACCATATCCCATGACTTGAGGGCGCCTATCGTCTCTGTTCAGGGTTTTTCTTCAATCCTCCTCTCCGACTTTCAGGATAAACTTGATGACACTGGAAAAAGGTATCTAACGCGCATCCAGGCCAATGTCAGGCAGATGGAGATTCTCATCGACGATCTCCTTGAGTTTTCGAGGATCGGCAGGATTGCCGGCACTTTTGAGGACGTCCCTCCCACGGAGATAATTAGAGACATCCTGAATGTTCTTGGCCCACAGTTGAAAAAGAGAGGCATAAAGGTGAATGTGCAAAGCAGCCTTCCTGTTATTCATTGTGAAAGGATCAGAATATATCAGGTCTTCGAGAACCTGATCCAGAACAGCGTCAAATATATGGGGGATACTGAAAGTCCGGTGATCGAAGTTGGGTGCAAAGAAGTAGACGGGTTCCACGAATTTTACGTAAAAGACAACGGCATCGGCATCGATCCGGAATATCATCAAAGGATATTTCAGATATTCCAGAGATTGAAAGAGGTGGACAGTGAAGGGACAGGCGTCGGCCTTGCCATTGTGGAAAGGATCGCGGAGGTTTATGGCGGTTCGGTCCGCGTGGAGTCGGAAAGGGGCAAAGGAGCGACTTTCTATTTTACGGTGCCTGAGAAGGAGCCGGGAATCAGGGATCGAAAATGAACATCGAACGTTGAATGGGGGGAAAACGTTTGCAAAATAACTTAGCGCTTATGACTACTGAACCCTGTTACGGATAAATATAACAAAAACCAGGCCAAGCTTATCGGCAAAATCATACTGGCTAAATTCCTGAAGCTCTCCCCTGCCGGATTTGAAAAGTTTATAGATAAAGTGGAAGAAGATCCCCTTTTCAATGCCCTGCCTGAAAAAGGCGCTGTAGTTATCAGACAGCTCGCGGGAGCCGAAAAGGCCATATCCTGTGATAAAATGAGCCGTGACGCTGTCGGAATTATCGGATCTGCCCCGTATTTCACCATATACTACCGCCATCCGGGCTTCGGGAAAGAGTATCTGTTCAACGGCGATCCCCGCCTTCTTGAGAAAGAAGGTGGCGTGGCCCTGATGCGGAAGTTGAGGCTCATAACTACCAGAAACCGGATCACCCATGAGGTTTTGCGCGCCGTTTTTATGCGCCAGAGGGATTACTTTCATTCGGGAAATCCCCCTGATTTGAAGCCCCTGAGCCGGGCAGAGCTTGCCATGACAATAAGGGCCGGCAATGTAGCGGATCCTGTGATTGACGCCAGCAGGATATCGAGGCTTATTAATGGCAAGACCATTGTCGTCCCCTCCGTCGGGGAGAAATCTCTCAGGTTCTTTTTTCCCACCGGCCGCGACATTCACAGGCACGCCATAAGCGAACTGATGGATGAGGAAAGGAAAGAGCTTGCCGCGGGGAAATTAAAGAGGCCGTTTAACGATAAAGAAATAAGGAACGGGCTGAAAGAAAGACACGGCCTTGCCATTACCCGGCGGCAGGTTGGGTTCTGCCGCAAGGAGCTGGGCATCCCCAATCTTTATCTCAGGGGCAGAGGCGGCAATTATTCCTCCGAACAGCGCAGATTCTCTATGGCTTGCCGTCTCGATACGGATTCAGTGGGAAAAAACGCTCCTTCAGCGCCCGGAGTTTACGAACTCAGTCTTACAGGTGTTCAGATTAAATATCCCGGCGGCGCGGACAGCGTGTTTTACATCGGCAGCGCCAAAAACATCAGAAAAAGGATGAAGGAACATCTAAAGCCGTACAACAAAAACGGGGGCATAAGGGAATACCTGGAAAAATATGATTGTTTTTTTAAATATATTGTTTTAGAGACAGATTGGCTGAAGGAGGAAAAGAGGCTGTACGATCTGTTTGCGGCCGATTTTGGCGCTCCTCCCCGGTGCAACAGGGTGAGTCCGCGGAGAGACGGGGAGGCGCATCCATGAAAGTTTTGATCATTGAAGACAATCCGGACCATGCGGAGCTTGCCAGGCTGGCGCTTGAACCCCACTTTGAGGTTTGCCTGTCTGAATCAGGCGAAGACGCTCTGCAATATCTAAAAGGCCTTGCCGAAAATGATTGGCCTGCGACGATCCTGCTGGACTATTCACTCCCGGAAATGGACGGACTGGCTCTATTTGAACGGATAAGGGAGAGAGGATACGACATACCCGTGATCATGGTAACCGGCCAGGGAGATGAAGATATTGCCGTCGAAGCTATGAAGAAAGGCGCGTATGATTATGTGGTTAAATCAGGGAACTACCGGGCAGTTTTGCCCTCCATCATATATAAGGCCGTGAAGCAGCATAAAGTGGAAAGGGAGAAAGCGGGGCTTGCTCTCGAGTTGGAAAGGCTTGTCATCACCGACGACCTGACAGGACTTTTTAATCGCAGATATTTTCATCAAAAGATAGAGGAGGAAATGGTCAGGGCAAAGAGGCAAAACGGAAAGCTGTCACTTATCATGTTCGACCTCGACCATTTCAAGGAATATAACGATACCTTCGGCCATCTTGAAGGGGACAGGGCGCTTAAGGAAACCGGGAGGATCATCCTCTCTTCCATCAGGGACAAGATTGACTCCGGTTGCCGTTACGGTGGGGATGAATTTGCCGTCATCCTGCCCGGCTCAGACAAAAAGCATGCGTCTGGTGTGGCCGGGCGCGTCCAGAGATCGATCAAAGAAAAAAAGATGGGCAATGTCGGCATCAGCGCAGGCATTGTGGAATATGATCATGAAATCAGCATAATGGATTTCATCAAAGCAGCCGATAACACGCTGTATAAAGCTAAAAAGGGTGGAAGGAAATGAACATCGAACATCGAACGTCCAACATCGAATGTTGAATGGGAAAAGATAAAGAAACAGAAATAGCTGTTGAATGTTTGGTA
>JAFDAS010000093.1 GCA_019313695.1 Deltaproteobacteria bacterium
TCAGACGAGGATCACCTTCAGGAGTGGCTGAAAGTCGAGAAGGACCCCGAAGAATTCAAGGAGTTTCTGAAGCGCAACATCTATGACTGTCCGGACAATTTCGAATATATAGAACGAAATGGCGGGTTGGCCAAGATGAATGAACTGCGCATGAAAGAATTTATGATCCACAAGGAGGCGGAAAATGGCGGACTATAATACAATGGAAATGATGATATGCGTGGCGGCACGGGAGCTTGAAGACGGCGCCACGGTAGGAGTCGGGACAGGCGCACCCTGCGCGGCCGCCATGCTTGCCCAGAAGACAAATGCACCCGACCTTGTAATCATGTTTGAGGCAGGTGGCGTGAATCCCATATTACCGGAGATGCCCATCTCTGTGGGAGATTCCAGAACCTTTTACAAGGCGGTGATGGCTTCGGGGATGTGTGAGATCATGGAAACCAGTTGCCGTGGTTTTGTGGACTATACATTCCTGGGTGGCGCGCAGATAGACATGTACGGGAACCTGAACTCCACCATAATTGGTGGCGATCATGCGAACCCGAAGGTAAGGCTTCCCGGCAGCGGCGGAGCAAATGACTTTGCATCCTTCTGCTGGAGGATGATGGTACTTACAGTCCAGGACGCGAGACGGTTTGTGGAAAAAGTCGATTTCATTACGACACCGGGATGGATTGAAGGTGGAGACTCCAGAGCGAAAGCCGGTCTGCCCCTTGATGCCGGACCCTACAAGATAATCACCAATATGGCGGTTATGGATTTTGAGCCTGAGAGCAAGCGTATGCGCGTGATCTCCGTCACCTTCCCCTACCGAGGAGGCGTTGAGACTATTGAGGGAAGAGGTTGATCCCTACAAGTATATTATTGGCAGATAATGCCTTTAATCCCACCCCTCATCCTCGCCTGTAAAGGTGGGGATGAGATCAATATTCAGAGCAGCCTTCCGCATCTATGAAAGACTGCTCCGGTCAAGCCGAATCTGAATCAGGAAATACTCCACCCCCACGTTTGTAAGGGCGGGAAAATTCATCAAAAGGAGGGTATTTATATGGCACAGCGAGTAGGAATAGTCGAAGTTGCCATGACGCCGGGCGCCGAAACCAAAGACAAACTTTCTTGATCAAATATTTCATATATGCAAGGAAGTCCTTGACAAGGCCGGCGTCTCACGAGACGCGGTGGGTACCGTTATCAGTGCCTCATCCGACGTTTTTCATGGCGGGATATCATGTGCTAACTCATATTACTGGGACGCGGGAGCGGCCTTTCTCAAAAATGCATCCCGTCAGGACGGTGAATCACTCTTTGCCTTTAGTTACGCGATTATGCGTATTCTTTCAGGTAGTTACGATTCGGCCCTGGTTCTTGGAGTTTGCAAGGGTTCTGAAAACCCTGAAAATGATATGCTTACCCATTTCTTCACAGATCCATTCTATCAGCGGCAGATAGGCCTGAATGAAACGATTGCCGCCGCCCTGCAGAAAAGGGAATATATGGATCGCTATGGGATAACCGAAGAGCAGTGTGCCGGCGTGGTTGTCAAGAATCTCGGGAACGCCCTGAGAAACCCGTACGCTCACATAAAGAAGAAGGTTGAAATCGACGATGTGTTAGCATCGGAGGTGGTAATGGATCCCTTGAGGAGCATGGAATGCGCTCCTAAGTCAGAGGGAATCATTGCCATGCTTCTGGCAAAAGAAGACCTCGCGAAGAAACTGACAGATAAGCCGGTATGGTTCAAAGGGTACGGTTCCTCAATTGACAAGTTCTATCTGGGTGACAGAGACCTCCTTGATGGACAACTAAAGACCGCTGCCATGCGAGCCTATGACGTGGCGGGTATTACAGATCCGAAAAAAGAGATCGATGTTGCCGAAATCTGCGAGCCATACGCTTTTCAGGAACTGCTCTGGTACGAGGACCTCGGTTTCTGCGAGCGCGGCGAAGGTGGAAAATTTTTCGACAGCGGGGCGACAAAAATTGACGGCAAAATACCGGTAAATCCTTCTGGCGGCGTTATTGCCAACAATCCCTACGTGTCAAGGGGATTGTATCGCCTGGCGGAGGGATTCCTGCAAATCAGGGGTCAGGCGGGCGAACGGCAGTTGGATACAAAGGTCACTACGGCTCTGGCGCATGGGACACACGGCTTTGCCGGACAGTGTCATGCAGTGGCCATAATAGGGAATTAGGAGGGTGCCATGGGAAGACCAGTAGCAATTATAGGGTCGGGGCAATCGAACCATGGGAAACGGTTCGATGTTACCTATCCCGAACTCGTTAAAGAGGCTGTTGATGCCGTTTTTGAAAATACAGGAATATCTCCTGAGGATATTGACGGTGTTGTATTCGGAACCATGCCTTCAATGATGGAAGGCGTGGCATTAACACATTTGTACTTCGCCGATGTATTAAGGGCTGAAGGGAAACCGATATTAAAAACGGAAACGTGTGGTTCCACCGGCATATCTCTGGCCATTACGGGATACTACTGGGTGGCATCCGGCATGGCCGATCTGGTGCTCGTGGTAGGATCGGAAAAGATGAATGAAGGAGATCCGCAGGCGACAATGACTACCGTTCTGGAACCTTTCTACCAGAGATCCTTCATCGCCGGGGCGCCGGGAGTTTTCTCCATGCAATCTCAGGCATGGTCGGCAAGATTCGGCATACCTGAGGAAAAAATCAGGGACGCCGCGACCAGACTCTCAATAGACCATCACAATGACGCTTTTGATAATCCCCATGCCCATATCAAGAAGAGGCTAACCGAGGATGAAGTGAACAATGCCAGAATTATTACCTATCCGGTACGATTGTGGGATGTATGCCCTGCTTCGGATGGAGCCTGTGCGGTCCTTTTCGCCTCCGAAGAAATGGCGAAAAAACTTGGCATAAATGCGGCCTGGGTCAAGGGAATCGGGTACAGCGGAGAGGAGTATTGGTTCGGAGACAGTGACAAAGTGGAATGGCAGTGCGCCATTGACGCGGCAAAACAGGCATACGATATGGCGGGTATCAAAAACCCCAGGAAAGAGCTCGACGTGGCGGAGGTATATAATCCCTTCACCTTCCAGGAGCTTCTTTACTACGAATGCTTCGGATTTTGCGATTTCGGAGAGGCCTGTGATCTGACCTTAAAGGGTGTATTCTCACGCGAGGGCGAGCTTCCCTGCGATCCCTCGGGAGGAGTGCTTTGTACCAATCCGATAGGCGCAACGGGGCTGAACAGGGTGGCTGAGGCAGCGCTTCAGGTGACGGGCCAGGCTGACAGCCGCCAGATACCTGGAGCAAAACAGGCGCTCGCTCATGCCATGGGTGGAGTAGTTCAGTTTAACGGCGTAATGATTCTCGGATCGGAGCAGTAAGGAGGTGTAGATATGAGTAAAGATTTTAACACATTTAACAACGTAGTTCGGCTGCCACACAAGTATGCGGCGGGCGCTACATTTACGAAATTTTACAACGGGCTCAAGAAAGGCATTATATATGGCTCCTCTTGCTCCTCATGTGAAAAAGTGTTTATACCGGCCCGAAGTTTCTGCCCTGGATGTTTGACGAATCTGGACGAGGTGGTGGAAATTGCTCAGGAAGGCGAAGTTATTTCATGGGCCTTCTCGGATAAAGAATTTTTCGGAATGCCGGGGAAGCCCCCCGTGATAATCGCTCTGATAAAGCTGGATGGCACAGACTGTAATTTTCTGCACTTACTCGGTGGTATGGAAACGAAGGATCTTGATGCAGTAAAATCAGTTGTAAAAACGGGGATACGGGTCAAGGCCGTGTGGAACGACGAGAAAAACGGCCATATGCTTGATATCAAGTATTTTAAGCCTGTTTCATAGCGTAGAAGAGAGGGTAAAATTATGGCAGAAAAACAAGACTTTTATATTCTGGAAGATGAGGTCTCCATCCCGTATCAAAACGCATACGGACCAACATGGACACGATTCTTCGAGGGATTCAAAAAAGAAAAGATATACGGTTCGCGCTGTCTGAAATGTAATCGGGTGCTCGTACCGGCCAGATCATACTGCCCGCGGTGCTTTATCGAAGTGGAGGATGTAATCGAGGTATCGCAGGAAGGCGCTATCGTGTCATGGTGTCTAACCGAATATGAGTATTTCGGTATGCCGACAAAACCGCCTTTTATTAGTGCGCTTATCAGACTTGATGGCACAGATGCTGAATTCGTCCATCTTGTGGGGGGTATCGATTTAAGCGATCCCGAATACGTGAGGAAGACCGTAAAAACCGGCATGAAGGTGAAGGCGGTATGGAAAGAGGAAAAGACTGGACATATTTTAGACATTAAATATTTTGCGCCAGTAAAATAGATTCAGGAGGTCGTCATGGATTTTACGCTCACAGATGAGCAGAAGATGTTCAGGGACACTGTGTACCGGTACGGAAAGGAAGAGATAGAACCGCTCTGCGAAGAGGCCGATCTCAAAGGAGAGTTCAGTTTTGAAATATGGAAGAAGCTTGCGGATATGGGCCTTTTGGGCCTTCCCTTTCCGGAAGAGCTGGGCGGATCAGGCGCAGACGTTGTTACCTGCTGCCTGGCAGGAGAGGCGTTAGGCCACGCGGGCGTTGATGGGGGCAGTCTCCTCGCGTGGGGGGCCCATACCTATCTCTGTGCCTGCAATATTTTCAGTTTCGGAACCGAAGAACAGAAAAAGAAATATATACCCAGGCTTGCGTCCGGTGAATGGATAGGATGTATGGGGCTGACGGAACCGGGAGCCGGATCGGATGCCGGTTCGATAAGAACAACAGCGGTGAAAAAAGGCGATAAGTATGTCCTGAACGGTTCGAAGACATTTATCACAAATGCTCCTGTGGCCAATGTGTTTGTCGTCTTTGCCTCGATTGACAGAGCAAAAAAACATGAAGGGATCACCGCTTTTATTGTGGAAAAGGGAACGCCGGGTCTCGAAACAGGACAACCTTTTCACAAAATGGGCTGCAAATGTTCCACCACATCGGAGGTATTCTTTGAAGATTGTGAAATTCCCGAAGAAAACCTGTTAGGGGGTGAAGGCGGTGGATGGATGATCGCTCTGAGTGGTGTTGAGTGGGACCGTTCCACCCTTCTATCACCCTTCCTCGGCTCATCTATAAACAGCCTGGAACTGTGTTCGAGATACGCGAATGAAAGGCATCAATTCAATCGTCCTATCAGGAAGTTTCAGGCAATACAGCGCAGGATTGCCGATATGAAGGTGTTTGTTGAAGCGGCACGGCTGGCGATATACCGTGTGGCATCGTCGAAGGATAACGGGCAGATGCTCAACCCCATGCAGGCGGCCGTTAACAAGGTATATGCGGGCGACGTGGGCTTTGAGATGGCATCCGAAGCGGTACAGATATTCGGTGGTTACGGATTTATGCACGAATATCCAGTGGAACGGAACTTTCGTGACGCGAGACTTGGAGCAATCGGTGGCGGGACATCTGATATTATGAGAGTGATCGTGTCAAGAATCATGTTAATGTAGCAAGGTTGCGGGGGAGGAGGATAAAAATGGATTACGAACTTACGGAAGGACAGAAAAAACTGCAGCAGGATGTTGCTGCGTTTTGCATAAAAGAAATAGTACCCGGGGCACAGAAGCTGGATGAAGGACCCAGAGAAGAAGTGTGTAAACTTATGAAGGAAAATCTGAAGAAACTTGGTGAAGCAGGCTTTCTCGGCTCTGGTCTTGAAGGCGACGCCATAGACCTCATAGACTGTTACATTGCGGGCGAGGAGATCACCAAAGCCTGTGCGTCAACCTATGTAAGCGCGCGGTCGAGTGTCTTTATGTGCGGGGGAACCCTGAAGCTTTTCGGCACACCGGAGCAGAAGGAACGTTTTCTTCCTGCCCTTATGAAGGCGGAAATGATAGGCGCCCTTGCCTATACGGAGGCGGAAGCGGGGTCCGATATTGCGTCTATTTCCACCACGGCAAGGAAAGAAGGTGACGTATGGGTGCTCAACGGTGTTAAGGATATTGTGGCAAATGCACTTATTGCCGATGTACTTCTTGTATTAGCCTATACGGAAAAAGAGGCGGGCGCCGAAGGTGGCATGAGCCTTTTCATAGTCGAAAAAGACGCCAGAGGTCTTGACATAAGCGACTCAATCGAAACCATGGGTCTTCGCGGTGTACCCGTATCTGCGGTGAAGCTGGAGGACTGTGAGGCAAAAGAGATCGTCGGCGGAGAACCCGGAAAGGGTTACGAACAGCTGGAACGCATTTTAAAAATGGGAACTGTGGGCATGGTGTCCTTCTGTGTGGGGGTGGGGACATCCTGCATGGAAAAAGCCACACAGCATGCAAAGACCAGAAAGGCGTTTGGAAAGCCGATCGGTATATACCAGGAAGTCGGTTTTAAGCTGGCTGACATGTTTACGTACAATGATCTGGGCCGGATGCTTGGACTCCGGACTGCATGGGCAATGAATGAGGGTGAAAACGAAGCTGATATTCTGGGATCGTGCGCGAAGCTTTTTGCTGGTGAATCGGCTACAAAAATCGCGAATCTGGCCATGCAGGTTTTTGCGGGACATGGATACATAAAGGGGACCGATATCGAACGGCTTTACCGCGATGCCAGATTCGGAGAAATCTGTGAGGGTCCGTCGGAAATTCAGCGAACCGTTATCGCCAAAAACGAGCTCGACAAGTTCGTGTAGCTTGTGGAAAAGGAGAGTCAACATGGGAGTAGACGCAAAATTTACAGGCAGAGAGTATGGCCCCTTGACCTATGAGATAGGCAAAGAAAAGATAAGGGAATATGCAAAGGCGATAAAGAATGAAGATCCCCATTATATGGATGAGGACTTTGCGAAAAACACCAAATATGGTGGAATTATAGCCCCTCCCACGTTTGCCGTGGTCTACGCCGGGATGCTGGCAGAACCCTTCTTCTTTGACAAAGAGCTGAACCTGAATCTCTTCATGCTTGTGCACGGAGAACAGGACTTTGAATTTTTTGAAGTGGTCAGACCCGGCGACGTTATCACTTCCAGGGGTAAAATCATAAATATTGAGAACAAGGAAAAACTCGATGTGGTGACCCTTGAGGGGAAAAGCGTAAACCAGGACGGCAAACTGGTCTGCAAAACCGTCTTTACATTTGTGATAAGGAAATAAAGGGGGATGTTATTATGTCAAAGAGGGACATAAATGATATAAAGGTTGGAGATACGTTCAGCGCTTCCGAGGAGGTTGATAAGTACAGGACCATATACTATGCGGGGGCGTCGGGGGATTTCAATCCAATTCATATAGATCCGGAATTCGGGAAAGCGGTGGGACTCGGTGGAGTCATACTCCACGGTCTGTGTACCTTCGGTTTTATGACCAAGACGGTTACGGACTGGACAGGTGATCCGGGCGCGCTCAAGCGCATAAAGTGCAGGTTTGCAATGCCGGTGCATCTTGGTGATACGATTACTACAGAGGTCAGGGTGGCGGCTGTAGAGGAGAACAGGGCAACGATCGATCTAAAGGTGGCAAATCAGGACGGCGCCGAGGTGCTCTTAATGGCATCTGCCGAAGTTGAGCTATAATTTAATAGTGCATTGGTTCTCTTTTTTTGATAGGAGTAAAGTGTCTCTTTAAGCGGTGTATGGACACTGCGTTTTGCGCTCTTTTTAATGGTTGTTTTCACCTTCGCGAATCGCTTCGTTTTGGGTGAATCAGTAACCCTTTTTCCTTGAGAGGGTTTAGAACACGCTTTTTATGAAAGGGGGTATCCCCTTGACTGGCGTAAATGTTGTTTAACTATTTGATAACTTATGATATTTCGTGATTCCTGTTTGATTTTTAGAAATAAGACAAAACCCTTTAGTTACAACCTGAGGCCAGTGAAATGGATACCCCCCTTTTTATGAATTCATAAAAAAGGGGGGAATTGGTATGAGCGATATCTACACTGAGAAACCATGGCTGAAGAATTACGACAAGAATGTACCGCCATCACTGGAGTACGAAGAAAAGACCTTTGCGGAAAAATTCAGGGAGATGGTGGATAAATACCCTGATAAAACAGCCCTCATCTACATGGGGAAACAGATTACTTACACCGACCTCGATATACTGTCCAACCAGCTTGCCCATTACCTCATTAAAATCGGACTTAAGCCTGATGATGTGGTGGGGCTTCATATGCCGAATATACCGGCACATTACATCGGTATTATTGGAGTGCAGAAGGCAGGGTGCGTTTCCACGGGACTGAGCCCTCTGCTCACATCGCATGAGATGGAGCACCAGATCAACGACTCAGAGGCGAAAATAATCATAACGGTGGATGTTCTGTTCGCGAAGATTGCCGAGGTGGCCGATAAAATCGAGTGTTCCACCGTGATTGTCACCGAGATTGCCGACTTCCTTCCGGGAGTGAAACGGGTTCTCGGGAAACTCCTCAAGAAGATACCTACGGCGGAAATAAGGCCGCTTGCGGGCAAGACTCTGACCCGTTTCATGGACGCCATCAAGGGAATGCCGACGGACCGGATCGAAGTGAAGCGGACAATCGACGATACCATTTTCATGATGTACACAGGGGGCACCACAGGGCCTTCAAAGGGGGCGATGCTCACCCAGCGGGGCTACATGTATAACCGGCAGCAGGTTCTCTCGTGGCTTGACATGGTACCCGAAGAGATGGCGCTTTCCGCCTTTCCGCTCTTTCATATCGCCGGTCTCGCGTTCGGAGGATTTTCCGTGACCGCTGGTGTCACCCAGATCTGTATTCCCAATCCGCGCGATTCTGAATTTCTCATCAAATGCATCAAGTCCTATAAGCCCACCCTGATTGTGAACGTGCCAACGGTCTTCTTCGAACTCATGAAGAAACCGGAACTCAAGGAACTGGACTTGAGCAACCTCAAGTGGTGTCTGAGCGCCGCGGCGCCTTTTCCGGCCGAATATATCGGTGAGCTTGAGAGCGTCATCGGCGAGAATAAATTCATCGAGCTTTACGGGATGACCGAGACCTCGCCTGTGACGTGCTGTAATCCCCGCTACGGGAAGAAAAAACCGACATCCATCGGAATGCCGGTGTCCGACACGGAGTTCAAGCTCATTGACCCCGATACAGGCGAGCTCGCGAAACTTGGAGAGCCCGGTGAAATCGCGATACGGGGACCACAGCTCATGAAAGAGTACTACAAACAGCCCGAGGAAACGGCCAACGCCGTCCGTGACGGCTGGATGTACACGGGCGATGTGGCAAAGATGGATGAAGATGGCTATTTCTATATCGTGGATCGGGTAAAGGATATGGTTATTATCTCCGGCTTCAAGGTCTTCACACGGGAACTCGACGACATGTTAGCCAAGCATCCCGATATCGATATGGCCGCCGCCATCGGAATACCTGACCCGGAAAGGCCGGGGTCGGAACGGGTCGCTGCCGCCATCGTACTCAACCCGGGAATCGAGAGGAGCGAGGCCGAGAAGGAGAAGATAAAGGCATATCTGCGCGAGTCAGTGGCTTCCTATAAAGTGCCTAAGACAATCGAATTCATGGATGAACTTCCCACAAGCGGGGTGGGTAAAGTACTGAAACGTGAGCTGAAGAAAGCTATGACGGAAGAAGTCAAAAAATAAAGATCGCAGCGTAATAAGTCCTAAGTAGAATAAGTGGTCAGTGTTCCTGCGAGATATATTATAAAAATACCCGTCTAAACGGCGGGTATTTTTTTCTGAAAAGATATTGACGAGACGTGGAATACCGGGGCAGTCTCTTAGACCAGAAAAGGAGAAACAAAATGATTATTGACACACATTCACAGTTGTTTACGAAAGAGGCGATAGAGAGCCTTCCGGAAGAGATGGCCCGGAACTATAAACTTATGTTCAGGGACATGAAATATCCTGATATCGGAGATACCTTGAAAGACATGGAGGATGCGGGGGTTGATGTATCCGTGATTGTGGCGATAGATGCCGAGACCACCTTCAAGTATAAGGTGTCAAATGATCTGGTCGCGGAAACGGTAAGCCAGTACCCGGATAAGCTTATTGGTTTCGCGAGCGTTGACCCCCACAAGGGGGTGATGGCGGCGGAGGAGCTGGAAAGGGCAGTAAAAGAACTCGGGCTCAGGGGGTTGAAAGTCCTTCCCCATTTGGTCAAACTTAACCCCAGTGACGCTCTCATGTACCCGCTTTACGAGATTGCACAGGATGCGGGCATTCCGGTGCTGTTCCACACGGGCACGCAGTTCCATGCCGGAACAAAGATCAAGTATTGCATGCCCCTTTATCTGGATGAAGTGGCCGTGGATTTTCCCCGTATGAAGATCGTAATGGCGCACTTCGGATATCCCTGGTTTTACGAGGGCATGTCGGTTGTTCTCCGCAATCCCAATGTGTTCTTCAACATTGCCGGCTGGGCACCGAGGAGAATACCGGACGATGTTATTCGACAGATAAATGGTCCTCTTGCCGGGAAAGCCCTTTTTGGCAGTGATTATCCGCTGATCTCAAGGGTGCGTATTATGAAAGAACTGGATGAATTGCCGCTGAAAGATGGGATAAAGGAGCTTCTGACAAAGGAAAATCCGAAAAGGTTGCTTGACATGGAATAGTCCATTGTGCTGGAAATGGGAGAGCTTCGAATTTTGTCGTTTCGAGGAGCGTCGGCTACGAGCTATAGTCCCCGTCAGGGGGAAATCTTAATGATACAGGCCTGTTAAGATTTCTCCCTGCGGTCGAAATGACAAATACTGATAGTTGTTCAAATCTCTCATGTAATAAGGAGCGCTTTTTATGAAAACCCGCATTACCGAGCTCTTCGGTATTGAATACCCGGTCATACTTTCCGGGATGAGCTGGATTAGTGTTCCCGAACTCGTTGCAGCGGTTTCCAATGCAGGCGGCCTGGGAATTCTGGCCACAGGTCCCCTGGTTCCCGATGAAACCCGGGAATCCATTCGCAAAATCAGAAGCCTTACCGACAAGCCCTTTGGAGCCAACGCCTCATTGATGCTGCCGGGTGCCAATCTGAACGCGAACGTTCTTCTGGAAGAGCAGGTTCCAGTAATTAACTTCGCGCTTGGCAAAGGAGACTGGCTGGTCGAAAAGGCCCACGCTTACGGCGGCAAGGTTATTGCCACGGTGGTAAATGCCTATCATGCCGGACGGGCACAGGATTATGGCGCTGATGCCGTGATTGCCACGGGCCATGAAGCAGCCGGGCATGGAGGTGACGCGACCTCCCTGGTTCTGATCCCCAGCCTCGCGGATGCCCTCGATATACCCGTTATCGCCGCAGGCGGCTTTGTCGACGGGAGAGGCCTGTCAGCAGCCCTCGCTCTCGGCGCTGACGCCATTGCCATGGGCACCAGATTTATGGCCACCAGGGAAAGCCCTCTTCACAATAATTATAAGCAACTCTCTGTGCGGAAAGAGATCTACGATACCCTCTACTCGACCCGCTTCGACGGAATCCCCTGTCGGATGATGGATACAAAGGCGGCCAGAAAAGCCATGAAACAGGGTCTGAATGTATTCAAACTGCTCGAAGCCCTGCCCAATTCAAGGGATATTGCCAGGCAGATGCAGCTGCCATATCTCAAACTCTTGATTGGCGTTACCGCTTCGGGCTGGAAAAACGCCAGACAGATGGCCTACATGGCAAATGCATTCAAGGGGCTGAGGGCGGCCACAGAGAACGGAGACATTGATACGGGATTCCTGCCGGTAGGCCAGGCGCAGGGACTCATCAGGGAGGAGCCCGCGGTCGCGGAAGTAATCGATACCATCGTCGCCGAGGCGCGCGAAATTAACGCGAACATGAAAAAAATGCTGGAATAGAGACTTCCGAACGGCTGTTCTTTCTACGATTTCTCCTCTGAGGATGACTGGGCTTCATTTGTATTGAGTTATGGTATGTTTCATTATGCTTTAGCAATGGTCCAGATTCCTATAAGTATAAACCCCGTTCCGGCAACCCATGATAAGTACTTGGGGTTTACATATTTGTCCATATTACTTCCAATCAATACAGCAAGCCCGGACGCAACAACAAGTGCTGCCGCGGCAGCAAGAAAAACCATTAGTTTTGGATTTTCTTTGTCTGTAGCAAAGAGCAGAGTAGCCAGCTGAGTTTTGTCTCCCAATTCAGCGAACAGGACAGTAATAAATATTGTCAGGAAAATTTTAGTAGTCATTTTTTATTATTTCACTTTCTGGATTTGATGCGCTTGTAAAAAGTCTTTTCGTAGCGAATCCAGGCATCGGGTTACCGAAACGCTAAGATTCTTTTGCCGATTCAGCTTCCTCCGAAAAGGGGATGGTCAGTTCATACGTTCCCGATCTGACAACCGCGTGCATGGGGAAGGGCGCCTTCTCAAACACCTTTATCATGGGTTTGTTCTCGG
>JAFDAS010000010.1 GCA_019313695.1 Deltaproteobacteria bacterium
GCAATGTCATCGAACTCTTCCTGGATAGCCTTGGCATTCTCAGATAATTTCAGCATGCCGCTAATATAACAGAACTATCACCATGTGTAAAGGTTATTTATTTTTAATTCCTAAATGACATAAACTTAATGGACTCTTGACACGTGAGCAAATATAATGTAGGTGTACGTCGCGTCGCAATTTGATTGGGGCGGTGTAGCTCAGACGGTTAGAGCATACGGCTCATATCCGTAGTGTCCGGGGTTCAATTCCCTGCACCGCCACCATTAAAACTAAGAAAGCCCGGGAAGGATCTTCCCGGGCTTTTTGCGTCATATCTATGGGTGTTATTTGAACAACATTGTGAATCCAAATGCGAGAATGAACAGGAAGCCTATGGCAAAAACCACGGAAACTCCCGCCGGGATAACAGTGGTAAGTTCCGGTTCCGGACCAGAGACACTGCTTTTCTTTCCCTCGATCTTTCTGTACACTTCCACTAATATTGATATCGGCCTTTTACTGAAAGCGGCAAACTTTGCGGGAAGAAGTCTGATAAAGATGTAATCTAAAAAGATTGCGATGCCGCTTGCTATCCGTGTAAAAGCGGATACAAGAAGCTTTGTTCCTTTTCTGTAAATAAAATCAAAATCAAGGTTTATAGCTCTGATTTCCGAGGGATAAATTCCCGCGAGAATGAGAAGCGTAAACGCCAGGGCAGAGAAGAAGAGAAGCTCTGTCTGTGCCATAACATGGAACCCGGTGTAGGGATGATAGACGACATCCGTATAGGGAAGAAGTTGGTATACTGAATAGTTGGGGAATGATCCGATGAAGATACAGAGAAATGCGGCTATTCCCATTGCAATTAGCATGTTGAGGGGAGCTTCTTTTGTTCTTATTCCGGAGTCATGAGAGAAAAACGTGAAAAAGGGAATCTTGATTCCGGCATGGTGGAATACGCCGGCAGAGGCAAAAAGCAGCATAAACCAGACAATACTCATGCCTCCCATGGAAGCTGCGCTCATAACCATAGATTTACTGACAAATCCACTGAAGAGGGGGAAAGCGGAGATCGACGCGGCACCGATAATGCAGAACAAGCATGTCAGTGGCATAGATTTATATAATCCGCCCAAATCCGTGGCGTTTACCTTCCCCGTGCGATACATGACGGCCCCCACAGACATGAACAGGAGAGCCTTGAAGATAATATCATTAAAGGCATGGGAAACAGCTCCGTTAATCGCCAGATGTGTTCCTATACCGATACCGCAGACCATAAATCCCACTTGGTTAATGAGACTGTAAGCAAGCACTCTTCTCAGGTCATTCTCAATAACCGCGTAGAAAATGGGGAACGTGGTCATAATGGCACCAATCCATATGAGAATTGATTCTCCCGGGTACGCCCTTGCAAGTACATAGACGGCCGTCTTTGTCGTAAAGGCGCTTAAGAAGATGACACCCGTTATTGTCGCCTCGGGATAAGCATCGGAAAGCCAGGGATGTAAAAGAGGCCAGGCACAGTTGAGGCCAAATCCGAGGAAGATGAGATATGAACCGAGATCACCATTTCCCAACCCTATATATTTAAATTCAATAGAACCAGTGCTATAAACGTGAAGCAGTATTCCTGTAAGGAGTACGAGCCCTCCTATGACGTGATACAGGGCATACCGAAATCCTGAGTCGAGAGATTTCTTTGTTTTGCGTGTCCATATGAGGAAAACGGAACCGACGGTCAGCATTTCCCAGAAAACAAAAAGAGAAAAGAGATCACCTGCGAAAGTAACTCCAAGGGCCGCTCCTCCATAAACGAAACCCGCAACATGCTGTAGATCATCCTTGACGTGCATAGAGTAAATAATGGCAATCACAGATATGAGATGGAAGGCATACCCAAAAATGAGACTCAACCTGTCAACCTTGGCAAAAACCAGATTGTACTCGAGAAAACTGACCAAAAAGTTCGAACCTTCAGGAATATGGATCAAATTAATGAAACTGACAACAGGAATGATTATAAGGTATGCGCTTTTTAGGGTCTTATTTTTGATAAAGGGTATTAATAAAGCGCCGAAGATGAATACTAACCCAGGAGGAATGGCATTAATCATAATAATCCTCGTGTCTTTTAACTATGGGACGTAGTATGTATTTTGATGCCAGGACAAGAACGACACAGGCTACAAATCCATATACTGCGTAAAATTCCGGCCATTCTTCCCATCCGAATGCGGCGTGTTGTTTACTAACAAAAGAATCGCCGATAAGGAGAACTACAAGAAATCCATAAAAGCATTTCAAGAGTCTCTTTACGTTCTGCGGGTTATCAAAAACGTGTTTTTTCTCTTTACTCATGAAGTCTCCCATTGCCTACATTTTTTATAAGAAGGTGAAATATTCGATTAAATCGGATATCTCCCCCAATGCCACAGGCTCGGTCTTTCATCTGATTCATTGCTGTTTCTAAGGCATTCTCAGGCAGGGCTCAATACCTCTTGACCTTGCCCCGAGGGCAGGGATTTTAAGGATCTATTAAAGATCAGATTGTATTAAATAAAATCACAGCCAAGTACAAAACACCTATTGTAATAGCAACAAAGAAAGCCTTTTTATACCCCGGTACCGGCTCATGAGAGAGTTCCATTTTCTCTTTTTCCATGTATCCCTTCCCTCATTATTGTGTTGGAAAATGCGCTGATCTTTTTGAATGACTCCGATATCACCCAATTTAATTTATCGGCGGTATAATCCATAAAAGATATAATGTCAAAGGAAAATTTAGAGCATAAGCGCAGATCACGCCTGTTTTAAAACCCCTGCCGAGAGTTGCCTACAGTAGCGGCAGACTGTCGGAGACGAGAAGGCCGGAACGGGTAGGACAAAGGCGGTTATCGGTGATGGTGATGAGGCCTTCCTGTTCCATGGTGCGGAGCAGAGCACCCTTTTCATCCAGCAGATCGCACCCGTTCTGCTTCGAGAACTCCTCCATATCGATTCCCATCTTTGTGCGAAGGCCCAGATAGAGTGCTTCGAGCCGGAGTTGTTCCCGAGTCAGTATTTCGGATTTCTCGATCGGAGGTATACCCTTATTAATCTCTTCGATATATCTGTCGACACAACGGTGATTCCACCACCTCCTGTTGCCGTAGAATGAATGTGCCGCCGGGCCGAGACCGAGATAGGGTGTATGGTCCCAGTATTTCCGGTTGTGCTTCGACATACATTCGTCGCCCCTCGCGAAATTTGAGACCTCATAGTGTGAATATCCGGAGGCTTCGAGCAGTTCTGATGTCCTCATGAAAAAATCGTACAGGAGATCTTCATCAGGGGGATCGATCTCTCCCGCCCGGTATTGTATCCCCAGTGGCGTTGAAGGCTCTATGGTCAACTGGTAGCAGGAAAGGTGCTCCGGCCTGAATGACAGGGCCTTGCGCAGTGTGTTCATCCACGATTCCATGTTCTGTCCGAGTACTCCATAGATGAGGTCGAGACCCATGTTGTCGAATCCGGCGTTTCGGATGTGTTCTATCGCGGATATCGCGTCAATAGAGGAATGCCTGCGTCCTAAAAATGAGAGGATATGTTCATCAAAGGACTGTATGCCGATACTGATCCTGTTAATACCCGTCTTAAAAAGTGATTCAGCCGCTTCCCGACTGAGATCCCCGGGATTTGCCTCAATAGTAACTTCCGTATCGGCGGACAAAGGGAAATGTTTGCGTATACCGTCAATGATTTCTTCTATCTGCGCTGAGTCAAGCAGGGAAGGGGTGCCGCCTCCCAGATAGAGAGTGTCGAACCGGCTGAAACAGCCGTGATACATCTCCATCTCTTTCAGAAGGGATTTGATGAAAGGGGAAATTTTTTCGGTTGATGTGACCGAATAAAAATCGCAGTAGCCACATTTGGACAGGCAGAAGGGTATATGTATATAGATTCCGGGAACCATAAATACAATTATGAAATTTTACTTAAACTCCGAGTAAGGATAATTTCCTAACCAGGACAAGCCGGAAAAGCTGATAGCTGATAGCTCAAAACCTTTTGTTGGGTTTCGTATCTCAACCCAACCTACAACTTCTTTAACCGTGAACTGTGAACTGTGAACCGCTATGTATTGTCTGATTTCAGTATTGATATAAACGCGCTCTGGGGAATCGCCACAGACCCGACCATCTTCATCCGCTTTTTGCCCTTTTTCTGTTTTTCCAGCAGTTTCCTCTTACGCGTTATATCGCCGCCGTAGCACTTCGCGGTAACGTCTTTCCGGTACGCGGATATGGTTGTGCGCGAAATTATCTCGCCTCCGACAGCTCCCTGAATAGCTATCTTGAACATCTGTTTCGGGATTTCCTCTTTCAGCCTTTCGCACGCGCGCAGGCCGCGTTCCCGAGCTGAACCGCGATGCACAATCTGGGACAGCGCGTCCACCCTGTCCCCATTGACCAGTATATCAAGGAGGACAAGGTTGCTCTGCCGGTAGTCTATTATGTCGTAATCGAAAGAACCATATCCCTGAGTAACGGATTTCAGGCGGTCATAAAAATCGTATATGACATCAGCAAGAGGCATTTCTATGATCAGTTCGATGCGCCCCGGACTGGGGTAGCTGAGGGTCGAGTTCTCCCCCCTCTTTTCCTTGCACAGTTTCATGACAGCCCCCATGTGCCGTTCCGGGAACATCATGATCGCGCGGATATAGGGCTCTTCACTCGTGGTTATGGACATGGGATCAGGATAATACGCCGGGTTGTCTATATAGATTACCTCGCCGTCGTTCAGTGTAAAGCGGTATCTGACGCTGGGGACGGACAGAATGATGGATAGGTCATATTCCCTTTCCAGCCTTTCCTGAACGATCTCAAGGTGCAAAAGGCCCAGAAAACCGCAACGGAAACCCTGCCCGAGGGCGATAGACGAATCTTTCTGATATACAAACGATGCGTCATTCAATTTATATTTTTCAAGGCTCACCGCCAGTTCTTCGTAATCATCCGATGCAATAGGATAAATTGACGCGAAAACAACGGGTTTTGATTCCTTGAATCCGGGGAGAGGCTCCTTGCGGGGGCGTTTATCCAGGGTGATCGTGTCGCCGATCTGCACATCCGAGACAGTCTTTATCCCGGCAATGATATATCCCACGTCGCCTGCTGAGAGGCTGTCCTTCTTCTGGCGCGGGAGCAGAAAAGCACCCACTTCTTCGACCTTGTGAGTAGTCTCGTCGTGCATGAGACGTACTATATCGCCGCCTCGTATGGTCCCCTCAAAGACGCGACAGTGTATAATGGTGCCCCGGAAGGAGTCGTACTGCGCGTCGAAAATGGTGGCGGCCAGCTCGGCCGCCGGGTCTCCTTTGGGTGGCGGTATATTGCGTACGATTGCTTCCATGATCTCTTCAACCCCTGTCCCTTCTTTTGCCGAGCAGGGAAGACTCATGTAAGGGTCAAGCCCGAGTTCCGAATCTATCTGTTCCATTACCTTGTCTACGTCGGCCGAAGGAAGGTCGATCTTGTTGATCACAGGGATAATTTCCAGATCGTGCTCCATGGCCATGTAAAGATTCGCGACAGTCTGTGCCTGAACCCCCTGCGCGGCGTCAATGAGAAGGAGGACGCCTTCACAGGATGCAAGTGATCTTGAAACCTCGTAGGAAAAATCTACGTGACCGGGTGTGTCTATAAGGTTGAGTATATAATCTTCGCCGTCTTTGCTCCGGTAGGGGAGGGTGATGGCCTGGCTCTTTATGGTGATTCCGCGTTCACGCTCGATGTCCATGCTGTCCAGGATCTGATTCTTGAAATTGCGGTCATTAACCACGCCGCTGTACTGAATCATCCTGTCAGCCAGGGTGGACTTGCCGTGATCTATATGTGCTATTATGCTGAAATTGCGTGTATTTTTCATAATAAGATAAAAAGCCTTCCTGTGTATATAAGGAAGGCTTTTATACAATTTTATTGGAATTTTTACTATCCTAATTTTTCAAGGAGTTCTTCACCGACCTCTTTGACTCCGGGCAGACCGTCAACCCCTATTACCGTTACTCTCTCTTTGAAATAATTGATGCCGGCGGTGGTTCCCGTCTCAATGTCATAGTAGATGTCGTGCCTCTTGCCGATTGCCGTCTCGTCCTGGTCATCAGCCCGGGCGCTCAATTCTCCGCCGCAGACACGGCACACAGCGGTTCCGTCTTTTTCAGCCGGCTTGATGGCATCGATATATATATTGTTGGGATGATTGTTGTCATTTACGCAGAGCCTCCGGCCCATGATCCTGTTTTTGGAGGTCTGTCTGTCTAATATTATCTCAATTACGTAATCCAGCATTATACCTTCTTTTTCCAGCGCGTCATACAGGGCCTCTGCCTGAGCCAGATTTCTCGGGAACCCGTCCAGGAGCCAGCCATTCTTGCAGTCATCTTCCTTCAGACGATTCAGTATCATGGGAACAGTGATTCCATCAGGTACCAGCTCACCATTGTCTATATATCCCTTTGCCTTATTGCCTAATTCTGTTCCTTTGGAGATGTTCTCTCTGAAGATAACACCTGTCTCTATATGAGTTATACCGAACTTCTTTTGAACGATCGCGCCCTGTGTTCCCTTGCCGCTTCCATTTGGTCCAAAAATCAAAATATTCACTATCTTAATCTCCTTTCAATGAGACTCCATTTTTATGCACAGGCCCTCCGGCGCAACGAAAATTGCAAGTCTCGACTCGTCGGGGTACGCTTTGCTGTCGGGATGGCTTGTCTTGTTGCCGAGGCAGAAACCTTATAGGGGATTATCCCTGTTATCGCAAGGATAAAAGTTACTTCTTTTCCGCTATTACCCTTACTTTTGCATTCAAATTCAACAAAAAAGACTTTTTGTCCTGACGTAGTGCCTGTGTCTCGTCATGATCTTCCCTGAAAATGGTTTCAACCACTCTTTCACTGTCGCCACTGAACATGTCGAGGTAGTTTTCTATGCGCCCCTTGAAAGACACGGCGCTTTCAATGGAGTCTCTAATGTGTTTCCTGACGTCGTCCCCGGTCAGTATATGCACGTGAGCCATAGCCAGAATGTCTATATCCAAAGTGGCCAGTTTTTCGAGAGAGGCCATATAGTCGATATAGCTTGATGAAAACTCCGGCTGTATTCCATGGTGGTTATAGACACCCACAGCTTCACCTGCTATCAGGGCTTTTATCCGGGGTATGTAGAAAGATAGAGAGTCCTTTGTATGGCCCGGTGTTTCAATGACCCGCACCTTCCATCCTCCGCCGTAATCCAGCTCATCACCATCTTTCAGGATCAAATCAACCGCTACAGAGTTGAAAGAGACATCTTCTCCTCCCATGATATCCTTAAAGGTTTTTTCAAAGGTACTGCTGAGTGTTCGCATTAATTCCACGGCGCTGGGTTTTTCCAGCACCCTTGCGGCACGGGCGCTTGCGGCTATCTTCAGGCCTTTTATCTTTCTTTTGAGAAAAGGACAGGCCCCGCAGTGGTCAAAGTGTGAGTGTGTAAGGAAGATATAACCCAACCTGTCAGTATCCCCCAGATATGTTTTAATATCTTCGAGGTATTTAGGTCCTATGGCTGTTACACCCGCATCGAAAAGAACGGGGGTTTTGCTTATCATAAGGAAAGCAGGCATGAAATGATATCCTGTAGAATAAAACCCGTCGCATATCTTTCCAGTTTGTTCTAATATCATATTACATCCTTTTTTTGATTTTGTTTGGCCGTGAGTGAGATAAAGAGCCGGCTTTCTGCAAACAGTCGAAGGAGATTGTCGCCGGTTGTTTTCTAAAAGATAATACGGCCTGTGTCAAGCTGTTGCTGAAATGATACTGAAGAAACCGCCCTAAAAAAATGGCTTGCAGAGATACCGAGCAGGGCCAGATATGGGGTGATTCTAACCGCAAATTATCGGGATATAGCTATAAAAGCCTTCAAAATAGCCATTAAACGAAATTGACCGGAATGCATGGTTGATATTTCATTCAGATAAAAATGTTAAACAGCTTTGCCGATTATGAGAGTTGTAGGTCTTTAGATGAGAAATTTCTGGCAGGTAATCTAAAAAAAATGGCACTCTGCAGTTTATACAACCACAGAGTGCCGTTTTGCTGATATCAATGCTTACAGTGCTCTTACATTAGCAGCCGCGGGGCCTTTCTGACCCTGCTCAACATCGAACGTCACGCGCTGACCCTCTTGCAGGGACTTGAAGCCTTCGGCCTGAATCGCGCTGTGATGGACGAAAACGTCATTGCCGCCATCCATTTCGATGAACCCAAAGCCTTTTCCGTCATTAAACCATTTAACGGTACCTTCTGCCATAATCTGTATCCTCCTTTCTTAAATTTTTCAAAGTCGGATTACCATTGTGGCAAAAATAAAAAAGTCACCATTATCCTCAAGGACATGGCGGCCGGTTTTCGCACTTCAAAACGTCTCTATCCAACTTGCAGGCCCTGTATATAGAGGTTTTTGCCAGATGTCAAGAAAATTATTAAAGAAAATTATTAAAGTTATGTTAGCATCTTTATACTGGGGAAGCTTCAAACTGCAAAAGGGGCGAAAAACAAGCGTCGATCTCCAACGCTATCTGTATATGTATGCCGGAAGTCTTCATCTCAAATGAAAAGGGGTCACAGATTAAGTTCCGTAACCCCTTGATTTTATGGTGGGCCCTGTCGGGTTCGAACCGACGACCTACTGATTAAGAGTCAGTTGCTGCTACCAGCTGAGCTAAGGGCCCCGTATATTTTCAAATGGTCAACAGATTCGAAGTCTGCGACTCTATCCAGCTGAGCTACGGGCGCTTTCTTTCTTGTTCGGACAACACCGCTATCGGAAATAAAAATAGAGCCACAAAACCGCTTCAAGAAAATTGACTTTGCTATCTATTCTTTTGAGGTCCTTTCGTCAAGGATTATTTTAGATTTTTTTCAGGATTCAGATCAAAATCCGGTCTCCAGGTGACACGCGACATAATGTCCATTGCCTCTGTCATCAAGGGTCGGCGCCACCTTATCGCATATGTCCATGCTGTACCGGCACCGGGGATGAAAAGGACATCCGGAAGGAGGATCTGTCGGACTGGGTATGTTGCCGCCAAGTATTATCCGGTTTTTCCTGTATGTGGGATCCGGGACGGGGACAGCTGAGAGAAGGGCCTTTGTGTAAGGGTGAAGAGGCGTACCGTACAGGGATTTCTTGTCCGCGAGTTCCACGATTCTTCCAAGGTACATGACGGCGATCCGGTCGCTTATGTGTTCTACGACGCTCAGATCATGACTGATAAACAGATAGGTGAGATCAAAGTCCTTTTGCAGGTCTTTCAGCAGGTTGAGTATCTGTGCCTGTATGGAGACGTCTAATGCCGAGACGGGCTCGTCCGCGACAACAAGTTCAGGATTGAGGGCGAGCGCCCTCGCTATGCCGATGCGCTGTCTCTGCCCGCCGCTGAACTCGTGGGGGTAGCGTCCCATCTGCTCTCTGCTGAGTCCCACAATCTCCATCAGATCCGCAACCCTGTCCCCGTCCCCTTTTTTCCGGGGCAGGTTGTGTACGGAGAGGGCCTCTCCCACGATGGCGCCCGCGCTCATCCTCGGATTCAGGGAAGAGTATGGATCCTGGAATATCAGTTGTATCTTTCTCCGAAACCCCTTCAACTCTTTTCGGGAATAGGTGAGGATGTTATCCCCGTTGAATGTAATCTTTCCGGCGGTCGGTTCTTCGAGCCTGGTGATGAGGCGGCCGAGTGTGGTCTTTCCGCACCCTGATTCGCCCACCAGTCCGAGGGTCTCCCCCTTGAAGATCTGCAGATCCACTCCGTCCACGGCCTTTACCGTCTTCTGACGGCCCGACAGAAAGCCGCTCCGTACGGGAAAGTATTTTTTCAGTCCTTCAATGTTTAATAAGACCGGATTCATCTGTGCTTTACCTTTGGGTAGCTAAGCTAATTTCCAGCATCTTACATGATGGCCGGGAGATTTTTCCATGAGCTGCGGCTCCTGTTCGGCGCATATATCCATGACATCCGGGCACCGGTTTCGGAAGCTGCACCCAGAGGGGAGTTCGTACAGGTTCGGGACGGTGCCGGGTATCGCGGTGAGGTACCCGTCTCTCTTCGCGGCCCTCTTCGGTGTGGATTCCATGAGTCCCCTGGTATAAGGATGGAGCGGTGTAGAAAAAAGATCGAGCACGCCGCAGTACTCCACCACTCTGCCCGTGTACATTACGACGACATGCCGGGCCATCTGCGCGACGATTCCCAGGTCGTGGGTTATCAGTATGACCGATGTCCCCACCTCGTCTTTCAGCTTGTTTATCAAATCAACAATTTGCGCCTGGATGGTCACGTCGAGCGCCGTCGTGGGTTCATCGGCTAACATCAGCTCGGGATTGCACGCTAATGCCATGGCTATCATGATCCGCTGGCGCATCCCGCCGCTCATCTGATGGGGGTAGCTCCTGAGGCTGTCGCGTGTGGGGGACAGGCCGACGAGCCGGAGCATGTCGAGGGCGCGGTCCAACGCATCTTTTTTTGAAAACCCCTCGTGGAGTCTTATCACTTCAGAGATCTGGTCTCCCACTTTCAGAACGGGGTTGAGGGAGTTCATCGGCTCCTGGAATATCATGGATATGTCGTTTCCGCGAAGCCTTCGCATCTCGTTTTCGTCAAGATTGAGGAGGTCGATGTCTTTAAAGTTGATCTGTCCGGACACAACCCTTCCTGGCGGGTCCGGTATAAGTCTCATTATGGAGAGGGCGAGAACGGTTTTGCCGCACCCTGATTCACCTACGATGCCCAGGGTGTCCCCCCTGTCGACGGAGATATCCACCCCGTCAACGGCCCTGACGGTACCGTTTCTCGTTTCGAAATATGTTTTCAGGCCTTTTACTTCAAGGATTTGAGACATTGGAAGCCCGGCTCCGGTCCATAAGGAATTGTATGAGAAGCCTCACGCCTACACCGGACGCGCCCTTGGGGATGTAAGGCTTGTCTTTTGACAGGAGCGCGGGACCGGCGATGTCCAGATGCACCCAGGGATAGTCGTTTACGAATCTCTTGAGCAGAAGGGCCGCTGTTATTGTGCCGCCTGCCCGTCCGCCGGTATTTTTGATGTCCGCCACATCGCTCTTTATCAGCTCATCATATTCGTGCCACAGGGGAAGTTCCCATACCTTCTCGCCTGTAGTATCCGAGGCGTTGCGTATCTTTTCTTTCAGGTCGCTGTCTGTCCCCATCATACCTGTGAGATAATCACCCAATGCCACCACGCACGCCCCGGTCAGCGTGGCTATGTCGATTATTGCCGCCGGACTGTATCTTCCCGCGAATGTGAGCGCGTCTGCCAGGATCAGCCGCCCTTCGGCATCGGTATTTTTGACTTCTATAGTGAGGCCGGACATGGTTTCCAGTATGTCTCCCGGCTTGTATGCCCTTCCGCCGGGGAGATTTTCCGTGGCAGGAATTATGCCCACCACGTTCAGTGGTATTTTCAGTTCAGCAGCTGCCTTGATTGTACCGATCACCGCGGCGCCGCCGGACATGTCCGATTTCATTTCATCCATTTTTTCAGAAGGTTTTATGGAGATTCCACCGCTGTCAAAGGTGATTCCCTTGCCGACCAGGACTACAGGCCTGTCGTCTTTTTTGCCCCCGTTATATTCCAGCAATATCAGTTTTGCCTCTTCGGCGCTGCCCCTTGCCACACCAAGCAGGGCATTCATTCCCAGTTTTTTCATGGCGGGTTCATCCAGTGCCTCGAATTTGAGATTTCTCTCCTTCGCGATATCACCGGCCCTCTCCGCCAGGATTCCGGGTGTCATATCGGTGGATGGCGTGGAGACGAGATCTCTCGCGCAGTAGACTGCCCGTGAGATAATCTCCGCTGTTTCTGCGCCTTCCCTTACATCTTCCAGTCCCGACGAGTCGGGATTCTCTATTATGGTGAGTTCGTCTATCCGCGACTCTTTGTCCTTTTTCAGGGTCTTGTAGCGTGTGAATCGGTACAAGCCCAGCATCGCGCCTTCCACAGCGGCCTGCGCTGTTTCTCTGACGGGAAATTCTGCCTCGCCGAAATCAAGGGATGCGGCCAGATTCGTTATGTTGAGATCCCTTATCTTCTGTGCCGCCTTTGAAAATACTCCCCTTAATCTTTCAAGATTGAACTCCTCTTTTTTCCCCAGGCCCGCGATCATTATCCTCCTGCTTCGGATCGATTCTCCGGTATACACAACCGAAGAGCTGTAGAGCTCCCCTGTAAAATCTCCTTCCTCAATCAGCTCGCCTATAAGACCATCGCACTTTTTATCAAGGAGATGAGCCGCTCCTTCCGGCGTCTTGCTTCCTTCAAAATGTCCGACGAGCAGTATCTTACAATCGAAATCCGCAAGACCCCCCGTTTTTACAGTAATATCCATTTATACCCCCTGAAATTATCGTATGTCCGGGGAAGATAGCACATGAATGCTAAATGTCAATGTGTTAGATTATGTATTCTCAGCAGCCGAGCTTTTTTTGCACAGCCATCAATCTTTTGCGCGTTCGTCTCCGTGATTTGCGGGATGTTTGTCCCGACTCGTCGGAATTTCTTTCCTGATCTTTCCGGCCATTTCACTGTCGGGTGGAAAGAATGCCTGGGCTGCCTTGAAGTGAAAAAGCGCGCTCTTGAACCGGTGCTTTTTCTTAAAGAAGATTCCGAAATGGTAGTGGGATTCTCCAGGCATGTCGATCTTCCCATAGAGCATTGCCAGATTGTAATATATAGGGATGTCATCCGGGTTTTTCTTCAGGAACTCTTCATAGAATCTGAGGGAAGCGCTGTAATCTCCTGTGGTTTCGTACGATCTTCCCAGGTAGAAAATAGTGCTTGAATCTTTCTCATCTATGGAATGGGCTTTCTGCAGGGCGTCTATCGCGTCGGCCGTATTCCCAAGGTTAAAGTGGCTTATGCCCAGATCGCGGAGAATCTCGGCATCATCAGGGGACAGCGATATCGCTCTGTGAAAATTGGCAAAGGAGTCCATCGTCTTGCCAAGTTTTCCCTGTATTACTGCGAGACCATACAGTGCGTTTGGGCTGTTGGGATCTTTTTTCAATATGTTCTGGAAATATCTGAGACTTGAATCGAGGTCTTTTCTGTCAATGACCAGTATGGTTTTTACCCTTTCCAGACCTCCTACTATACTTTCAGCACCCTTCTTTGTGTATCTTGTTTGAAGTAGACCGTCCAGATATACTATCCTGTCTCCTGTGCCGGGGTGGGTCAGGAAATAGGAGGGGATGAAGTTTGAGTAGAATTCATACTTTCTCATGATCTTCAGAAAGGTCAGCATACCCTCGCCGTTATATCCGGTTTCCACCAGGTATGACATCCCGAGACGGTCGGCCTCTTCTTCGTGCTTTCTGCTGTATTTGAGATTGAGAGTTGTCGCTGTCGCCATGGAAAAGCTTGCAACTGCCGCGGTCAGTTCGCCGCTTCCTCCGAGGAAGGCGCCGGCCAGGATTGCCGCAAGAGTTGCGATGTTTATCTTTTTTGATTTATCGATGGTTTGTGCTATGTGCCTGGCCTTTATATGTCCTATCTCATGCGCCAGTACACCGGCTAACTGGTCCTCGTTTTCAGTAAGTTCTATAAGACCGCTGTAGATATACACGTAGCCTCCCGGGGTTGCGAAGGCATTGATCCCCGGGTTATTAATTACAGAGAATGTAAAGTCGAAAAAGGACTTTTTGTCGTGCGAAAGCAACAGGTGTCCTATCCTGTCGACATATTTATTTACTTTTGGATTTTTTGCAAAAAGATCTTTAGCCTTCAATTTTTCGTAGAATTCTTTTCCCAGTTTCTTTTCATCTTCGATGGTGAAAGAGGCGAGGGATAAGCCTGATGACGCGTGAAGGCACAGAATGGCGACAAAAATGGCAAATATCTTTGTTATGATGTGATGAGTGTCTGATTTCATGGCATTTTGGCAACTGTAACCTTTTTCGCACTTTTAATCAAGGTGGCTCCAGACCTAAATCCATCGTCTGGCTTTATAACTATGTGATAAAATTGATAATTTCGCAAGAAGTCAAATTAGGAGAATGTGTCATTTCGACCGCGGGGAGAAATCTTGTGTTTTTATCCCGATTTGTCGGAATTACATTATAAAGATTTCTCATCCCGATAAATCGGGATTCGAAATGACAAACTATTCGGACTTTCAAGTAATTGATAGGTGGGTAGTGGCGACTGCGCCACTACTGCGTTTTACGAACAATTACTAAAAATTTACCTTATCCAATCCCTTTAACTCGAGAATTTCCCTTGCCTCATCGGGCGTAGCCGGCTCAATGCCGAGTTCTCCGGCAATGCGCGCTATTTTTTCTACCTGCTCGGCGCTGCTCTTCGCCAGTTTTCCTTTATCCAGATAGAGATTGTCTTCCAGGCCAACACGGACGTTACCGCCAAGAAGAAGGGACTGTGTACACATGGGAAATTGGGCCCGCCCGGCAACACAAACGGAAAATTCAAAATCTCCGATTAATCGTTTTGCATAATTAACCAGAAACAGCAGGTTCTCAGAGTCCGGAGTAATCCCGCCCAAGACACCCATGACAAACTGGATGTAAACAGGCTTCTTAATGGGATATCCCCTCTCAATCATAAAAGCCACATTATTGATCATGGCTGAATCGTAAACCTCAAATTCAGGCTTGGCCTCGTTTTCACTGAATGTGACGCTGAATTCTTTCATCGATTTGAAGGTATTTGGAAAGATGAAATCCTCAGTCATGGCGAGATATTGCTGCTCCCAGTCGTACTTGAAATCCTTGATCTTGTCCAGGGCATGGAAAAGGGCGAAATTAGTGGATCCGGCATTAAAAGATGCAAGCTCCGGCTTAAAGCGGGTTACCGGTTCAACTCGTTGCTCCGGAGTCATACCTAATCCGCCACCGGTGGTTATACAAACAACCATGTTGCATCTACTCTTTATGCTGTCAAGTATCTCCGCATAAAGTTCCATTTTCGAGACGGGTACGCCGGTTTCGGGGTCTCTGGCGTGTATATGACAGACCGCCGCTCCCGCTTCATAACTTCGGACCGCCTCATCGGCAATCTGCTGAGGTGTCTGTGGCACATAGGGTGACATTGTGGGAGTATGAATGCCCCCGGTCAGTGCCGCTGTAATAATAGTCTTGCTTTTCATAAATCAAGCTCTCCTTATCAATATTTCCTTGACAGGTACTTAAAAGATAATGGGGCCTGTTCATAGAACAGACCCCATCTATCAAATGTTAAACGCTTGCTAAAACGTTACATCGGCATCCATGTGATACATATGGCGAAAACGAAGAACGATACGATAAGTGAGACAAATGTGTACCCCATAATGTCTCTCGCCTGCATCTTGGTTCCGGCAGCAATAATCGGGAAGAACGCCAGTGTCCAGAAGGGCTGAATCATGTTGGTCCATGAATCACCATATCCCACGGCCATACTGCATCGCGCGATGAAACTGGTGAGCTGGTCCGGGCTCATATTGGCGCCAAGGGTCGTGGCCGCCTGGACGATAGTCGAACCGACAACGGCCCACTCTCCTCCTCCCGAGGGTACGAAGATGTTGACGAAACCACCGATCAGGAAGGAGATTAAGGGGAACGTTGCAACGCTTGCAGTACCGGCAATCCACAGCGCAATGGCGTTACCGAGACCTGTGTGTATCATGATTCCCATGATACCGGCGTAGAAGGGGAACTGGAGAACAATACCGGAGACGTTGCTGCACGATCTTTTCATGGCCACAACATATCGGAACGGAGTCTTATGGCAGATCATGCCGATCGTGATGAAGAGGAAATTCATAATGTTCAGGTTGACATCAAATCCCTTTGTATAGAAGTGATGTCCCAGAAACCAGAGACCGCCTAAACAGATGATAACCATAATAATAATGCTGTTATTAAGCGTATCAGACAGGTTTGGTTCGGCAAGTCTCAGTGATTCGGCCTCTTCCGCCACCGTCAGCGGTTTCATCGCCTTATGCTCTTCATCTACCATATCGTTATATTCCACTACATGCTCATCCGAGGGTTTCATCATCATCATTAACGCAGGCAGAACTATAAGAAGACTCAGAGCAATGATAATGTTCATGGGGCTGAGCAGCGTTATCGTTGTCGGTATCGTCTCACTTAATACCTTTGTCTTAATGAGAAAGTTATTAGGTGTATTGAGAACAAGAGGAATAGAACCGGAAAGACCGCCGTGCCATGGCAGAAAAGACGTGTAGACACACGCGGCAAGGAGTCGATAGTCAACTTTTTTAACCCTTCTGGCCAGTTCTCGTCCAAGAACAGCAGTCAAGACGATCCATCCCCAGCTGATCAGAGAGAAGGTACAACCCAGAAGCGTAACCAGACCATACACGGCGATTGGACTCTTTATCTTGGTAGCAAGCCAGTCAAGAAATTTCTCGGCCGGCGGCGATATGGCAATTGCGTATCCGGTTACCAGAATCAGCACCATCTGCATGGCGAATCCCAGGAGAATCCAGAATCCCTTATACCACGCTTGAACGATTCCAAACGGTTTCGCGTCGACAAACCCCCACGCCATAATTGCGGCTATAAAAGTCAGCAATATAGCGAAAATGAAGGAGTCCGGAAGCACTTTCCTGAATTTATCCGCAAAAAATCTACCTGTTGTAGCTAACATTTTTCCCTCCCATGTGAATCAAAAGTAAGTAAGAAGTTATTAGACGACAAAAACATCATACACAAAAAAATAGACACAGGGGGATATGTTATACGCTTTTCGTATGATTTTAATACATCACCTCCTTTGCTGTTTAATAGTTTGATCTATAGTGTTTTATGTGATGAACCGAGGCTGGAGATGCAGGTAAGCTGGATAATCTCATCTGTTTTCCTGTCCCCCCCTCAGGAATTTCTGGATCTGTACATTAGGTTCGGGCCTTTCTCTCCTGCCGCCAACCTTAAACTGACTTGAAATCATTTTTTTTACTTTTGATAAATTTCCTAACACAGAATTCGGGACGCGTCAACGAAAACCCCTCTCATTATGATGATTATATCAAACAGCTGGAAAAGTCATATAAAATGGTTTAAACAAAGACCACAAAGGGGGTGATCTTCCCAAACCTGTATCGTATTTTGGGGGCAGAACCAGGCTTGATATTTTACTTTCAGTATGTTAGATAAAAAAGATTGAATGCAATTTCAGAAAAATGTCAGGGGGTGTTTTATTAATGGTTAACGAAGATAACTTAATAACTGAACCGGAAAAGAAAGAAGTAGAAGTAGAAGTAGAAGATGTGGCGGAGGTGGGTCTTCAGAAAGAGGAAGAAGATATAACTTTTGTGGAACTCTACGAGCAGAATCTGCAGGACGTGGCCATCGGTAAGGTTGTAATGGGGAAAATAGTCCAGATAAATGATGATGCGGCGATGGTTGATGTTGGCTACAAGACAGAAGGGGTCCTTTATCTCAGTGAGGTTACAGACAGCGAAGGTAATATAACGATTTCTGTGGGTGATGAGATCGAAGTTCTCGTAGATCGGAGAAAGGATGCCGAACTAATACTCTCGAAAGAAAAAGCCGCCAGTATGAAAATATGGGATGATGTCATAAAGATATCGGAAGAAAACGGCACGATACAGGGTACGATTGTACAGAGAGTAAAGGGCGGCCTTTCGGTTGATATCGGATTTCCCGCTTTTCTTCCGGGTTCCCAGGTCAGTACGCATCCCGTAAAGGATCTTGACAGGTATGTTGGGCAGACCATGGATTTCCAGATTCTGAAATACGACAGAAAAAGAAACAATGTTGTCCTGTCCAGAAAAGCCATATTGGAAATAGAAAGGGAAGAAAAAAAGAAAAAGACCCTTGAAACCCTGGAAGAAGATAAAATAATAGAGGGCGTTGTAAAGAACATAACGGATTATGGCATGTTTATAGATCTGGGCGGCATAGATGGATTGTTGCACATTACCGATATGTCGTGGGGGAGGATAAGACATCCGTCGGAGACATTCTCCAGGGAGGACAAGATAACTGTTAAGGTCCTCAGTTTTGACAGAGAGAAAGAAAGGGTGTCGCTGGGCCTTAAACAGCTTACGGAAAATCCGTGGGATGTCATTGTCGAGAAATATCCCGTTGAGTCCATCATAGAGGGGAAAGTTGTAAGTCTTATGGATTATGGGGCATTCGTTGAAATTGAACCGGGAGTCGAGGGGCTTGTACATGTATCCGAGATGTTCTGGACCAAGAAGATAAGGCATCCCTCCAAGATATTGTCTGTTGATGATACCGTAAAGATAATGGTGCTGGATGTGAATCCTGAAAACAAGAGAATATCGCTGGGCCTCAAGCAGACAATGCCTAATCCGTGGATAGAGCTTAAAGAAAGATATCCAGAGGGGACCGTTATAAAGGGTGAGATAAAAAATGTTACGGACTTCGGTATCTTTGTGGGAATTGAAGACGATATTGATGGCTTGATACATGTATCGGATATTTCCTGGAAAAAACGAATAAAGCACCCGTCGGAATTCTATAAAAAAGGCCAGGAAATTGAAGCGGTGATTCTTGGGATTGATGTGGATGCGGAGAAGTTTTCCCTCGGAATCAAACAACTTGAGGAAAATCCATGGGAAAAACTTGCATCCAGATATGTTCCAGGGTCTATAATTACCGGAAAGGTGACAAATATTACAGACTTCGGTGTCTTTGTTGAGATAGAAGATGGCATAGAGGGTCTGGTCCATATCTCCGAGATAAGCCATGAGAGAATTAAATCTGCCAGAGACATCTATTCTGTTGGAGATGTTGTGTCAGCGGTTGTAAAGAATGTTGATATTGTCAGCCAGAAAATAGGCCTGAGTATTAAGGATTCCGAGAAGGCTTCTGATGATACATCCAAGAAACAGTATATAAACAATAATGAAAAAGTTGTTTCCAATCTTGGTGACATGCTGGCAGGCATAAAAGTTTGACTATTTGCAGAAAATCATCTCTTTTGAGAGAGGATTAATGAAAAAACATCCCGTGATCTCAGGTTTCCTGCTCCTTGCCCTTGTCGGTGTGTTTCTCTTCCTGATTCTTCGCATCCTTGTTTTTTTTGGAGAGGAGAATCAGGATTTTTCCTTTAAAGATAAAGACAAAATCGGCATTGTAATGATAGAGGGTGTTCTGAGCAATTCGAGGGATACCATCAAACAGCTGGATAAATATGAGGAAGATGATAATGTTAAGGCAATTGTACTGCGTATAAATTCACCAGGCGGAGCGGTGGTCCCCTCTCAGGAGATATATGACAAGGTATCTCGCTTGAAGAAATCCAAAAAAGTGGTTGTCTCAATGGGGTCGGTCGCGGCATCGGGAGGATATTATATTGCATGTGCCGCTGACAGGATTATTGCCAATCCCGGCACGATAACCGGAAGCATCGGAGTCATAGCACAGTTTTCTCAAATAGAAGATTTGCTGGAAAAGGTAGGATTGAAGACCACCGTTGTCAAGGCAGGCAGATATAAGGATGTAGGGTCTCCAGTGCGCGAAATGACGACCGCCGATAAAAACCTTGTTCAGGGTGTAATTGATGATATCCACAACCAGTTCATTGAAGCAGTATTATCAAATAGAGACCTTTCCAGAGAGAATATAGAAAATATTGCCGATGCGAGGATATTTACCGGCAGGCAGGCGCTCAAAGCGGGTCTCGTTGACGATCTCGGCAATATGGAATACGCAATCGATATAGCGACAGATCTTGCAGGAATAGAGGGCAAGCCGGAAGTCGTTTATCCTGAGACAAAACGAAAGAGCCTGCTTCGGTATATCGCAAGTGAAACAATCGCTGCCATCTCTGAAGAATTCAGAGGACTCGGAACCGGCATCAGCTATTTGTATAACCCGGCACGTGGGATGTGATATGACATATGGAATATAATACGATACTGATCACAAGAGAAGAAGGCTATACTATTCTGACGTTGAATCGTCCTGGAGAAATGAATGCGCTTTCCAGCGAGATGAGGCATGAGTTGCTGGATTGTTTAAGCCGGTTGGAAAAAGACGATTCTGTTAAAGCTGTTATACTTACCGGGGGTGATAATGTATTTTCTGCCGGTGTTGATCTGAAAGAAATATCAATTCTGGAAGGTGACGAGTTTGAAAATTATATGAGGATTATGATCAAAAGCCTCCAGAAGATCTACACATTTAGAAAACCTGTTATAGCCGCAGTAAGCGGGATAGCCCTTGGGGGAGGATTTAACCTTGTCACGGTATGTGACATGATTATTGCCTCTGAGACGGCGATATTCGGTCATCCGGAGCTGAAGTTTGGTCTGAATCCATTATTCGACCCGCTCAGGCGAATCGTCGGAACCGCTAAAGCAAAAGAAATCGCCATGTTGGGTGAACCCATCGGGGCGAGGGAGGCGCTCAGGATCGGACTTGTGAACAAAGTGTCTCCGCCTGAGAAATTTATGGAAGACGCGATGTCAGTTGCAGGTGAAATTTCCCGAAGACCTGCCAAGGCGGTCGAAGCTGTAAAGAGGATATCAGATATTGTTCCGCGTCTTGACAGAGCTACAGCCCTGGAATACGAATTCGAAATATCAGCGCTTCTTTTTTCGAGGGCAGAGATAAGAAAACATATGAAAAGATTTTTTGACAAGTTGAAATCAAGAAAAAAGGTGTAACTTAGAGTCTGTCATTTCGTGACAGACCCTTATTATTAAATATCTTGCATTGCTGCAAAGTCGATCAATTGATCCTTTCTCTTTTTGTGCTGCAGTTTTTTGAGAGCTTTTGCCTCTATCTGTCGTATCCTTTCCCTGGTAACGCCCATCATATCGCCGACTTCCTCAAGCGTAAAAGGACCATAGTTACATGCAACCCAGGTGCAGTTACAAAAGGTATCATTCTTCAACCACCACTCACAGGTATTATCGTCGCAGGGTTCTATGATGAAATCCTGTGTCTTCTTGCATACATATATAGCTGACATCTGTTTCCCCTTCAATCGTAATAGAGGCTTCTTTAAAAGGTGAGAGTTTTGAAACCTTTCAAATATATTAACCCCTGATATCAGTTTGTCAATAGTCGGCAATTCGCTCTTTGGCTAAAAAGCATAAAATTTCCGGACTTTGACCTTTTACAAGAATGTTTGAACTGAACAGCGAGCGAATAAAAATAAACGTTTTCTTTAATCCCGCTTATACGGGATTGCGAGGTGCTTCAATCTAAACTATCGGGGACAGGATTGCAAGTGTCGTTATAACATCCATGCATAAACACCATACATAAATTTCTTGACAAGGGGGGTGATCTTCTGATAGGTGGCGTGACAGTCTGCTTGGATCCATTTATGGACTGGGACGGAAGAGAACCAGAGCTGGTATCCCGAATCGTCGGGATTTCAAGGCCTCCCGTTTCAAAGCGGAGAGGCTTTTTTTGTGGAGGAGTTGCCGCCGTATGAAGATTATTAAGACGGTACGCGATATGCAGGACTTTTCAGAATCCCTCAGGCTCCGGGGTAAAAGGATCGCTTTTGTCCCTACCATGGGTTACCTCCACAACGGACATCTGGAACTGATGAAAGAAGGAAAAAAACTGGCGGACTGCCTGATAACCAGCATATATGTGAACCCCACGCAGTTTGGTCCGGATGAGGATCTGGACAAGTACCCCAGAGATTTTGAAGGGGATGAAAGACTTTCCCGAAATGTCGGGGTAGATGTTATCTTCTATCCGGCGAATTCGCAGATGTATCCTGAAAATTACCATACCTATGTAACAGTTGAAAATATAACCGATAATCTCTGCGGGTTATCAAGGCCTTGTTTTTTTAGAGGCGTGACAACTATTTGCGCTAAGCTGTTTAATATCGTCAAACCCCATGTCACCATCTTCGGGAGAAAGGATTTTCAACAGCTTGTAGTGATAAAAAGAATGGTAACCGACCTCAATATGGACATTGAAGTTGTGGGGATGCCGACTGTCAGGGAACCGGATGGTCTTGCCATGAGTTCCAGAAATGCGTATCTGAAAGAAGATGAACGAGAGTCCGCATTAAGCCTGAGCCGTTCGCTGAAATATGCCGCTGAGCTTTATGAACGTGGTGAGCGGGATGCCGGCGTAATAATAAAAGAAGTGAAGGACTTTATTGAGAAACACCCCGGAACCAGAATAGATTATGCCAAGATATGTGATGTCGAGACCATGAAAGATGTCGAGCGTCTTGATGGAAGATCTGTGCTGGCTCTGGCTGTCTGGGTGGGGACACCCAGGCTTATAGATAATTATGTGTTTGGAGAAAATAAATGATTTTGTTGAGTTATGAGGATTTTTGTTCAAGGTCAAGGCATGCGAAAAAAATAACCGCAGGTATATAGTTGATATTCCGAGGATGATTTTTTGAGCATAACGCAGAGATTGGGCGAAAAGACCATTAATCAACAAAATCATGTATAGGCAGGTGAAAAAATGCAAAGATCAATGCTGAAATCAAAACTTCACAGGGCGGTTGTTACCGATGCCGATCTCCACTATGAGGGCAGCATAACCGTTGACGAAGACCTTATGGATGTTGCGGATTTGTTACCTTATGAAAAGGTTGACATATACAATGTATCCAACGGAGAGAGATTCTCTACCTATGTGATCAAGGGCGCAAGAGAATCCGGGGTTATATGCCTGAACGGAGCTGCTGCAAGAAAAGCTTCAAGGGGTGATATCATAATTATCGCAAGCTATGTGCTGGTTGAAGAGGATTCAGCGAAAGGCTGGATACCCAGGTGCGTTTTGCTTGGTGATAAAAACAGAATAAAGAAAAAAGAGATGGGTTCGTAACGATTCTTATAACCTGTGATTCCCGGGGTGGCGGGGCCATGTGCCCCGCCTTTGCTATTGCAGTGGATGGAGCTTTCTGATATATCCCCCGTATTCTTGAGAGGTAAGGGATGGTAAAGAAAATCCGGAAAAAAATTAAGGGTGTTTTTCTGACAGGGATAGCCGCGATTATTCCCGTTGGTGTGACATTTTATGTTTTCTATCTTATCATAGGACTGATGAACAAACTGGTAAGAATTATCCCCGCCAGGTTTCATCCCGACCAGATACTCCCCTTTCACATACCGGGTCTCGGTGTGATAATTACGCTGATACTTGTCTTTATCGTGGGCCTTGTGACAAAGAGTTACCTTGGCAAGAAGGGCGTTGTGCTGGGCGAGAAACTTGTGAGCAAAATACCCCTGGTGAGGGGCATATATAACGCGTTAAAGCAGCTTGTTGATGCTCTGCTCAGCGATAAAGGGCAGAGTTTCAAAAAAGCAGTTTTGATAGAGTACCCACGTAAAGGCTTGTATTCAATAGCTTTTGTTACTGGCGAGAGTCGGGGAGAGGTGCAATTAAGAACATCGCAAAAATGTGTGAATCTCTTTGTCCCTACTACACCGAACCCCACATCAGGATTTTACATAATGGTACCGGAGACGGATATGGTTAATCTCGACATGACGGTTGAGGAAGCGTTCACCCTTATTGTGTCGGGTGGTATTGTCTCGCCTGCGGAGGTCCGGAAACAAATCGAAAAAGGAGAATAATATGCAAATAACGTCTGAGGGAATCAAAGTAGGACATCCCGATGTCGTGGCTGATACCATCGCGGCAAATATCATAGCCAAAATACTGGATGGTGAAAAGAAGGCAGGGATGGATATAAATACCATGCCCCACTGTGGTCTTGAGGTGTTTCTGGGGAAGGGGTTCTGTATCGTAGGCGGGGAGGTTGCCACGAGGATATATGTAGATATTGAGAAAAGTTTGCGACAGACTGTATTGTCTCTGGGGTACAGTGACGCGGCGGTGGGCCTCAACGGGCACTCGCTGGGCGTGTTCAACGCGATTATACCTCAATCGCCGAATATAAACCTGGGAACGCGTGCCGAACTGGGAAAACATAAAGAGATCGGCGCGGGAGACCAGGGGATCATGTATGGATATGCCTGCGATGAAACCCCGGAATTGCTTCCTCTCACCTATGTTCTGGTTAACAGAATGATGAGGGCATTCGAAGATTGTGGAAATCCCATGTTTGCCCCCGACGGAAAAGGGCAGGTAACGGTGAATTATGATAAGAACGGCAAGCCGACACATGTCTCAAAGGTGCTGATGTCCAACGCTATTGATTATCGTCATGTGGCGGAAAACGAAGAAATCGAGGAAACCGCAAGGAAAATAGCCTTTGATTGTCTGGGTCAGTGGGTGAATGACAAGACCGAGTTCATATTTAATCCCACGGGAGAATGGCAGGCGGTTCATTCATGCAGCGCGGCTGATACCGGTGTTACGGGGCGCAAGCTTGTCTGTCAGCTCTATGGAGGATATCCCGGGGCGCAGCTTGGCGGAGGATCGGTCGTCAACAAGTCCCCTGAGAAGGTTGACTGCTCCGCTGTATTCGGGGCGCGCTATGCGGCCAAGAATATTGTGGCTTCCGGCCTTGCAACTCGTTGTTCGGTGCAACTGGCCTACGCCATAGGCATTGCCAGGCCCATGTCTATTTATGTTAACACATTCGGCACAGGAGTTATATCGGATGAAAAGTTGTCAGGTGTAGTGGAAAAAATCTTTGATTTTACGCCAAAGGGAATGATAGAGCGCTTCGACCTGCTCAGTGGAGATATCTACCGGAAGATACCAAAAACCCTGTTTATGGACGATTATGCGTGGGAAAAAACGGATCTGGCGAAAAGGCTAAAGGAAGAAGCGGGTAACAGAGAATAGAGGTCGGGATTCAGAAATCAGAATAAAGGTATTGATTGTATACCACTGTTTCCAGTGGTTTTCGTGGAAAACGGTACCGATATGTATGTTCCTGTACAGGGACGTGGAAAGGAACAATCAGGAGAAGAGATGGATTACGATATTAAAGATATTAATCTGGCTGAAGAGGGAAAATCGAGCGTTGACTGGGCAAACAAGAGCATGCCGGTCCTGAATAACATAAAGAAAAGATTTGAAAAGGAAAAACCGCTGAAAGGTATCAGACTGGGTGCATGTCTTCATGTTACGACAGAGACAGCCAGTCTCATGGAAACGCTGAAAGCTGGTGGAGCCGAGCTTTCCCTGTGCGCGTCAAATCCCCTGAGCACGCAGGATTATGTTGCCGCCTATCTTGTAAAATATCAGAATATTGCGGTGCATGCCATCAACGCGGAGGACACCACCACATATTATAAGCATATAAATTCGGTGCTGGATGCAAAGCCGACGATAACTATGGACGACGGCGCTGATCTTGTATCGACTATACATTCAAGCCGCCAGGATCTTATAGACGGGATTGTCGGGGGAACTGAAGAAACAACCACCGGCGTTATACGGCTGAAGGCAATGGCCAGTGAAGGAGTCCTGAGATTTCCCCTGATAGCGGTAAATGACGCTGACACGAAGCACATGTTCGACAACAGGTACGGCACCGGGCAGAGCACACTGGATGGGATTATAAGGGCCACAAACAGACTGATAGCGGGGTCCGCCTTTGTTATCTGTGGATATGGATGGTGTTCAAGGGGGCTCGCGATGAGGGCCTCCGGAATGGGTGCAAATGTTATTGTGACAGAGGTGGATCCCCTTCGCGCCCTGGAAGCGGTCATGGATGGCTACAGGGTCATGCCGATTGCCGAAGCCGCCGTGGAAGGAGATTTCTTCTGCACATTGACAGGGGATATTAATGTCATCCGCAGGGAACATTTTCTGGAAATGAAGGACGGGGCTATCGTGTCCAACTCAGGCCACTTCAACGTGGAACTGGATATAGAGGGGCTGAAGGAGGTTTCCGAGTACACAGGGAGAATAAGGAAATATATTGATGAATATACACTGAAAAATGGAAATCGCGTATATATTCTGGGGGAGGGAAGGCTGATTAATCTTGCCGCCGCCGAAGGACATCCTTCAAGCGTCATGGATATGAGCTTTGCCAATCAGGCTCTTGCCGCCGAATACCTTGTAAAACATGGGAATGAGCTGGACAATATGGTCCATAGTGTGCCCGAAGATATCGACAAAGAGATAGCGCGATTAAAGCTGGAGTCGATGAATATCAGGATAGATACGCTGACGGCCGAACAGGAAAAATATCTCAACTCCTGGGAGATGGGAACGTAGACAGGTGGATAGGTAGATAGGCTGTAGGGGCAGGCTGAAGCTTTTTAGGCTGAAGACTATTAGGTAGGATAAAGATGCAAAATTATTTAATCTTTTGCTAACGACCTACAGCCTAATAGCCTAACTACCTCAGCTGCTTACGTCTTTACGCGCATGAACATAATCAGGGCTGCGAGTCCTAATATGAGATTCGCGGTCCACGCCGCTATCACAGGCGGTATGGCTCCGGAACGCCCCAGGGATATGGCGAAGGCAAAGACAACCCAGTATGAAAACCCGATTATAATTCCTGTGCCTATGCTCTGAGCAATTCCTCCACTCCTTTCCGATTTCAGCGAAAAGGAAACGCCCAGTATGGCAAGGATGATGCTTACCAGCGGAAACGCGATCTTTCCGTGCATGTCTGTCCGGTATTTGTTAGTGTCATATCCCTCAGAGCGTATCTTTTTTATAAACCTGTTTAATTCCACAAGGCCCATCTCTTCGGCACTTTTTTGAACAGCCATAAAGTCCGAAGGAATTTCGGGAAAATCCATAACCCTTGACGGGATCCTTTCGAGCAAAGGAAACCCGTTTTCGGGAAAGGTCGTTACGAGCAGGTCTCTGAATACCCACTTGCCGTCTTCCCATCTTGCATCCTTTGCGTCTATCCTCTCATAGAGATTCATCCCACGGTCAAAGAGATTGATCCTTATTCCTTTGAGTGTGTTCGTTCGGGAATCAAACACGGAGAAATTATATATCCCTTTTTTGGCCTTGTACCAGATCTGGTTTTGCTTGAAGCTGCCCAGGTTTTCCCTCTTCTGCACTTCCACAAATTTGACATATTTGGCCTTCTGATTTGTGTATGGTGTTATAAACTCGTTCAGAAGAAACGCTGCTATGCAGATCGCAAAGGAGGTGACGATAACAGGGAGCGACAGACGATAGAGGCTCAGACCGTTCGCCTTCATGGCCGTTATCTCGCAGTTCTTCGACAGGATTCCGAACGACAAGAGGGTGCTCAGCAGAACGGCGATCGGTATCATCTGGGACAGTATCATGGGCAGGGTCAGGAGAAAATAGGACGCCATCTGGCCCACCGAGGCGTGATTGCTCAAGAACATCCGTATCCGTTCAAAGAAATCCACGATCAGATACAGCCCCATGAGAGAGGCGAGGATCAGTGCTAATATCTTTATAAATTCTTTGAGGATATATCTGTCGATAATAGTCATATCCGTGTCCGCACCCTGATGTTTCGGATAGAGTCAGGGATAAGGGGTTTTTCCCTCGCAGCCGCAATCAGTAAGTATACCCCGATGACCCCAAGCATTACATTTGATATCCACGCGCCTATCGCCGGGGAAAGCATGCCGGTCTCGCCCAGTGCCTCCCCGCCGATCTGGAGGACGTAGTAAATCATGATAACGATAAGACCGATAACAAACCCCCGTGATTTTCCGCTACGGTGTTTTGCGATTCCCAGTGGAATCCCGATGATACCGAAGACGATACAGGCAAAGGGCAGCGTGAACTTCTTGTGGATTTCAATAATGAACTCCTTCATGGCCGTTTCTTTGAGGCCGTGGGCCCTGCTTTTTCTAATCAGCTCGGGAAGCGACATTTCCTTACTGTCTTTTGCGGTTATTCTGTTTTTGCCTCCGATTGATGTCGACAGATCAAGGTTTATGTCATAGGAACTGAAGTCTATCTTTTTATAGGTTGTTAAATCCTTAGATACTGTGTGGATACTTCCATCTTCCAATCTTAGAGTTATCTGCATGGATTCCGGATTTGAGATAAAATATCCCTTTTGAGCGATTATAGTGGCTGGCTCCTCCAACATACGGGTGTCGGATATAAAAACGCTCTTCATGTAATCTCCGTGCGAAGGGATCTCTTCCGAGTAGAGCACAAGGCCGGCGAAGTCGTCGTTGAATACTCTTTCCTTGATACCGATGCTTGCCTTCTGTTTCGCTATATCAAACAGGAGATTTCTGGTAGCAAGGTTGCCGTAAGGAACGAGGAAAAATCCGGTGGCGGCAGTCATGAGAAAGGCACACAGAGAAACGAACGCAATGGGCGTCATAAGCTGGTACAGGCTCAGCCCCGATGATTTCAGCACAAGTATTTCGTTGTCACGGGAAAGCCTTCCCATCCCCATAAGTATGGAGATGAGAAGAGATACAGGTATGGTGATTATGAGCAAAGACGGCATCAGGTAAAGAACAAGCTTTGCTATGTCCGCAAAGTATATGCCCCTGTTTATCATAAGATCCATGAGCTGGAGGATTCTACCCATAAGGAGAGCGAAGGTAAGTATGAAGATGATCATAAAAAAGGGAATGGATATTTCTTTCAGGATGTATCTGTTGACGACTTTGTTCATTTTTTGCTTTCCAGTAAAAGTTGATGATTTCGCAGAAAGTCGTGAGCCGGATCATTGCGAGAAGTATAGCGGCAAATCAATCAAATAAATACAGCCGGTTATAGCGCACAAAATTGTTTTGTTCTGCTCACAATGACGTTTTTTCAGCCTTTTTACGAACACATCAAAGTTGATGGACTCGTAAAAAGTCGAAATATACACAATTTTGTCATTCCTGTTAAAACGGGAATCCAGTCCCGACGAGTCGGGATTAAGTAGTTATGCGCTTCTGGATTCCCGCCTACGCGGGAATGACAGACTTTTTACGAAAGCATCAAAGTTGATATAGCAGGCAACATATAACAGCAAATCAACTTTGCTTCAATGTTTCTTGGATTGACCTTGATTTTTAAATCTGCTAAACGGACTCGGAGATAGCGGATTATGTGCGGCACTGTCAAAAATACAGTCTTCGAAGGGATTGGTCATGATTGATTTACACACACATTCCATCTTCAGTGACGGAGAGCTGGTTCCTTCAGAGCTGGCAAGGAGGGCGGTCGCAAAGGGATACCGCATGATCGCGATAACCGACCATGCCGACCATTCAAATATAGATTTTATTATTCCGAGGATTGCAAAGGTCTGCGAGAAGATATCAGACGTCTGTCCCATAAGAGCTATTCCCGGCATTGAGCTTACACATGTCCATCCGGACCATATCTCTTCTCTCGCCCGGGAAGCAAGGGTACTGGGTGCAAAAATCATAGTGGTTCACGGGGAAACTATTGTGGAGCCGGTTATGCCGGGTACAAACCTTGCCGCGCTGAGGGCGCCTGTCGACATACTCGCGCATCCCGGACTGATTACCGAAGAGGAGGCGGAACTGGCCGCCGGAAACTCGGTATTGCTGGAGATATCGGCAAGGCAGGGGCACAGTCTTACCAATGGACATGTGGCCGCGCTCGCGCGCAGATTCAACGCAAAACTGGTCCTGAATACCGATGCCCATTCGCCCCGGGACCTTGTGGACAGGAAAATGGCGGTTATGATCGCAAGAGGAGCCGGGATGAGCGAGAAGGAGATAGAAATAATGTTCAGGAACTCGGAGTTTCTGGTCGAAGAAGCTGTGGAAAGATAGATCGAGAGGCGGGAATTATGAAAGCGGTGTTTATTTCCGATGCCCATTTGAATGGCAGCGCCTGTGATGGACATCGATACCTTATGCGCTTTCTTGATTCCTTAAAGGGCGATGCGGATGAAATTTTCATTGTCGGGGACTTTTTTGACTTCTGGTTCTCCGACAAAGACAGAGTTTATCCCGGTTTTTGTGACATTGTTAAAAAACTACTGGAGATAAAAAGCACCGGAACGGGCATCTCGTTTTTTGAAGGCAACCACGATTTTTTTCTTGGCGACTATTTTGAACGGTACGGTATAAGAGTATTCCCCGACGGGGCCGCAATCGATCTGGATGGGAAGAAGCTATTTGTATCTCATGGCGATACTGTGGATGATTCCAACACATCATATCTTTTATGGCGCAGGGTTCTCAGAAGCAGGCTGTTTTATGCGATACAGAAAAAAATGCCTTCACCGCTCCTGTGGCGTATCTCCAGCGTGATTTCAGGGATGAGCCGAAGTTTTGCCAAGACGCAATCATCTAATGGACTTGTCGGCAGGATGAATATGTTTGCCGTGGAAAGGTTTGAAGAGGGGTTTGATGCAGTGGTACTGGGTCACTGTCATTGTCCCACGCTGGAACAGCATGTAATAAATGGCAGGGTAAAGACCTTTGCCATCCTGGGTGACTGGATAAGCCATTATTCATATCTGTTATATGACGACGGCGAATTTGTGATGAAAAGTGGTGTTCCCTCAGATTGATGTTTTCCCCGGGCATTTCGGATAATTTGGAGAATCTTATGAATTTCGGTGGAGTAGACGCAGGAAATCCAGACCTTGCAAATGCGAAATTTGTGGTGATACCCGTTCCCTATGACCTGACTTCCACATACCAGGCAGGATCGAGAAAGGGCCCCGCGGCTATTCTGGATGCATCGTGTAATATGGAACTCTATGATGAAGAGTTGCGCGTGGAGACATATCTCTCCGGCATCCACACCATGTCTTCTCTTGAGGTGGATGCCCGTGGTCCGGAAGCGATGGCAGGGGTAATTCGCGAAGAGGTGGCAAGAGTACTTTCTTCCGACAGGATACCGGTTTTACTTGGCGGGGAACACAGTATAACCATAGGGGCGGTGCAGGCCATGAAGGAGAGATATCCCTCCATATCGGTGCTTCAGCTTGACGCTCATGCCGACATGAGAGATTCTTATCAGAACACCCCCTTCAGTCATGCTTCCGCCGGCCGGAGGATATTTGAGATGTGTCCACTGGTGCAGGCCGGAGTCAGAAGCATGAGCCTGCAGGAGGCCCGTTTTATTGAAGAGAACATGATCAGGACATATTCTCCTGACTTTATAACAGACGACTCCGATCCGGTAAAAAAGATTTGTGCGAATTTGTCGGAGGATGTATATGTTACAGTCGATCTTGACGTCCTGGATCCGTCGATTATGCCGGCTACCGGAACGCCGGAGCCTGGCGGTATCCTGTGGAACGACCTGATTCATTTGATCAGAGGAGTTTCTGAAAACTGTACAATTCGGGGGTTTGATATAGTTGAACTCTGCCCGATTCCGGGAATGGTTGCCCCTGACTTCACGGCGGCCAGGCTCGCGTACAGGATAATGGGATATATCAATCGGATAGACTCGTAAATCGAACACGAATTTAAAGGAGAGAAACGATTGAGCAATTTTGCACCCAAGAAGATTTTTTTTACCAAGGGAGTCGGTTCCCATAAAGAGGAACTCCACTCTTTCGAACTGGCGCTGAGGGATGCCGGTATAGAAAAATGCAATCTGGTAATGGTTTCGAGCATCTTTCCGCCCGGCTGCAAGGTAATATCTCGTGAAAAAGGGTTAAAGGAACTGCATCCGGGCGACATAACCTATTGTGTTATGAGCCGTAACAGCAGTGACGAGCCGAGAAGGTTGATAGCGGCGTCCGTGGGGTGTGCTATCCCGGCTGACAGAAACGCCTATGGGTATATAAGCGAGCATCATGCCTTCGGGCAGACATCGGTAGAAGCCGGGGACTACGCGGAAGACCTCGCTGCGGCCATGCTTGCGTCAACACTCGGTATAGACTTTGATATAGACGCAAGCTGGGATGAAAAAGAGGAAATTTTCAAGATAAGTGGTAAAATAGTAAGGACGAGAAACGTCACGCAATCAACAATAGTAAAAAACAGCGGCCACACATCGGTTCTGGCGGCGGCGGTATTCGTGTTTTAACAGGATTTTATAACCGGGAGAGGAGATTGATTGTGTCTCATTACCTTTTATGGGAATCATATTTCTACCTTCTCCTTCCTGTGATCGGTTTTCTCGTCTTTTCCTTCCTGGGGTTTTTCACCATCCTTCGGGGAAAGAAAAACTCCACCAACATTCTCTTTGCCTTCATATGTTTTCTCGGTGCCCTGATTGATCTTGATATCGCCCAGGTATCTTTCCTTGCTGATCAGTCCCTATCCCTCAGGCTTGACAGACTGGCCTATCTGTTTTTTGTTTTTGTCACGCCGGTTTATATTCAATTTGTGCATTCATTCCTTGGAATGAAAAAAAGGAGATGGCTTGAAGTAATCGCGTATCTTTTCAGTATTTCCCTTCTTCCCTTTACTCAGAGCGAATATTTCATCAGCGGACTGCGCCAGTTCTCTTTCGGGAGAATTGCCGAGGCAGGGCCGGCGTACTATGTCTTTTCAGTGGTAGGGGGGATCGCCGCGCTGTACTGCATCGTGACCCTCTTTCTGGGGATGAAGAGGGCGGAGGAAAACAGCGAGAGGAACAGGATAAAGTACGTATTTATAGGTTTTGGTCTGAGCGGGTTACTTATCCTGATGAATTCTTTCCCCATCAGCGGATATGATGTCTATCCTGTGGGTAACTTCAATTTTATCCCTGTGATAATCCTTGCCTTCGGTGTCCTGAAATACGATCTCCTTGATATGGGAATGCTTGTCAGGAAGGGGAGCGCCTATTTCTTCCTGACCGGGATTTTGACTTTTGTTTACGCCCTGGCCATATATCTGTCCAACATGCTCTTCATGGAATACGGAAATGCTCATCCATTGATTATAGCCTTCGCCTCCACCGCCCTTGTTGTAGCGCTGTTCAATCCCGTAAAGATTAAGATTCAGGAGTTGGCTGACAGGATCTTCTTCAGGGGGAAATATGATTACCAGGAAACCTTGAAACAGATGAGCGGCGCCATGGCATCTTTCTTAAGACTGGAGGAGATCATGGATTTTATGCTTGATTCCATCCCGTCGGCCTTGAAAACAAGAGCCATATTTGTGGCCCTCTACAGGAAAGAAGACGAATCCCTTGAACTTTATTCCAACAGAAGGGACCCACTCGGGAGGAAACAGAAGGTCTACATGGAGAAAAGCCGGCCCATAGCGGATTTTTTTGAGACTTACAGGAAAACGGTGGGACGGTCCGGTGCCGGCGGGATCGATATTCCGGATGATGAGAAGAACAAAATATCTGACCTGCTTGATGCAACCGGTGCCGCCATACTGATCCCCATGATATCCAGGGATAAACTGAAGGGGATCATGGCGTTGGGAGAAAAACGATCCGGGGAACTGTTTGTGCATGAAGATATAGAGCTTCTGGAGACCATCGCCAATCAAGGCGCGATAGCCCTTGAAAATGCCGGGAATTATGAAAGAATTGAGGAAGTAAATATTGAACTGGAAGAAAAGGTCAAAAAAAGGACGGAAGACCTTGCTGCGGCGCTTGAAGAAAAGGACAGGACTCAGCAGCAGCTGATCCGATCGGAGAGCCTTGCCTCCATAGGACAACTTGTGGCGGGTACGGCGCACGAACTCAACAATCCCCTTGCAAGCTCATCGAGTCTTGTCCAGACATCTGTCGAAACAATCGGGCAGTGGAAGGATGTGAAAGACACGGATCGTAATGAATTGATAGAGGATTTACAATTTTCTCTAAAGGAGCTTGACAGGGCCGCCAACATTGTAAAAAGCCTCCTGGGTCTTTCACGACAGACCCAGACCTATGTTGAGCAGGTAAATGTCAATATCCTGATAGACGACGCCTTGAGGGTACTGCGCAACCGGTACAAGGGCCCTGAAATGACAATTGAAAGGGACCTCGGGAAAGACCTGCCTGAGATCGAGGGAAACTTTGCCAACCTGGGGCAGGTAGCTATAAATATAATAAATAACGCGATACAGGCTTTGCCGGATGGAAAGGGCAAGATAACGCTGGTGACGCGGTACGAGGAAGATAAAGATATCGTCCGTATCGAATGTCGCGATACGGGAAAGGGCATGCCTCCTGAAGAGGTCAGAGATGCCTTCAAGCCCTTTTTTACGACTAAAAAACCGGGAGAGGGCACCGGGCTTGGACTGTATATCTCACATGAGATTATAAAGAAACATGACGGGAATATCGCGATACAGAGCGAGAAGGGCAGGGGAACCGTCCTGTCCGTGGAGCTTCCCTGCAGAAGGAGGAAATCATGACGGGTCTTCTGGTTGTGGATGATGAAGAGGGTGTGAGGAGATCTCTGAAAAAGGTTCTTGAAAGGGACGGGTATGCCGTATCACTGGCGGAGGACGGCAATCAGGCTATTGATATTGTCAGAGAGAATCCTTACCGGATAGAGACAGTCATATCGGATTACAAGATGCCCGGCATTGACGGGCTGGAAACATTGATAGAGATAGGGAAAATTAATCCGGAAGTGACGAGGATCATGCTCACCGGATATGCCACGATGGAGAGCGCTATTGAGTCGGTAAATGCGGGCATAGACGGGTTTATTACGAAACCATTTTTAAACATTGAACTGAAGGCAAAGGTCAGGGAGTGCAATCTCAGGAAGAGACTCAAACAGTTTGTTTCGGAACAGGTCTTCTCCGAGATGTGGAAGGAAGGGGCACACATAAGTTCAAGAAAACAGAAGGCCACGGTACTCTTCAGCGATATAAGGAGTTTTACCGAATTGTCCGAAAGACTGAGTGTGGAAGAGATTTGCGAGACGCTCAACATGTATTATTTTTCACCTCTGGACGCGATTATATGCGGGCATAATGGAACCCTGGACAAACATGTTGGTGACAGCATTATGGGTGTATTCGGGGCCCCGTTGACCTTTGAGGATGATGCCGTGAGAGCGGTCACGTGCGCGATTGAGATGATGGACGAGATTGACAGGATAAACAGCGGTATTCCCGAAACAGGCCGGAAGATTTCTATCGGAATAGGAATAAGCACAGGAGAGGTTATGGCGGGGATATTCGGTTCTTCCAGAAAAAAAGAATATACCGTGATGGGGCCCACAGTCAACGTGGCGTCAAGGCTCGAAAAACTTGCGAGAGCAAGGCAGATTCTTGTATGCGGCGACACATACAGCGAGGTGAGAGACATTGTCCGGGCCGAAAATATGGGGCCGGTTATGCTTAAGGGAATGGACAGAAAGATAGACATATATAATATCACAGGACTGAAAGAGAAAACTCCTTGACATTTTCCGAATATTGGCTTAGATACAGCGTCACATTCGCCATGAAGCATATTCATATGACTGATGTATCAGAATATCACATGACGCGGGGTGGAGCAGTCTGGTAGCTCGTTGGGCTCATAACCCAAAGGTCAGAGGTTCGAATCCTCTCCCCGCTACCAAATAAAAACAAGGGGTTGCGAGAGAATCGCAACCCCTTGTTTTGCCTGTATTTCGATTTCCAACTTCTGGCCCTGATTCCGGCCATTTTCCACCAACAAAAAGAAAATGCGGACTGAGCAAATCAAGGCCTCTTTGTACTGGCAAGCTGTGATACCGGCTGTTTTTAAAAATTAAAAACCGTATCCAGTTCTTCGTCTGAAATATCGAACACCTTGTTGTGGGGCGAAAGCTTTTCCAGCTTAAAGAACTCAGGCAGCCGGTCATCAGCCGCTGTGAAGCCTGCCTGTTTGTTAAAATCTCTTTCCATCTTAAGGACCCGTTGCCCAAGGGAACCAATATCATCACCGGTCAATGAAAGACCATATTTTGCGTTGAGCATATCGACAATAGCATCGAATGCATCCGGTATATCGAGAACCGGAAAGGCTACGAACAGGCAGAGACCTGCCGTGTCTATGGCAGCGGTTGCTATCTGGAGGTCCCTGGATAATTTAACCTGCCCTTCTGTTTTCAAAGGATCCACATCGCCCCCTACCTTCATGATGTTGGTTGCTACGGCATATCCTGCTGTATGATCGGCCCCCATCGGTGAAGTGGCATAGGTTACACCCTGGCCCTTAACGGTTCTGGGGTCGTAGGCCGGGAGGGCCTGGTTTTTAACGACAGGAACGCGTCTTACTCCAAAGGCCCTTCCAACTACTGCCGCTCCTGAACCTAGAATTCGACCCAGAGGTGTTCCCTTACCAATTTCCGCCATGAGCTCCTCGGCTCCGGCCGTGTCCCCGAATTCTTTGACCCCGCCTTCCATAGCTACTGCAATTGCATTGCCTGTTTCAATGGTATCAACCCCGATGTCGTCACAGGCACGATCCATTCGCGCAATGGCATCTAAATCATCGATCTCGCAATTGGGGCCAAATGCCCAGACAGTCTCATACTCAGGCCATTTGGACAGATATTCGCCCTTTTCATCCAGGTAAGTGCCTGAGCACCGAATGATACAGCCGGTCATACACCCTTGGGTTGTCTCGCCTTTTCGCTCAATTGTAATCTTGTTTAAAGTTTCTCCTCCTACCTTATCGGCTGTTTCAAACCGCCCGAATCTGAAATTTCGAGTGGGAAGACCGCCGGCCTCGTTGATAATGTTTATAAGCACATCTGTTCCATAGGTCGGAAGACCTTGGCCTGTTACGGCGTGTTCGGTCAAGGCCTTTGCAAACCGCTTCGCGGCTTTACCGAACGCCTCTTTGTCAGCCAGGGACACTCTTTCACTCTCTGACGGATCGATAATAATTGCCTTGAGACCCTTGGAGCCCATAACGGCGCCAAGACCTCCTCGACCCGCATGACGCGTGGGGCGAACTTCCATGTCTGTAAATGCCACACTTGCGGCCCCCAGTTTCCATTCGCCGGCAGGGCCGATACTCGCAAAGCCCGCTTTCTCACCAAATTCATTTTTCAGCTTGTCTATTGTCGCATAGTTCCCCATGCCCTTGAGATCGTCAGCGGGGGATAATTCCTGTTTATCTTTGCTGATAAACAGCTTATATAATTTTCCATCTTCAGGCATGCCCTCAATTATTATGGCTGAAATCCCAAGCCTGGCCAGATACCCGCCCGCCTGACCGCCTGAATTGGCCTCTTTGACGCCTCCGGTCAGGGGACTCTTAGCCCCTACGGAAATTCTGCCGGAGTTGGCGCATCTGGTGCCTCCTAACAAGCCCGGGGCAAAAATAAGTTTATTGTTGGGTCCAATAGGGGAGCAGGTTGGCTCCACCTCGCCTAACAGGATCGCGGATGTCAATCCTCTTCCTCCGAGACCTTGATAAGCGTCAGGGACAGCTTCGCTTTTGACCGAAAGGTCAGACATGTTCACTCTAATAATTTTAAACATAGCACCCTCCTTTTTTTTAAAAGCAATGTTGACAAAGTCGTAAAAAGTCAGAAAACACCATTTTTTGTCATTCCGGCGGAAGCCGGAATCCAGTAATTTCAATATGTTCTGGATGCCGGATCAAGTCCGGCATGACGTTTTTACAGATAATTTATCCATGCCATCAAAAATAGTCTACAGCAAAAAAAATGCAAAATAAAGAAAATTAAAAAAGCGAATCAAAAGTGAATCAATCTTGACACAATAGCTTATTTTTATGATAATCCAAGCGTCCTTAACTTCTTGTTTGCAAAATAAAAAATTTACCAGGATCTGTATAAATGCCTTTAAAAATCCTTCTAAGTTCAACTCTGCGAAAATACCCCCCTGGCTATGACCCTGTAAAGGGTATAAGTTTTTCCGTGGATATGGAAATAACAGTGGAAGAGTTATGCGAACGGATAAATATTCCATGTGATAAAATAAAAATAGTTATGGTGAACGGGAAGAGTAAGCCCATGGAGCATGTGTTAAAAGGCAATGAACGCGTGGGGCTTTTTCCTCCTATAGGAGGTGGTTAATATGGCAGCCGCTAATAAACCGCACAGCGTCAGTATTCGCGTATTTGGTTTCCTCCGTCGTTATATGGATGAGCAGGGACTCTCATATGCCTTTGATAAAGATATCAACCTCAAAGGTGAGACCGCGTATGATATTGCTGTGGAACTTCATATCCCTCCTGCAGAAATTGAGGCGGTTTTTGTAAACGGAAGCGTGAAGAATATCTATGATTCCATATTCCCCGGCGACCGCGTGGCCTTTCTCCCTTACGGTACACCAGGGCCATACCGTGTTTTTCTTGGCATGGCCAGGGAAAATGCTGAACGTGCGCGCCGTGAGAAAATCATGGCAAACGGTGAGGATCAAAAGTGAGTGCAAAAAAGCAAATAAATATGCAGGAGCTTCTTCTCTCAAAGTCTAAAAAGATCGTGGATGCGGCAGGTTGTGAGGCGCTGTTTTTGGAGGATGTGTATGCCCTGAAAATAGCGAAGGAATGTGGCTGCAATGTATATGACGTCTATATCGATGCTCTGAAAAAGGGAATTTGTCCATACCGATATTTTCGTAACAGGGAGACCATATCGATCAAGGAACAGCTTATGCTGGCAGAGTCCAGAGTAGCTGTGATCGGCGCAGGCGGACTGGGTGGGCAGGTCATTTTATTGCTGGCCAGGACAGGGGTTGGCTACCTGACAGTCGTGGATGGAGACATATTTGAAGAAACAAACCTGAATCGCCAGGCCCTGTGCAATAAAAATAGTTTAGGTAAATCAAAGGCAAAAGAAGCGCTTGCCTCTGTGGAAACTGTTAATCCGGGTATTAAGGTATCAGCTTATCCGGTGAAGCTGAACCCCTCCAATGCATCTGAAATGCTGGCCGGCTCGGATGTGATTGTAGATGCTCTGGATAATGTATCGGATCGGTTTGTCCTGGAAGATGCATGCAAAAAGTTGGGCATTCCTCTAATACATGGCGCATTAGCAGGTTTCGAGGGACAGGTAATGACCATCTTTCCTGATGATACAGGTCTGAAGAATCTCTATGGCAATAAAAAGGGAAGTGAAAACGGCTCGAGAAGTTCCGAGGATGTCCTTAGTGTCCCCGCCATGACCCCTTGTCTGGTTGCGACTCTGCAGACCATGGAGGTTCTCAAGATCATTCTCAAGCGAGGGAAAATTTTTAAAAATGCAATGCTTTATGTGGACTTGGAGACCGGCCAAATGAATGAATTCGTTTTTGAAAAGCACAAATAATCAGGAGTCTGGTGTAGGGATCAGGTGTATTAAGAATTTCAACAGCCATTGCCCGGGGCAATTGCGTCAGGCCCAGTGCCTGACGCAATCTAACAGGAAAAAATATAGTGTCATGTCAACGATACTCTGTCATTTCGAAGGAGTTTTCACGACTGAGAAATCCTGGATTTCTCCCTGCGGTCGAAATGACATTTCTTGATTGACACGATACTATCTTACCTCTTCTGCCTCAACAGGTAAGATTTTCTTATATGTAGCAATACATATTAATCCCGCAATATACATACCCAGGCCAAACATGCCCGATGTAACAAACATCGAACCATAGAAATCTCCCATTAAATCCTGAATCAATAACGCAATAGCCATCGCCAGAGAAGCATTTCGCAATCCACTCTCGAGAGAGATTGCCCGTGTCTGATAGTTGTTTACACCAGCCAGTTTCGGAAGTATTATTCCTGTTATCATCCCCAGCGCCGTCAGGGAAAGCACCATTGTGTAGAATAACACTCCGTGTCTCTCTGTATCGGCAAAAGCATGAAGATTGCTCAGTATTCCTGTGATTATAAGAAACAGTAAGGCTATAATGCCAAGGAGAGAAAAGATTTTAGTTGTTTTAGCGGCAAATCCCGGCCATTTAGACCTCACGGACATACCTATAATCAGCGGAACGATTACCAGTACAAGCATCGTTTGTACAATTATCATGACAGGAATTGAAATATCAGGAACACCCGCACAGTAGAGACTCAAAAGAAGTGGTGTGAAAAACAATGATAAAACTGTGGAGAAAGAGGTCATCGAGATTGAAAGCGCCAGATCACCCTTGGCGTAATAGGTCATCAGATTAGATGTTACTCCTCCGGGAGTTGCAGTGATTAAAATCATACCGACAAATATAAATGGATAATATTCATAAAATCCAAGCAGGTGACCGAGTATCATCGCGATAAATGGCATTATGCCGAATTGGAGAATTTCTCCAAGAATGATTCCACGTGGACTTGTAAAGACCAGAGCAAATTCTTTTAAGGTCAATGTCAATCCCATTCCAACCATAACAAAGAAAAGCATCAGAATAATACATATTTTGAAGACCTTATCAAGAGCAGGTTGCTGTGGTTTTTGAACAAATTTGGCAAAGGTATACGTATCACCATTAACAACTGCAGATTTTACTATTACATTAAAATTCAGCTTGTTGCTCAGTGATTCTTCCAGTTCAAAATAGAAAGATTTAATCTCACTTTTTTCAGTCTTTTTCGGCAAAGATAAAACATATATATCACCGGAAAGGTCTCTCAACAAAAAGATCTTTAAGCCTTTTTGTTCTGTTTGTTCTTTCTGTGTGATAAGACGAAGATTGCCGGTAAACTTTATATCCTTTGAATCTTGCCAATCCAGATTGCCTGCTTTTGTTTGTAATTCTTTAATCAGGCCCTGGTTTTCCAAACCCTTAGCAGACGTTGATATTGTTTTATACAACTCTTCTCCGGTTTTTTTCTCCATGCCAAACAGGGATATTGGATATAAAATCAAAAGGATACATACAAAGAGACAAATTCGATTGCTTTTCACCATACTGATAACCCCCTTTAAAAATAATATTTAGAGACCTTGAATAAGGTCTCGCGCTGAGGGGATACCCCCTCAAATCCCCCGTGAAATATTTTTGATAATCAAATACCTGTAAAATCTATTAATGATGGAGTTCGAACCCGTTGCATATTACGCAGGCAAGGGGTTTCATTTAGTGATGTAATTCTTGAACAGCTATAAAAGATCACTACTGTCCCAAGGTTAATTGAATAAATTCAGTTGGTTGCTGAGACAGTCCTCTTGGTTTGTGTAGGTTGTATTTGCAAGTACCTGTAAAATGGGCGTTTTCTCGAAAAG
>JAFDAS010000094.1 GCA_019313695.1 Deltaproteobacteria bacterium
TGCTGCAATGAAAGATGGGAGTGTCATTGTCGATCTTGCCGCGGAAAGCGGGGGGAATGTGGAAGGCACTGTGCCGGGGGAAGAAGTTGTCGTGAACGGTGTAACAATTATCGGACTGGAAAATATTCCGGCCCATGTAGCCACTCATGCGAGCCGGATGTACTCCAGCAATCTCCTTGGTTTCATTACCGAATTCTGGGATGATGAAACAAAGACGCTCAAGCTGCGGCTGGATGATGAAATTATTAAAGGCTGCCTCGTTACTCACGAAAATGAGATCTTCAGCGAAACCTTGAAAAAACTTATGTAAAGGAGAGAAAAATGGATCCAATCGTCTGTCGAAGCGCTTGTCTAATCTGTATGGGCATGGTTCTTATCCTTGCCATCTTTGTTGGATTTGAAGTTATATCAAAGGTGCCGGCAAGGCTACACACTCCGTTGATGTCCGGTTCCAATGCTATTTCCGGTATTACCCTTGTAGGGGCAATCTTAGCGGCAGGTCATGCCGGAAACATCTTGACTGTCATATTGGGAACGTCAGCGGTAGTGTTTGCGACAATCAACGTGGTTGGCGGATACATGGTTACCGACAGAATGCTGAAAATGTTTGAGAAAAAACCGGCTGGAGGGAAAAAATGAGCATATATCTTCTCACGAATTTGGCTTACATTGTTGCCGCAGTCTTGTTTATTTTCGGATTAAAAATGCTCACTTCTCCAGCCACGGCAAGAAAGGGTAATCTGATTTCCGCAATCGGCATGCTCCTCGCTGTGGTGGTGACCCTTTTGAGCAGGGATATCATCGATTATAAATGGATTGCAGCGGGTATTATTGCGGGAAGTATCATTGGAGCTTTTTCCGCCCGTCTCGTTGCTATGACACAGATGCCCCAGATGGTGGCCCTTTTAAACGGTTTTGGCGGCATTACGAGTCTCCTTGTCGGATGGGCGACCTATCACGTAATGGCCGCTTTCGATCTATTCACAGCCACAACAATCTTTCTTGCTGTATTGATTGGAGGCGTGACCTTCTCAGGCAGTCTGGTTGCCTGGGGCAAACTGGCAACATACATAAGCGGGAGGCCCGTACTATTCCGCGGGCAAACATTTTTAAACGGAACTCTTTTCATCGGCACACTCGTAGCAGTAGCCCTTTTATTAATGAATCCGTCAGCCGGGTATCCCCTGTTCATCGGGATTATCATCCTGTCGCTGTTACTGGGTATTATGATAGTCATACCCATAGGCGGCGCCGATATGCCTGTTGTGATTTCGCTGTTAAACAGCTACTCCGGTATTGCCGGGTGCGCGGCAGGTCTCGCGATTCAAAACAATATCCTGATAGTCGCGGGCGCCCTTGTGGGAGCAAGCGGGATCATGTCATGTGCAAGGCAATGAACCGCTCTATTACCAATGTGCTTTTCGGGGGTTTTGGCGCCACCATAACAAAAGGAGATCTGGAGATTGAGGGTGAAGTAAAACCTGTTTCGCCGGAAGACACCTATTTTATACTTGAAGCCGCAAGTTCGGTAGTTTTTGTCCCGGGATACGGGATGGCCGTCGCCCAGGCTCAACATACCCTTCGTGAATTAGGAGACATTCTGGAAGAAAATGGAAGCGAGATCCGTTATGCTATTCATCCCGTCGCGGGTCGCATGCCGGGACACATGAATGTACTTCTCGCCGAGGCCAATGTCCCTTATGACAAACTTGTTGAAATGGATGATATTAACAGAACGATTGCGAGCGTTGATGTATGTGTTGTAATAGGCGCCAACGATGTTGTCAATCCGGCAGCCAGGGAGAACAAAAACAGTCCGATCTACGGTATGCCGGTCATCAATGTGGACCAGGCAAAAACGGTCATCGTTTTGAAGCGCTCCATGGCGCCCGGCTTTGCGGGTATTGACAATAATCTGTTTTACAAGGAAAATACACGTATGCTTTTTGGCGACGCGAAGTCAAGTGTCGAGGCAATTGTCTCGGAATTCAAGAAAAGTTAATGTGCTGGATTGAGTGACTGACTATACATTCAGAGCGAATAATAAGCGTACTTTAATGAGAACTGTTTTAGATATACATTCAACAACCGCTCGATGTTTTCTTTATCAGCGAGAAAGGGTATAAAAAAATGTCTGATTTTTCAAGAAGAGAATTCCTGAAGCGGTCTGCCGCGGCCGGGGTGGCAAGTGGAGTCGCCTTGACGGGTTTTGGCAGGAATGCCTTGGCGTCCGATGTTGCACAAGTGGGCACCATGATTGATTTGACAAGGTGTGACGGCTGTAAGGAGTTGAATGCCCCAGCCTGTGTGGCCGCCTGTCGGGAGGAGAACAAGGATGTATTCCCTGAGCCTATAGAGAATATAGGCAATTACTGGCCGCAAAAGAAAAAGGAGGACTGGTCCAATAAGAGGGGACTAACCAGCCGGCTGACGCCGTATAACTGGACTTTCGTTCAAAAGGCGGAGGTGGAACATGATGGCAGAGTGCAAACGATTTATGTGCCAAGACGTTGCATGCATTGCGACAACCCACCATGCGCGAATCTCTGTCCTTTCAGCGTACAGAACAAGATGCCCGAGGGTCCCGTGGTTATCGACCACGATCTCTGTTTTGGCGGGGCGAAGTGCCGTACCGTATGCCCATGGGAAATACCGGCCCGTCAGGCCGGAGTCGGATTATATCTGAAGATTGCGCCTGAGTTTGCCGGCGGCGGAGTAATGTATAACTGTGATCTTTGCTACGACAGGATCAAATCAGGACGTGAACCGGCCTGTGTGGAGGCATGTCCGCGCAATGCCATAATATTCGGAGAGAAGGAAAAGATGCGCGCGCTGGCCCGCAGCCGTGCCGATCAAATCAACGGTTATATTTATGGTGAGAAGGAAAATGGCGGCACATCCACTTTTTACGTATCACCTGTGCCCTTTGAAAAAATTGATGCTGAATTGATGAAACAGAAAGCGGCGCAACCTAACCCGAAGGCCCCCGGTTTTCCGGGTATGCCTGTTGATGTGGAGAATTTCACAGAAACCGCGAATGGTATAGCCTGGAGTATGGCAATAGCCCCTATCGCAGGGATTGCCGCCGCCGCGGGAGCGGCATACAAAACCATGAAGGGGGGCGAGAAAGATGACTGAAAAACCCGTTAAGAACAAGAAAAAGATTAAGCGTCATGGGATTTCCGTCCTCTTCGTGCACTGGGCGGCGGCTATTTCTACATTTGCCCTTATTTTCAGCGGACTTGGACAGTTGCCCCTGTATAAACGATACATGCTGGATCAACTGCCCGGCCTGTCCTGGCTTTCCGATTATTCCGTGACCCTGAGTATCCATTACTGGGCAGCGACTGTCCTTATATTCGCTATTGCGTATCACATTGTTTTCCATGGCATTCGCAGGGATTTCGACATGCTGCCCCGCAGGGGCGATATGAAGGAATCAGTGCAGATCATTATGGCTGTTTTCGGTTTTGGGAAGGAACCTGAAAATGATAAATACCTGGCCGAGCAGCGTCTGGCCTATGCGTTCATCGGAGTTTCACTGCTGATTTTACTCCTTACCGGCATTATAAAGGCGCTGAAGAACCTGCCGTATATCAACTTTTCCGAGGGTTTTATCTTCTGGATCACCCAGTTGCATAACGCAGGCACTTTCCTGATTATTATCGGGGTCGTGATTCACCTCGGTGCCTTCATATTCAAGGAGAACTGGCCCATGCTGCCGGGGATTTTCACGGGCAAGATCGACCTGGAATACGCAAGACGAAGACACAGTATCTGGTATAATCGAGTATTCGTGAAAAAACGGTAAGGTCAAAGGGTATATAATGAGGCCTTTGAAAAATACTCAATTTCGTTCGAGTTCAAGGAAGGCGATCCCGATTCTGTCGGGATTAACCACAGGAATACATTGAGTATTTTGAGGATTGAAATTTGAGCCTGACGCCGAAATCGGGCGAAAGGGGGTGTTTGGCGAAGGTCTCATGATGTTGACACTTGTCTCGGTTCCTGTTAGGTTGCTTGTGCTTTATTGACAAACGGGAGCCGGACAAATCTGCAGCAAACTTATCCGGCATTATCCCACCAGGACATATCAGTCCGATAATAATAACATGGAGGATTAATAACATATGGCTACGAATCAGTGGGACAACCCGCCGGCGATGCAGATTGACCGAGAGAAGGGCTACCGGGCAACAATAGAGACTAAGAGTGGCGTTATTGAGCTGGAGCTGTACGCCCGGCATGCACCCAAAACCGTCAACAACTTTGTCTTTCTGGCACGGGAAGGATTTTACGACGGGGTCTTGTTTCACCGGGTGATCAGTGATTTCATGATCCAGGGGGGAGATCCGACCGGTACCGGACGGGGGGGACCGGGCTATCAGTTTGAGGACGAAACAAAAGGAAACCCGCTGGAGCATGAGGGTCATGTAATATCGATGGCAAACTCGGGGCCGAACACAAACGGGAGCCAGTTTTTCATCACACATTCACCGCAGCCACACCTGGACGGAAATCACACGGTCTTTGGAAAAGTGGTAAAGGGTGACGATATTGTGGACGCGATCCGGCAGGGCGACCGGATGGAACGCGTGGAGATAACGGAGTATTGAAATGACAGAGACAAGAGTAACCAGAATCCTGGACATCAAATATCCCATTATAAAGGGAGGCATGGTGTGGGTATCAAACGCGGAACTTACGGCTGCCGTATCCAACGCCGGAGGACTCGGCGTCATGGGTATCGGAGCCATGGACACCCGGATCCTTAACGCGGAACTGGACAAGCTCCAGTCACTGACAAATAAACCCTTTGGTATAAGCTTTCCACTGATAAGACCCGATTATGAGGCCATGATAGGCGCCGCATTGGATAAAGGCGTAAAGGTAGTTGTCACCTCCGCCGGAAATCCCGCAAAGATATATAAGATGCTCGAATCCGCAGGGGTCGTCGCGATACACGTGATAGCAAATGTAAAGATGGCACAGAAGGCCCGGGACCTTGGATATCACATGGTGGTTGCCGAGGGCTTTGAGGCAGGCGGACATGATGGAAAAGATGAGCTTACGACTTTTGCCCTGATCCCGCAGGTGGTCGATGCCGTTGATATACCGGTTATCGCGGCAGGCGGGATTGCGGACGCGAGGGGCATGGTAGCCGCCTTTGCCCTGGGAGCGGAGGGTATCCAGATGGGCACGAGGTTTGTCGCGACAAAGGAATCCCCTGTCCATGAAAACTTCAAATATGCCATCATCAACGCCCTGGACACAGATACCACTATTACCGGCAGGAAATTAAATGATCCTGTAAGGGTGATAAAGAACAAGCTATCCAGGGAAATCCTGGACGCGGAGGCTTCCGGGGCCTCCCCAGAAGAGATACTTGGCATAATAGGCCCGGACAGGACCTATATGGCATCTGTGGATGGTGATGTGAAAGATGGCTCGGTGATGAGCGGACAGATCTCAGGTATGATAAAGGAAATCAAAAGCGTGCAGGAGGTTTTTGATGAGCTGCTATCCGGTATCGAGCCTGTCATTGACAAAATAGGGAAACTATCAGCAAGGACACAGACATAACATGATAAAGATAAATGAGAATTACCTGAAACTCCAGTCATCCTACCTTTTTTCGGATATCGCAAAGCGTGTAAAATCTTTTGCCGATTCGAACCCCGACAGAGAGATAATCAGGCTTGGAATTGGCGATGTGACGCGCGCCCTGCCCGGGGCATGCATAAATGCCCTCCACAAGGCCGTTGACGAGATGTCAATCGACAACACCTTCCGCGGCTATGGTCCTGAGCAGGGACATGCGTTTCTGCGCGAGGCCATCGCGAAGAATGATTTTCAGGCGTTTGGGGCGGACATCAATCCGGATGAGGTGTTTGTAAGTGACGGGGCAAAGTGTGATACCGGAAACATCCTGGAGATTTTATCTCCCGATCTGCAGATTGCCGTGCCCGATCCTGTGTATCCCGTGTATGTTGACACAAACGTCATGGCGGGAAGAACCGGTCCCTGGAATAACGGGCGATACAATGGCCTGGTTTATCTCGAAGCAACTGAGGCAAATGGTTATGTACCGGCGCTCCCGAATGAGCCGGTTGATCTGATCTATCTCTGCTTCCCCAACAATCCCACAGGGGCCACCGCCACGAGGGAACAACTCTCGCGGTGGGTCGAATACGCTAGAGCGAACAGGGCATTGATACTGTACGATGCCGCGTATGTGGCCTTTATCCGCGATGAATCCATACCAAAGAGCATCTACGAAATCGAAGGGGCCAGAGAGGTGGCGATCGAGTTTCGGAGTTTCTCAAAGACCGCGGGATTCACGGGAACACGATGCGCGTACACTATCGTGCCGAAATCATGCGTCGCCTGCGACTCGAGTATGAATAAATATGATCTGCATTCCCTGTGGAACCGCAGGCATACCACGAAATTCAACGGCGTTTCCTATCCGGTGCAACGCGCCGCGCAGGCCGTCTATTCGGATGAGGGGAAGAAGCAGGTGCGTGAACTGACGGATTATTACCTGAAAAATGCCTCCCTGATCCTCGAAAAGATGACCGGACTTGGCTATACCTGTGCCGGAGGTGAAAACTCACCCTACATCTGGATCAAAGCGGGGATGGATTCCTGGGAATTTTTTGACATCCTTCTTGACAAGGCCGCTGTTGTGTGCACTCCCGGCAGCGGTTTCGGCGCGTGCGGTGAGGGATATATCCGTCTCAGCGCCTTCAACAATTATGAGAATGTTGAAACCGCTATGGACAGGATCTCTGAGCTGTTGGAGAGGTATCAATGTCTTGCGCAGTGATTTCGTGATGAGTGACCATCCTGAACTGGAAAGACCCCAGATGGAGAAGTTTTACTCCTCTTGCCTCAAGTCGAGCCATGAAATCATCTTCGGCCAAACCATTATTCTCAAGATGAAAAAAGACGATATTGCTGCGCACATTTTCGAGATCCACTGTTAATCCGGAAATGCCCGCAATTCCCACAGCAAGACGGCGCGCGTTCGCGTGGTCATCCACGAGGTGTTTCGTCATTTCTTCAAGCGCCACAATACCCGCGGCTGCTATAATGCCTGCCTGACGCATACCTCCCCCCAGGATCTTTCTGACCCGGCGCGCCTCGGCGATAAACTCACGGGAAGAACAGACGATGGAGCCTACCGGCGCCGACAGGCCTTTCGACAGGCAGAAGCTTACCGAATCAACACCGCGGGTCAAATCCGTAACAGGCACCCCAAGAGCAACGGCGGCATTGAATATACGCGCGCCCGGTTGGCAAGTTCTCTCACAGAATCGGTATACTCTACCGTTATCGGCATACCATTGCAACGGTTGTGGGTATTTTCAAGACAGATCAGACGGGTACGGGGATAGTGTACATTGTCGCCGCGAATTGCCGTTTCGATATCTTCAAGGCGCATCGTACCGTCAGGCTGATTCGTAACTGTATGAGGAACAATGCCCCCCAGGGCTGACATACC
>JAFDAS010000095.1 GCA_019313695.1 Deltaproteobacteria bacterium
AGAAAGAAGATGTGGCGGTCAGAAATCTTGTAAAGATCTTCGACGCGGCGCTGGCCATAAGCAACAAAAAAGGGTTCTCCACCATGAGCATGAGGGATCTGAGCGCCGGAACCGGGCTCAGCATGGGAGCCCTGTACAACTGTTTTTCAAGCAAGGATGATCTCCTCGACATGATACAGAAACAGGGGAGAACAGTTGTTATAAAGATACTCACTGATTGCATATCCGGCGTTGACGATCCCCGTCAAAAACTCAGGAGGACTGTGCAGACCCATCTGTATCTGAGCGAGGTCATGCAGCCCTGGTTCTATTTTTCCTATATGGAGACGAAGAACCTTAAAAAAGAGGAACACAAAAGGGCTATAGAATCTGAACTTGCCACGGAAAAGGTGTTTCTGGACATAATTAAAGAAGGGATATCGTCCGGAATCTTTTCCCCCGTCGATGCCGGCCTTATAGCGGCGGCAATCAAGGCAACTCTTCAGGACTGGTACCTCAAGAGATGGAAGTATGAAGGGAGAAAAGTCACAGTAGAAGACTATTCCCATTTCCTTGTGGATTTTATAGAGTCGTACCTCTTACCTGGAAAAAATTAGAGATCGAGAGGAAACTATGGACGTAATCGACAAACCGGTGAAGATGAGAACGGGCGAAGAACTTGACGCGAAGAAGATAGAGGAGTTCCTGAAGGACAATGTGCCGAAAATTGGGGGCAAACTCCATATAAAACAGTTTCCGAGCGGCTTTTCCAATCTTACCTATCTGATCAGGGCGGGCGATCGTGATCTGGTGCTGAGGAGGCCTCCATTCGGAACGAAAGCGAAAACAGCTCATGATATGGGAAGGGAATACCGGATACTGTCCGCTCTGCATCCGGTCTTTCCCTACTGCCCGAAACCGCTTGTATATACCGAAGACGAATCCGTTATGGGATGTCCCTTTTACATAATGGAGCGTATCCCCGGAATTATTCTGCGAAAAGATCCCCCAAAGGGGCTTACCTTCACACTTGAGCAGGCGCGCGGTCTGTGCGAGAACATCCTTGATCTGCACTGCAGGCTTCACTCCATAGATTATGTCAGTATTGGGCTTGGAGATTTTGGCAAACCATTGGGATACGTTAAGAGACAGGTGGAAGGCTGGAGTGGACGTTACGGGGCAGCCCTGACGGACGATGCCCCCGATTTTGAACGGGTAATCGAATGGTTACACGAGAAAATGCCTGCTGAAACAAAAAGAACTGCCATCATCCATAATGATTACAAACTCGACAACCTGGTACTCTCACCGGAAGATCCCCTGAAGATCATCGGGATTCTGGACTGGGAAATGGCAACTCTGGGCGATCCCCTGATGGATCTTGGATGTTCTCTGGCTTACTGGGTGCAGAAAGATGATTCACAAAACATACAGGCAATACGTACAATAGCTACAAATATGCCCGGAATGCTCACCAGAAATGAACTGGTTGACAGATACGCGGAGAAATCGGGCATCTCCATCGACAATTTTGATTTCTATCTGTGCTTTGGAATCTTCAGACTTGCGGTTATAGCTCAGCAGATATATTACCGTTTTTACCACGGCCATACAAAAGATGCGAGATTTCAAATGCTTATATTCGCGGTGCATGTTCTCGAAGAAAACGCGCTCAAGATCATAGACCATTCTATCTTGTAGTGTCATATCAACGATACTCTTTCATCTCGAAGGAGCCTTCACAACTGAGAACTCCTGGATTTCTCCCTGCGGTCGAAATGACATTTCCTGGGTGACACGACAGTAGTAGATCTCTGTTTTGATAAAGGGAAATAATGAGTGCAAATTACAGATGACACCGAATACTAACAGCCATATTTGCCCGATCTGCGAATCAGCAGATGGAAGCGAGTTCTATCAGGACGGGCACCGCGACTATTTTCGCTGTCAAACATGCGACCTGGTGTTTGTCCACTCCGCGCAGTTTTTGTCCGCGGAAGACGAAAAGGCCAGATACGATCTTCACCGGAACTCGCCGGATGATCAGGGGTATCGCCGATTTTTAAGCCGCGTATTCATTCCAATACAAAGGCTTTTAGCGCCCGGAAGCTGTGGCCTGGATTTTGGCTCCGGCCCTGGACCGACACTATCCAGGATGTTTGAAGAAGCCGGTCATTCCATGGCGATCTATGATCATTTTTACGCGCGGAATCCCTCCGTGCTGGAAAAGCAATATGATTTTATCACCGCCACCGAAGTGATGGAGCATCTGCATAATCCGAAAAAGGAATTGGACAGGTTGTGGGCCTGCCTGAAACCGGGCGCCAGGCTGGGCATAATGACAAAACTTGTCCTTGATCGTGAGGCATTCGCGCGCTGGCACTATAAAAACGACCCCACCCATGTCTGCTTTTTCTCCCGGTCAACCTTTGAATGGCTGGCCGCCCGGTGGCAGGCAGAGCTGACTTTTGCCGGCAAAGATGTGATTCTTTTTTACAAGAAGAATCAGGAACTTTAGTACACGCATATGGTAGTGTCATGTCAACTATGCTCTGTCATTTCGAAGGAGTCTTCACGACTGAGAAATCCTGGATTTCTCCCTGCGGGAAATGACATTTCCTGGGTGACACGACAGTAATATAAATGAATTTTAGGAGGATCAATTTATGGCCGACCTTTATTTTGAAGACTTTAACGTGGGAGACAGGTTTGAATCGCCTGGAATGACAATAACGGAGAGCCAGATTATCGATTTCGCCATGCAATTTGATCCGCAGGCATTTCATACCAATGTCGTGGAGGCAAAGGATTCGATTTTCGGGGGACTCATTGCCAGCGGACTTCACACAATTGCGCTGACATTCAGGTTATTTTTTATGACGGGTGTACTGTCAAACAATCTCGGGTCTCCCGGTTTTGATGATCTCCGGTGGCTCAAACCAGTCAGGCCCGGTGATACACTCTATTCCGCCGGCGAAGTGGTGGAAATAATCCCGTCAAAAAAACATGCTGACCGCGGCACGATCCGTTTCAGGTATTCAAGCCATAACCAAAAAGGAGAAACTGTTTTCACCGTTATCGGAAATCAGATACTCAAGAAGCGTCCCGCAGCATAGGCAGGTAAAGGGGGGGCACCGGGGTATTATGAAACAGAAAGCATCGAGTATGATCTGGTCAATCGTCTTCGTAGCCGTTTGTTCTTATATCGGTTTTATGGTCCTCATTTTTCTCCTTCAGCCTCGTTTTATTTACTTCCCAGAGAGGGATTTTTACGAAACACCGGACAAGGCAGGATTGTCATACGAAACCGTTTCTTTTAAGGCCGCAGACGGCGTGAATCTCTCCGGCTGGTTTATCCCTGCCGGAAAACCCAGAGGCGTAGTCCTGTTTTGCCACGGCAACGCGGGTAATATCTCCCATCGCCTGGACTCTATCCTGATTTTCCATCATCTCGGTCTGAGTACGTTTATCTTCGACTACCGCGGCTACGGTGCAAGTGAGGGAAAGCCCACCGAAGCGGGCACCTATCTCGACGCGGAGGCGGCATGGCGCTACCTGACTGAAGAACGCGATCTGCCCCCAACCGGAATCATCCTTTTCGGACGGTCACTGGGCGGCGCAATCGCCGCGCGGATCGCACAGGATCACAAACCGGAAGCACTTATCGTTGAATCCACCTTTACCTCCGTCCCGGATATCGCGGCCGATATCTATCCATTTCTTCCAGTCAGATTGCTATCACGTTTTGATTACAATGCCGGAGAATATATCGGACGGGTCGCCTGCCCCGTTCTGGTTATACACAGCACCGGCGATGATATCATACCCTTTGCCCACGGCCGCAGACTGTTCGAAGCGGCAAAAGAACCGAAGCAATTTCTCGAAATTGCAGGCACACATAACGATGGGTTTGTGACATCGGCAAAAAGCTACAAAGAGGGTCTTGACGCCTTCATTTCCAAGCATCTGGGGGCGAAGACATCTCGTTAATCTTGTCATGAGGCAGCTGCCGTGTGCCCAGAAAATCAATTCGAGTCTTACCCTATTTCCTTACTATTTCCTCAGTTCTCTCTTTCAGCTTTTCCTTAAGATCACCAGAGGGGTCCTCCATCTTTGCCTGCAGGACCATGGCCATACCCTCCGCGGCGACCTTCGGATCCTGTCCTATCTTGTAGTTGATTGTTATCATCATCAAGAGATCGGCTGTTTTTACATCTATTACCTTCAGCGTTGCGCTCTGAACAACCGTCTTGAATCCACCCACTCCAAGCATTCCGAATGAACGGGTGTGCCCGGCGGCTACACTTCCCGTTATAATGGCCTGGGCTCCCAGCGCTTTCCCCGATTCCACCATTCTATCTGTGGTGTCAGCTCCCTTTGCACTCTTTTTCAGCTCGTTCCAGCCGTAGACCTTAAATCCCAGTCTTGCCAATTCAAAGCACAGGTTATCTCCCACAACGGCGGCCAGATCACCTATTCTCCCGTAAGGTCGGTTCGGACTCTCCCCTCCCATAAATATCGCAATATGCGTTATCGCACCCAGGTCCTCTTTTGAAACACTTTTTGGCACAACGGCATCGATCTCCGCCTTTTCAACGGACTGATAGGCTACCGAACCAAAATGTACCGCCGTCGGCGCAATGGCAACAAATGACACAACCGGAGCACAGCCCGCAAAACAAAGCAAGACAAGCAAAGATATAAGATTTCGATTCAGCGATCTTCTTGAAAGAGACAAATCTCGATTCCTGTTCAACCTTTCTATTAAATATCTGCTCCGTATAATTGAAGCTCCCCGCAATCCAGTATAAGCGGGATTAAGAAAAGTATTTATTTTCTATTCGCTCGCTAACCCCGCCGCAGTCCGGTTAAAGGCGTTGCGGAGGCACTCTTCCATTTTGGCAACTTCTTTATCTGTAAGCTGCTCAAACCTGGCCTTGCGCTTGTTTCTTGGCAGTCGTCCATTGTTCTCAATGCACACTCGAATAAAAAGATCGATGAGTCGATCCGGCATATCTACAATGTCCCTTATGGCAAGTTTGGCCCTGTCATAATCGAGAATAAAATCCAGTTCTGACACGAGCTCATTCTCAATGGTATCATGGATAAAGCCAAACAGGCGTTCGGCTATAACAGTCATGTCGATATACTTGTAGTGTATGGCGGTTTCATTCTTGACCGCCATACCTCCATCACTGTCCAGTTCGTAATCTACCAGCGGCAAAAGAGGTCCTGAGAAAAACTCGAGCGTTTCGTCGTATTCCTTAATCTTGCGGAGCATTGTAGCCGAAATCGGAAAGATGAAACCCTTCGGGGTAAACTGCCTTTTTGCCAGAATGTTGTGAATCAGAAACCGATGAACGCGTCCGTTACCGTCATCAAACGGATGCATAAATACGAATCCAAACGCTATTGCCGCAGCAGTGATGACAGGATGAACTTCGGAAGACATTATGCGCTTATACGCATAGAACATGCCCTCCATGAGCTCCGTAATATCTTCCGGTTTGGGCGCAACGAAATGAATCAGTTCATTACCGAAACTCACTGTTTGTCCAACGTAGTTCTGATCCGTCCGAAAGTTGTCACTGGCAAAACGTTCATCAACCGTTGCCTGCTGAAGTTCTATCAACGATGGTTTGTCAAAGAACTCTCGCTCATCTGCTAATCTAAGCAACTCAACAAATCGTGCGGCTCGTTTCTGATCCGGGGCCGCCCGCTCAATTTCGAATGAAGATTTTGTTTCCCTGGTATATAAATAAGAGACAGCCCGCCGCAGGACTTCTTTGGGATAGCTTCCAACCACTTCCATCCCTTTTTTGTCTAACCGAATGTCGATGTAATTCTTCAGAGTGTCAGTTTGTCGAATCATGGGGCAGAAGCGCCGATCACCCAAAAGATTATCCGTAATCTTTTGCCGCCGGCACGGGATGCCCCTGGCAGTGTAGTACCTGGACTGATCGAGGAGATCAATGTAATTGGTCACCCTGGAGGGTTCCATGTCAAGTTCCCTGCCCACAAGAAACTCATACAGAAACCAGATCTTTCGAGCATACTTCCCGGTTGGAGTTTCCTTAATGAAACGTTCTATCTCTTTGTGGTCAACCACTGAAAAAAGAGAGTTAAGAGTTTCCAGATTTATTCCTTCAAATTTAAGGGCAAATGTCAAATGATCCTCCAGGCCATCACCTGGATCGTATTTCTTCGTGTAGATCTCAGTTTTCCGGTGTTCGCCTATGACCGTCTTGCGTCGCCCCTTATCAGCTATAAATGACTGAACGTAGTGTGGTATGATGTCGAGAGAATACCGGCGAACTAACTCGCTGTAACCGACCGGTTTAAGATCTTTGATTGGGTTGATTTCTATATTTTCCATCGACCCACCGTTGTAGAAAATGTTTTTCTGTAGAAAAAAATATTTAATTTGTCCTTATTGTAGCAAAATACATTTTTATTGCAAGTATTTTTAACTGATATGATGTTTGCACATAGAATCGTAGAAAAATGTATTTTATGGTGAAAATATACATTTATTCCACCCTACATGTTTTAAAACGCTTTTTCCGAGAAGAAAAGGGGTCAGACCCCTTTTCTTCTCTTTTCTTCTTTCACAACATCAACCTCAGATTCCTCAAAAAGTAGCCTGTCCCCTTTTACCTGCATGCGATCGGTGTATTTGAGGAAGCGCGCAAGGAAACCGGCGAGTTTGGAAATGACAACCGAAAATTGACCACCTGTGCTAACCCAAAATTGACCACCCCGAGCAGTGGTTATAATTATGGATGATAAGGAAAATCATCCAGACTTTCCTTATTGTGATC
>JAFDAS010000096.1 GCA_019313695.1 Deltaproteobacteria bacterium
ATTCAATCCCTCAGAAGCTGCATGCAATGTTATCAACAGGTTGCGCACACATAATCACTAAAAATGCCCTTATTTTGTTGCTTTTTGTGAAAATGGGGTTAAACTTGGGTTAATGATACAGGCTTGATAAGATTTCTCCCGGCGGTCGAAATGACAAATAATGATAGTCATTCAAATCTCTCGCAATATGACATTTCAGGATTGCCCGTATATACAATTTCGAGGTATACTTGTCTTGTCTCAACAGTGAGGCCTGTTATAAATTTCGTATTCCTGTCGTCAGGCAGGAGAAGGAGGTTATGGTCATGAAAACCAGCATAATATTCACGGGCACAGGGCCCATTCTTATTATGACCTCGTACGAGTCCTTAACCAACCCTGATTTTGTAGAAAAGCTGGCGGCAAAGGGGATAAAAAAATTCATTGCTTCTGATCTACCCGTAGGAATAGTGAAGAAAAGGTACGGCAAGCACTTTGACATCGTAGTAAACGATCTGCACCAGGAAGATGATCTGAGGGTTCTTGACTACAACGGGCACAGCATCTTCCTTAACTTTTCCTTCGCGGAAATGGGCAAACCCGTTTATTACGAACCCTGAGCTGCCCGACAGGCAATGCTGCCGCCGAAAAAATTTGATGCAATTTCCGGAAAAAAAGGATCAGGTCTTTTCCAGAGATTCAAATCGTGCTGTCAGCGGTATAAACAGCACCGCAATTGCTGCCATGAAGATCGCCATCCCCAGAAACGTATTTTGCATGTTGACCAGGTCTATCAGGATACCGGCCAGGATCGGTCCGGCCATCATGCCCAGGCTGTGACCCACGGTTATCAAAGAGATGACCGAGCCCATGTGTCCGTTTGTACGACCGATAAATACTCCCATAGCCATCATTGCCGGGACAGAAATACCGCCGCCGATGCCGGCAAGGATGCTGGCGGCGTACAGGCCCCAGGATTTCTGAGAATACGCAAAAAACAGCATGGAAACAAAGGTAATGAGCCCTCCAAGCGTAACCAGAAAACGTTTGTTGATCCTGTCTGCCAGGTATCCCATGGGGATTGTGAGAATAGCGGATATAAATACACTGAACATGATCAAGATTCCGATAGCAAACCCTGAGAGATTGAACTCGGTGTCTGCCAGCAGCGGCGCAAATGACCAGAAAGCACCGATACACAGGGTGGCTGCAAAGCGGAACAGAAACAAGCCCAAAAGGTGCCGGTTGCGTAGTAGCAGCATGACGCGCTGAGGCGGTCTGCCCCGGGAGACAAGGGGTTCGTCTTTTCTTGGCGGAAGGAACACCAGGCACAGGAGAAATCCGAGAATACAGAGAACTCCCATGCTGACAAAAGCTGATCGCATACCCAGTGCATCCTTTGCTATGCCGCCCAGTACAGGTCCGGCACTCAGGCCGCCGTACAGCGAAAGATTGAGCAGGCCCATCATAAACCCTTCCTGACCTCTGGGCGTAATTTCGCCTATATAGGCCTGGGCCACCGGCAGAATCATGGCAGCGGCTATTCCCTGAAAAAAGCGTACACAGATCAGCGAGTTCACATCATGGGAAAACATGTAGGCAATTGAAGCCAGAAAATAGACCAGCAGTCCAACCGTAATGTAAGGTTTCCTGCCTGTCCGATCGGATACGGAACCGAAATAGGGCAGAAATAGTGTCCTGGAAATCGAAAAGGCGCCAAACATAATGCCTATTATGAAGCTTGTGGCTCCAAGCTGATGAGCATACACAGGCAATAGTGGCACAACGATTCCCTGGCCCAGCGTGGAGGCGAATATTGCCAGAAATAACGTGATGAAAATTTTCCAGTTCATTTTCGTGATGTGTGTATCCAATAGCACTTCTCAGGGAATAATCCGGCCCTATTCCCCCTTGAATACAGGTTCTCGTTTTTCAAGTAAGGCGCTGATCCCTTCTCTGGCATCATCCATTTCAAAGGTACGTGACTGGCAGTAAGCTTCTGCTTCCGCTGCGCCGGCGGGGTCCCAGTCGAGGTCTCTGTGGACGGATCGTTTTATCATTCTGACGGCCGCTGGAGCGCAGGCGGCTATTTCCCGGGCGAGTTCCCAGGCTTTTTCAGAAACTTCATTTTCGCGCAGCGCGTAGTTGGCAAGTCCGATATCGGCAGCGGTTTTACCGTCTATGAGACGTCCTGTGAAAAGGAGTTCATTGGCGACGGGCATACCTACAATTCTTGGCAGCATGTACGATATCGCCATTCCGGTATGTAATCCCAGACGCGCGAAATTAGCGCCGTATTTTGAGTCGATGTTGGCTATCCTGATATCGCAGATAAGACCCAATCCGAACCCTCCGCCTACGGCATGTCCGTTCATGGCAGCTATAGTGGGGATTTTTATCTCCTGGATTTTCAAGAAAGGACCATAAGTTTTCAGGAGGGTTTCATGGGGCAAAGCGCCTCTGTCGTCAACAATTCCGCTTTTAAAATCGGCTCCGGCGCAGAAACTTTTGCCTGTTCCCGTTATAATCAGGCAGCGCAGATTATTATCATCCTTAACCCTGTTGATAGCCTCAAGGAAGGCGGGCATTGTTTCTTTGTCCATGCTGTTGCGGTTTTCAGGCCGGTTGAGTGTGATTTGCGCGATCAAGTCTTGAGTTTCAAAAAGAACCGGTGGATTCGACATGATAAGATCTCCCTTTATACGCCATGATTTTGCGTCTGCTCATAGCATATTCCCACTCATTTTGCTATAGGGCGTAGATTCATTGTCTTGTCCATGGGCTGAAACCGTCTGCTTTGGCCGGACAAAAGGTCCTCAAACTATTATTTTGACAATACGGGCATATAGGCTATAGTGAAGGGGTTGCTGAGAGACAGAGGATAAGCCGGTAGGTGTTTTACAAACACAAAATGGAGTCATTTTTTCATTCATCCTGAAGGGAGGTAATCTTTATGGGTAACTTCAAGGAATACGACCGATATGATGGACTTGGAATGGCTGAGCTTGTCAGAAAGAAGGATGTTTCCCCCGCGGATCTTTACGAAGAAGCAACCGGCCGGATAGAAAAGCTCAACCCTGAGCTTAACGCGATAATAGCTCCAATGCTCGATCTGGCGCAAAAAGATATTGAAAAAGGTCTCCCCGAGGGTCCCTTTACAGGGGTTCCCTTCCTGCTGAAAGACCTGGTTGCGGCGTATGCCGGTGTACCCCTGACCGGTGGAAGCAGAGCATACAAAAACTATATTCCGGATGAGGATTGTGAACTGGTAAAGAGGTTTAAGAAGGCGGGCCTCGTTATCATGGGAAAGACAAATTGTCCGGAATTCGGTCTCATGGGTGTCACGGAACCGGAGCTTCATGGACCCGCGCGCAATCCCTGGAATACCGATCATACGCCGGGCGGTTCAAGCGGAGGTTCCGCGGCTGCCGTCGCAAGCGGTATGGTGCCGATGGCCTCGGGGGGTGACGGCGGCGGTTCTATTCGTATTCCCTCGTCATGCTGCGCCCTTTTTGGTCTCAAACCGACACGGGGACGTAATCCCACCGGCCCGGATCATGGGGCAATCTGGCAGGGCGCCGTTGTCGAACATATAATCAGCCGTTCAGTCAGGGACAGCGCTGCCATGCTGGACGCTACAAGCGGGGCCGATGTGGGAGCTCCATATATTATTCCACCACCGGAGCGACCATATATGGAGGAGATAAAAAGGGAATCCGGTTCTCTGAGAATAGCCTTCAATACTCTTTCCCCGATCGATACGGAGGTTCATCCCGAGTGCGCAGGGGCCGTGGAAAAAGCGGCTCAGCTCCTTGAAGAACTGGGGCACAAGGTTGAGGAAAATCGTCCGAACCTTGATGGCAAAGCCCTGGCAAACAGTTACCTCACCATGTATATGGGAGAAATAGCGGCCGATATAGAGGAGCTGGAACCCATATTAGGCAGAAAAGCAGGAAAAGATGATCTGGAGGCCCTGACATGGACCCTCGGACTGCTTGGCCGCACCTTTTCCGCGGGCTATTTTGTAAAACAGCTGCGCGAATGGGGTATGGCCTCCAGGGTGATGGGACGCTTTCATGAAAAATATGACCTCTATCTCACGCCAACCATGGCGTATCCTCCCGTCAGGATAGGGGAACTGCAGCCAAAGCCTGCCGAACGCGCCCTTTTGACATTAGTGAACTCAATGGGATTGGGGAAATTGTTAAAACTCTCCGGCATAACCGACAAGCTTGCGGTAGAGAGCCTGTCGAAGACCCCCTTTACGCAACTGGCCAACTTCACCGGTCAGCCCGCAATGTCCGTTCCTCTTCACTGGACGGAAGAAGGCCTTCCATGTGGAGTCCACTTTATGGGGAGGTTCGGAGACGAAGCGACACTGTTCCGGCTGGCGGCCCAACTGGAGCAGGCAAGGCCCTGGTTCGACAGGAGACCTCATATAGCGCTGTTATAGTCATCATTGAAGCGCAAATGACAGTAATTGAAGTAGCGGAGGCATTATGTCGAAAAGACCTGAATGGTGGCTTGCGGTGCTGGCGAAAATCTGGCCCATCACCTGGATCAGCGCCAGGGCGACGGGGTGGCCTGTGGTGGGCTGGTTTGTTAAAAAGGCTTCTCTGCCCCTCTTTTCAGGAAAAAATCTCAATATCACCTATCTCCCGATTAATGAAGAAATAAAGGGCGCAAGCACTCTCTTGCCCGGAAGAGTGGTTGAAGAATTTATCAACCGCTCGTCACACAGAGTTATCATCAACAAATGTACCTGCCGAGACGCGCGCCAGTGCAAGAACCATCCTGTTGAGTATGGGTGCACCCTCCTCGGCGAGGGAACCCGTGAAATCGATGAAAGAATCGCCCGTCACGTTACAAAAGATGAGGCAATCGCCCACCTCCATAAAACCATTGAAGACGGTCTCGTTCCCATGATCGGACGGGTGAAGATTGACAATTTAATATGGGGAGTACCGGACAAAGGAAAACTCCTCACCATCTGTCACTGCTGTCACTGCTGCTGTACGATTTTAACTTCGGGCAGGTATATTCCACGAGAGATGGCGGAGGCACTCGTACCGCTGAAGGGTCTTCAGGTAGTCGTCGATACCGAATCCTGCAACCTGTGCGGCACATGTGTTGAGAATTGTCACATGTCCGCAATTTCAATCGATGAAGACAGGATTGTACACAACATGTCGAGGTGCATAGGTTGCGGGAGGTGCGTAACGGTATGTCCGCAAAAAGCGGTGAATGCTGATGTTGAGGATATAGATGAGGCGATTGAGGAATTAACCGGACGTATGGGAGAATTGGTAGACATACAGTAGTGTCGTGTCAATCAAGAAATGTCATTTCGCCCGCAGGGAGAAATCTAAGATTTCTCAGTCGTGAAGACTCCTTCGAAATGACAGAGCATAGTTGACATGACAGTAGTGCCAGGGGAGATAATTATGATGAAGAAAAAAGGTTTCTGGTATTTTCTTATGTCCGGAGCGATACTACTCTGGATAGCGGTGATCTGGCTGGGCTATGTGCTCTTTCCAGACAGTGTGGCCGGCAAGGCAGCGTTGCCCGTGCTTCTACTTCTGATGCACTGTGCGGAGATTCCGGTGTCGTCAAAAATCGGAAGAGCTAAAGGAATATCAGGCGCGCGTATAGTCGTTAATACGGCAATCTTCGGATTTACGTGGTGGTTGCCGCTCAAGAAGGGCGTTTTCGATTAACGACCCTGGATCAGGTGAAAAGTCATGATGAATTTCCTGAAATACGGCCCGACAAAAAAAATGGTAAAGGTTTCGCTGTGGCTTTCCTGGCCGATTATGATCGCAGCAAAACGATTAAGTTCTTATCCGATTTTCAAGTGGATCATCAACCCTTTTTTCGCATACCCCTGGAATGAGGTTACCTCAGTTCCCATAAATGAAGTGATTCTACCACCCGATAGTTTGATCTTGCCGCGGCGTGTTTTGGAAAGGCTTCTATTGGAAGTAGAGGATATCTTTATACTCGAGGAATGCATATGCAGGAGCAAAATAGGCTGCGAGGAGTATCCCAGCGACATCGGCTGTATGGCCCTAGGTCCGGCAGTCTCCCGGATGCACCCCTCGCACGGACGTATAGTAATACAGGAGGAGGCGGTTGCTCATGTCCGGAGAGCAGCGAAAGCGGGCCTCATCGCCAATGTGGCGCACGTATGGATAGACCCGGTAGCCTTCGGTCTCACAAATTTTAAACAACTTATGTTTATATGTTTCTGTTGCGATTGCTGCTGTCTTTACAGGACTCACATGGAAAAGCGTGGTCCCAATCTCGACAGAGCCTACAAGAAACTCCCCGGAATTTCGGTGGAAGTCGATCCCGAAAAATGCACCGGCTGTGGCGTATGTGTCGATCGGTGCTTTGTCGCTGCTATGAAGATTGATAACGGCACTGCCATACCCGGTGAAAGCTGCAAAGGGTGCGGGAGATGTGTGGAGATATGCCCTGAGGGAGCGGTGTCACTCCGCATCGAAAACGAAGAAGAACTGTACAGACAAATAAAAGACCGAATCAAGGATGTTGCCGATATCTGGTAAAGAAGCGAGAGAAAAGGGAGAGAAAAGGGGTCACACCTATTTATTCTCCTTTCTCGGTCTCCCTCTTTTTCTGGGGACTACAATCCGGTCAAGAGAATTAGCCAGCTCCTCCAAAAATGCCGGCTTCCCCCATGCCTTCCCCTGTTGAGCAGATGTCCGGATAGCTTCCAAATCTTCAGTGACTTCCTCCTCATAA